>CAZHNW010000069.1:0-23711 GCA_964534225.1 uncultured Leptospirales bacterium | reverse complement strand
AACATCGCAGCCTTTGCTGAATCATTCCAGCAATTCTCATGGCAGAGCCATCTGCCACATGCCAGGGCCTTTTTATTATCAGTTGTATTGCAGAGTTCACGTGATGCTGTGTCAAGCAAACGGCACCATCCTGATGAAAACATGCCGAAAGCATAGTCGCCGTTCTTTTCATACACAGCTACTGAAGTTTCCAGAAGATCAATGCTGTCAGCTGCTATTGAATGTAAAAGATCTCTATCTACAGCATCAATTATGGTACGGCATGTATTGAATTCAGTAACATCACCATAGGGGGGAATGTATGAATCTTTACCAGTTTTGTCATCAACGCTCTTTGAAAGAAGCCACTCTATTTCCTGTAGAGAAACTTCTGCCCTGTACCGCATAATAATGTCCCATAAGCGGTCATAGATTGTGCGCAGGGCCTTTGCATCATGTTCTTCATAGGGCACAGCCTTATTGGCAACTGCTCCTACCGCAACAATGCGGTTGCCTTCGAAAACCGGTATACCCATGTAACGGGTAATTGTTACATGGCCTTCAGGGGTGCCGTGCTTTGAGGGTATTTCTTTACTGTAATCATTATAAATAACCGTCTTTCTTTGCCGTACACAGTCTCCCCAGATGCCGGATTCACTGATAGGGAAATGTATAGGCTGATCTGTCACAGAGCATGCCCCCATGGCATTTTTGGACCAGGCATGGATTGTCATCGCAGATTCATCTTCATTCATGATACCGAAAAAAGAGAATTCACTTCCTGTCAAATCTTTCGACGCTTCTATGACGTAATCAAAAAAATCTTCCCGCCGTGCACCGAACATGCTGTGGAGTTCAACAAGTGTTTTATACTGGTTCTCTTCTACTCCCCTGTGTCTTTCATATTCTTTATGCAGTGTAATATCCTGGAGGATACCATATATTCGCCTGCATCTTCCATTTATATTTTCACAATGCCCGATAGTGCGCACTTTAAGGTAATTACCTTTTGCGGTTATAAAATCAAGTTCAAGGTCATACTCTTTTCCTTCCCGTACCGCTCTATCAAATGCCTCAGACAGTATTTCCCTGGAGCGGCCTGGAAAGAATAACAGGGCTTCCTCTAATGACGGCTCATAATCCATTGCTGTTTCATGAATAATCTTTGTCGCCCTGGTCCAATTGACTTTTTCTATATCAAGATCAACTTCCCACCCGCCGACCCGGGCCATTTCTCCTGTCCTGTTAAGAAGCTCTTCGCTTCTGCGAAGGGACTCTTCATTCTCATGCTCTCGCAGCTTTGCATCAAAAAGTTTAAAGGCCATCTTGATCGAAGCATCAAGTACCGTGAACGACGACTGTTTAACCACGTAACCGTAGGAGGTGATTTTTTCGGTTTTTTCTACAACTGCTGGTTCTGTATGGCTCGAAAGAAAAACAATGGGGATATCGATACATTCAAGTATCTGCTTTGCCGCTTCTGTTCCATCAATGCCGCTGCCCAGGTCAATGTCCATGAGGACCAGGTCAAATTTTTCGCCTTTGCTGCAGATAAGGTCAACTGCTTCTACTCCCGAAAGGGCATGGCGCACAGCATATCCATAATTTTCGAGCTGTCTCTTTTCAAGCATTGCCACAATTGCTTCGTCTTCAACGAGCAGCAGTGTTTTCCCTTCCATATATTATTCTCACTTATACGAAACAGATTTGATGTAGAGAAGAATTTAATTATAGCAGGAAAAAATGAGTACGTCAACAGCATTACGTACAGGCAGGAACTGATCACACTGGGCGCGTTTTAAATTTCGGGAATTTCTTTGTGAATCCCCCGCGCATAAATTGAAATGTATGAAAATCACCTGGAACCCTTTTCGGATCCCAGGCGGATGATTCACGCGGTCTGTCGTGTTGTCTTACGGGCGGCCTTTTTCTCGTTAGGGGATTTGCCCGCCACCTTTACGGCCATTTTGTTGCGGCTGTCTCCCTCCTTGTAGGTCCTGAGAATCTTGTCCGCCTCTTTACCCGGGGCAGAAAGAAATGAGTAATACTCCTTGATACAGATATCACTGATTACCGATGCACCAATGCCGGTCTCATTCTTTATCATACGGAGAAGCTTCTGCGGAGAGAGGCCGTCTTTTTTCCCCTTTGAAAGAAAAAGACGGGTCTGCTTTGTGGATTTTTTCTTTATTTCTTTTATTTCTCCATAGGCATTCATATCAAAGGCATTCTGAAAGGAATGCTGTAGAAGTGCCGCGGTCACCTCGAGGGGATCATTACCGCTGAGAAGCTGTACCGCCATTTCAACGAATTCTCTTTCTGTATTTTCACCGGAATTATTCATCAGCTCTTCGAAGAGACGCTCCCTGCGGGCGTTCCTGATGTCAGCGATGGTAGGTATTTTTTCCCTGCGTATGATACTTTTAGTTTCCCTGCTGATTGCCTTGAGTTTTCGGTGTTCAGAAGGACTGATAAAGGTAATGGCGGTTCCCTTCTTTCCGGCACGGCCGGTTCTCCCGATACGGTGTACGTAGTCTTCGGTGTTCTGGGGAAGTGAATAGTTGATGACATGTGTCAGGTCAGTGATATCGATACCCCGTGCTGCCACGTTGGTTGCCACCAGGATATTTGCCCGGCGCTTACGGAACTTCTGCAGGGAGCGTTCCCGCTGCACCTGGGAGATATCTCCATGAATCCCTTCAACGTCGTAACCGCGCGAGAGAAGCCTGTTTGTCAACTCGTCTACCCCCACCCTTGTACGGGAAAAGATGAGACCGTAGAATTCTTCTTCCATGTCCATAATCCGGCAGAGTGCCTCGAACTTGTCTGACTGGTTTACCTCGAAATAGATCTGATCGGTCTTTTCAACCGTCATGTTACTGCCGCCGGCTTCGATTATCTCGTAATCCTTCATATAATTTTTTGCAATCTTGTAGATGTGGTTCGGCATGGTGGCGGAGAAAAGGACAGTTCTTTTGTGTCCCGCGGTATGGCTTAAAATCTCCTCCATGTCCTCAACAAAGCCCATGTTGAGCATTTCATCTGCTTCATCAAGGACCGCAAAGGATATCCTCTCAAGGTGAAGGCTCTTTCTTTTAATATGGTCAATGATTCGTCCCGGGGTCCCCACGACGATGTCGACCTTTTTTTTCAGGCGCCGCAGCTGGTCAGGCATTGACTGTCCGCCATAGATGGGAAGGATATTGATTTTACGATTACCAATGAAAGAATTAAGTTCTTCTGAGACCTGAAGTGCCAGTTCCCGCGTGGGCACCAGCACCAGGGCCTGTACGTGGCTGCAGTTTTCTTCAAGCATATCCAGTATGGGAAGGCCAAAGGCGGCGGTTTTCCCTGTACCGGTCTGTGATTTTGCGATGAGGTCCTTTTCGTTTTCAAGGAGAAGGGGGATTGCCTTTTCCTGTATGAGCGTGGGTTCCTCGAAACCGCGGCGTTGAACTTCCTGCATGATCTTTTGTGACAGACCAAGGCTGTCGAAACGATTTTCTGACATGACTACTCCTGTATGAGTCTGAATTTAAGCGAAATGCTCACAGCAGAAATAATCTCTGGAATTCCGGTGCAGATATTAGAAGCGTATAAATATGGTCTGCCATGCTGCCGAAGAATGGAAAGGAAGACGATTGCCGATGGATCACTTCATTTATAAGGACAGGATCTGTGAAAGCACAGATATGTCCACTCATTTTTTTAACCGCTGCTCCAGGACACTAAGAACCAGGCAACTAAAAAGTCAATGACGCTGACTCAGCCCCGGTTCGGTGAACGGGGTGGTTTTGCGCTGCTTTTTTTCTTTGACTCAAAGGTTACCACGTTTCTCTTTTTTTCCCGGGCCTTTTTCTGTGTCGGGGGTTTTGGTGCCTTGACCTTCCTGCCGGGAAATTTCTTCCAGTCGAACCTGTGTACCACGTCAGCCAGGTTAAGCAGGTCCTTGTGAATGGTATTGTCTTCTCCGCACCAGAGGGTGACCGTGGCGCCGGATTCTTTCGTCGCCTCTACGGCGGGAATAAAATCAGAGTCTCCCGCGACAAGTATGGCATGCTGAACATGCCCCGCCGCGGAATGGCGTACCATATCGACAGAGAGAAGAACGTCAACCCTCTTCTGCTCAAAGTACTCCTTGTTCCCATCCCAGCGGCGCTGAAGAACTCCCAGACGTGCGGCCCACCTCTCAAGGCCGGCGATTTCATTCATAAAGACATCGTGTTCTTCCATACGCTTCTTTTCATTGTCTGTCGGGTCCTGGGACATCCAGGGAGCACAATAGTAAAAATAACATCTCAAAAGGTCAAGCTGCACAGACTTACGCAGCGGTTTCAGAAGGTAATCGGCAAGATTACTGTAGTTCGGTTCGATGTTGTTCTGTTTCATCAGCTGAATCAGGTACGCACCATCGATAAAAATTGCTGCACGCATTAAGGCGCCTCCGGGTAATATAAATAATAGTGCCCCCTCGGGGGTCAGGGGGGCTTTTAAAACAGATTATATTACGCAATGTAATAAAATAGTCAACATAAAGAGTCATGTTTTTATTTGCAACTAATAATTCATTAAAACTCCCAAATAGAACAGTACACATAGATAATCCATGACAAAGGGTTTTCGCGTCACCGATTTTCTCCCGGTAAGGTTTTTTATGTCACACAAAACCGTATTCAATTGTCAAGGTTTTCGGGGAAGTAGTGACTGTCAACGTCCCTTTTCATTATAGCGCGGACCCTTGCCATAAGGTCTTCGATATTCTCATCGCTGTAACCGGTAACCGGCACAGGCTCATGAATATTCATCAGTGCGCGTCCAGGAAGCAGATCTATTGTATTGTTAGGAAGTATATCCCTTGTGCCGATAATCGTCACCGGCAGAATGGGAAGTTCAAGATCGAGTGCCATTTTAAAAGCCCCTTTCTTGAAATCCTTCATGTTACCGTCACTGCTGCGGGTCCCCTCGGGGAAGAATAACACGGATGTACCATTGACTATTTTTTCCTTTGCCGCGTTGAGTGACGCCAGGGCGGATTCATGATCTGAGCGGTCGATAAAGATATGCCCCACCTTTTCACATCCTATACCGAGGCCGGGAATTTTTCTCAACTCCTGTTTTAAAACCCACTTGAAATCGATGCCGAGATACCCGTAAAGAACAAAGATATCGAACTGGCTCTGGTGGTTGGCCACCACCACGTAAGACTGCTTTTTATCAACATTGCTTCTGCCGGAAACCTTCACAAAAATCGGTGTCATCATTGCATTTAACCGCGCCCACACGGCGCCACCAATAAAACTCGCCACCCGGGCATTGACGAGAAAGGCAAGAATAACAGCGATGCTTCCGAAAAGAAGTGTTGAAAGGCAGAGAAAGGGGATATAGACCAGCCACTTGTATGGCTGGTAAAGAATACGTAAAAATCTTTTCATTGGCTTACCCTTTTTTGAAATATTCTGAAAAAATTTTATTATATTGTCAATAATTATTACATCCCCCGCAGGGCAAAATTATACGGTTTTTCTCCCCGATTGATTACCACTGCCCCCGTGACCTTATACTGAAAAGTAATATACTCCGGTGTTGACACCGTGAGATTATTAACTGATTCAGGCCTGCCCCCCCGCCCCCCCCCGGTGAAGCGTCCTTACAGGTCACCCTTTGAACCAGCGCTTTTCGGCACATCCAATAGCTGTGTTGCATCAATCTTTTTATTCCTTCGTAAAAGTTAAAACATGGCCGGCATGACTTTTCAACGGGATAGCTGAAATTTCCCGAATACGTGAAACCAGCTGATCCAGCAGGGTATCTTCATCATCAATGGTTATGGAAAGGGCACCCCTTTCACAGGCCTCTACGCAGCGTCCGCACCCGGCACAGGCGTCACTGATAAGGGGTTTTTCATTCTCAAAGTCAATGGCCCCGAGAAAACAGAGCTCCCCACAGCGGCCGCAGCCATCACAGAGTGACGGATCAACCTGTATATTCAGGCCCGGCAAACGACGGTAGGCGGTGGCGAGATTACCCCCGGGATTCTTCATATGTCTTCTGAAGATACAGCAGCAGTCATCACAGTAACAGATGAAAATCAGCGATTTAAAAGGAGTCAGGCCAAAGGCAACAGAATCGATCCAGGTATGGGCTACAGTGGCAACAAGCCCTGCAGAAGAGGCCCGTTCCACATGATGAAGGGCTTCCTCTGTGGTGACTTTTCTCCCGTGGGACGAATGAATCTGGCTGATGGTTGGCCCCAGTGCCATGCACCCTATATCGACGGGATGCCGGGAACAGGACATGAGGCTGCGGCAGACACATTCATCAAAAATGAATATGTCATCTATCATTGTCAAAAGTCTCTGCAGAACGCGGCGGGGGAGCAGGGTGTTTTCAGGGGCCGCAACAGGAACACTGATGGGTATGGAGGTGACTTCGTTATGGGGCCGCCTGAAAAAAAGGTCAGTTATCTTTCGTGTAAGGATAAAACGACTGCATTTCTTACCGGCAATGATGACCGGCCATGAAAGTAAGACCATGATTCTTGTCAGCCACTTCGGCGGCCCTGTTTTTAAAAAAATCACATCCTCTCCCCGGGAAACTCACAGTCAGCCCGTCTCCCTCCATTTTTTTTGACACTCTTCGAAAACATTTTGCGCCTCTTTTTCTGTCTCTTCGAGTGTTCCCGAATTATCGATGATATAGGCCGCCATCGTTTTCTTTTCTTCGAGGCTCATCTGTGTCGCGATGGTGGCCCGGGCGGTTTTTTCATCAAGGCCGTCACGGGCCATAAGTCTTTTCAGCTGCACATCTGCCGTGACATAGACAAGCACTGATGAATCAAAAAAGTTGTTCCATCCCGTTTCATAAAGAAGGGGCACGTCAACAAATATGGGCATGCCGTCTTCATTTTTACGAAAGGCCTCGAGTTTATGGTAGACCATTTCGTTGATACGGGGATGGGTAATGGCATCGAGCTTTTTTCGTTTTTCACTGTCATGTACGATGACTTCCCTCAGGGCCTCACGGTTCAGGGTCCCGTCGCTGTGAAGCATGTTACTTCCGAATGCCTCTTCGATATCACGCAGGGCGGGCATTCCCGGCTCTACTACCTCACGGGCAATCAGGTCGGTATCGATGATATGCCCGCCACGGTTCGTAAACATTTTGGCAACGGTTGACTTCCCCGAAGCGATACTCCCGGTCAGTCCCGTGCACCGCCTGAGATACTGGATTATTTCGCTTTTGACTTCCACGCATGCACCCTCTTTAAAATATTTTCAGATTATCAGTCCATGCCTGTTGCTGCCTGTCAACCTGATATTACCGGCATCCTCTTCAAAAAGTAACCCCGCCCCCGCAGGAGGACGGGGCCAGTAACTCAGGGTATGGAAAACTATTCAGCAGGGGCGCCAGAAAAAACAGCAGGCCCCGCCTTGAGTACCGATGTTTCTACATTCAGAATAGACTCTGCCATTCCGAAAAATTTCGGTACCTCTGAACCAAGGTAATACTGTGACGAAAGAACCCTGCCCCGGTAAAAGGCAGCCTCGCTGTTTTCCTCGAGCAGTGCATCGAGCTCTTCACCCTTCAGGTCACCGCAGAGCTCTTTCATTTTCGGCATTGAAACCGTCAGCGACCAGAGGTGAAGCCACCCCATTACCAGGACAAACATTGCCTCGAGAAAGGGTTTTGCGTTCATGACTATCTGCAGAAATTTCATTTCACCCAGGAGTTTCTTTTTGCTTTCAACGATCTCACCTGTTTTTTCAAGGGCCCTTTCAAGGGTTTTAATATACTTTTCATCAACCACGCCGCGGGCCTTTTCAAATGTCTCGTTCACCTTTTTATGAAAAACAGAGAAGTTATACTGTTCCTTGTTCATCAGGAGTTTTCTCATTACCAGGTCAAGGGCCTGGATGCCGTTGGTCCCCTCGTATATTGTAGTGATCTTGGAATCCCGCATAAGCTGTTCAACAGGATAGTCGGCACAGTAGCCTGATCCCCCGTAGACCTGCATCGCCTCTGAGGTAACCTGTACGGCACCGTCGGTGTTGCCCGACTTGCATATGGGAAGAAGAAGCTCAGCCACAGCCCGGGCTTCTTTTCCTTCTTCGCTCTCATCACACTCATCTATGGTAAGGCACTGTGCCATGTAGTAGGCAAGGAGACGCATCCCCTCAACATGAGATTTCATCCAGAGAAGCATACGCCTTACATCAGGATGCTCAATAATGGGAACCGCCTTTGCCTCGGGGTTCATCATCTGTGAAATGTGCACACCCTGTACCCGGTTCTTCGCGTAAGTCACCGCGTGCATATACGCTGACGTGGAAAGGGCAAGACCCTGGATACCCACACCGAGACGGGCCTCGTTCATCATCTGAAACATTATCCTCATACCCTTGCGCTCTTCTCCGAGAAGATAGCCCTTACACTGGCCGTTTTCTCCAAAGCTGAGGGTACAGGTTGCTGAGCCCTTGATGCCCATTTTGTGCTCGATACCGGCGCATACCACATCGTTTTTATCTCCCATGGTTCCATCGGGGTTGACAAGGTACTTGGGTACAAGAAAAATCGATATCCCCTTTGTGCCGGGGGGATCACCCTCGATGCGGGCCAGTACAGGATGAATGATATTTTTATAGTAGTCGTTATCCCCCGCAGTGATGAATATCTTCTGCCCTGAAATCAGGTAGGTACCGTCAGGCTGTTTTACCGCCTTTGTCTTGAGGGCCCCCACATCAGAGCCTGCCTCGGGTTCGGTAAGGCACATGGTACCGCCCCACTCCCCGGCGAGCATCTTTTCAGTGTAAAGCTTTTTCTGTTCATCTGTGCCATAATTATGAACAAGCATCATGGCGCCATGCCCCAGTCCGGGATACATCATCATGGGCACGCTGCCTGCCATGAACATTTCATTACAGGCCTGAGTAATGGACTGGGGCATTCCCATGCCGCCAATCTCGGGGGACTCACCCAGGGCAAGGAACCCCGCCTCGTAGAAGGCCCCGATAGGTTCATGATAGGATGCTGGAATTGTTACCTGCGCCGTTGACGGGTCATACTGGCATCCTTCCCGGTCACCTTCGCTGTTGGCGGGATATATTTTTTCAACGGCAATGCGTTCTGCCAGATCGAGTATTTCTTCATAGATATCCCTGTCAAACTCTGCATATTCTTCGTACCGTGTCCCGAGCTTTTCTGTTTCAAGTACTTCAAAAAGAACAAAGCGCACATCCCTGCTGTCGATAATCGGATTTACCGCCATAACTCCCTCCACTCTCTTGTTGAACGTCCAACCAGTATGTTGGACAATCGACCAAAATTTTCAACAAATATGGATCACTTATTTCCATTCGTCAAGGATTTTACTTTTTATGATAAGATTTTATGACAGCCGGGGCCATTGAATTCATGCCCTCACCCTCGCCTCCGGCGCTTTGGGCCACCCCGGCGGGGGTTTTAAACAATAAAACTTCAGCTCACTTCCTGTCCCGGATTTTTCAATATCCCCCGCAGGGCGATATCGTAGAACTCCTGCGCCATTTTTTCAAGATCGAGGGACTGTATATGCCGTTTTTTCAGGACAAAATAATAGTAATCTACCCGCAAAAATGACCCGGCAATCATATTCGAGGCCATTTCAATATCGAAATCATCCCTGACGAATTTTCCCTGGCGGCCCTCTTCGAGTTCGGTGACAATATACTCGAGCATGCGGTTTTCAAACTTTTCGATAAAGGGTTCAAAAAGGGTGCTCGCGCCGGGGCCGGCGCGGAAGTAGATGCTGCAGAGGTCTTCATGGTCGCGAAAGAAGTAGAGGCTTCGCAGTATCAGGTGATAAAAGTAGTTCCCCCTCCCCTCGTTCTTGACCGAGGCCGCGGGGAGTAAGACTTCCTTCTCCCATAAATCGAGAAACTGGGTGAGAAGGGTCACGAAAAGATCATCCTTGTTATGGAAAAAACGATAGAAGGTTCCCTTGCCCACCTCGGCGTGACGGATCACGTCATCGAGTTTCGTATTGTAGAACCCGTGACGGGCAAAGAGAAGACGGGCTGATTCGATGATATCTTTTCGCCGGGGGTCATCCGGCTGCTGTTCTTTCATGCTTTAATCCTGTATTTTTACTGTCGATTAAGTATATATTTATCAAAATCATGCGTATGTCCAATGGTTTTTTTACTTTACACTTCACAGAATTTTCATTTAATTAATCATTATTAACAAGGTCACCGGAGAGAAGTATGAATATTCAGGACATAAAAAAAATGAGTACATCAGAAAGAATTCAGACCATGGAGGCTCTCTGGGACTCATTGATTTACGAAAATGCGGAGATTGAAACACCCGCATGGCATGAAGAGATAATCGAAAAACGGAAACAGCAAATAAAAAAGGGAGATGCACAATTCATCTCCCTTTCTGATCTCAAAACCAGTCGAAATGAATATTAAAGATGTCTTTATTCTGGACGAGGCTGTTGCAGATTTAGAGGATGGAGAACTATTCTATGATCACCAGCAATCCGGAGTAGGAAATTACTTCTGGGACAGCATCATAGCCGATATTGAGTCTCTTATTATGTATGCAGGAATACATAAAGCTGAAATGATCAGGCCAGATAAGACTCTTTTCAGTTTATTATTTTCCAGGTACATGGCTTAGCTGGCTGATCTCCATCGGACAGTATAATAATATTATTATTTCATAAATTACTACTCCTGTCAATAGAGTACCCGTTGCTTCAACAGGATTATGTTTGTGCAGGGATGTCTTACTGATTGATTTCAAAGCAGAAAAAGTGCTCCAATCCCTGCCCGGTAAAACGGCCATAAAGACATATATTACTATCTGAAAAAGGAAAAACAATAGCGCCATCAAAAAATAGCCGGTCTCTTCAGACACGGGCTTCTTTCTTGACATTGTGGATTCTACTGATAGACTCTGCCCACGGGCAGTCAATCAACGAGGACACTTTCACATGCCAAAAATAATTAAATATTTTCTTATAACTGTTACTCTTCTTGTCACTCTTGCGGGGGCCACCCTGTATACGGCCCTTTCAATTATAAACCGAAATCCTGGAGCACGCATGGTTCTTATTCAGGGCGGCTTTATTACCCCTTCGCGGGCACAGAAAGAAGAGATAACCATTACCGTGGATGGTACCCCTGTACCAGTGTTTCATTATTACACCAGGTTTTCTGGAGACCGCTTCTATGTTTTTATTCACGGACTCACGCCCCTGGGGTATAAACACCCGGCCTTAAATGATCTGGCAAAGGCCCTTGTGGATTCGACAGGCATGCATGTCTTTATTCCCGACTTTACCAGGTATGTGAAAAAAAATCAGAACATGAACAGTGTCATTAAGGGGGTCGCAGGGATATACATGAAACTGCAGGAAAGGTATCCCGGGCATTACCGGGGATTCGGATCATGTATCGGCGGCACCATACTGATGAACTCAATGCTCGAAGTGCCGAGAGAGAAGGTGCCTGAGAAAATCTTTCTCTATGGCCCCTACAACAAAGGAAAGGGACTGGTCCCCTTTCTCCAGGAGGCGGCAAAACAGAGTAACATGGAACTTGATTTTTTGGTTCGCCTTACCCTCTCATCGAAACATGAGTATTTTAACGAGGATGAAAAAAAGCTTATTGAAAAAGCAATGCTTTCTACCAGGCCCGGGCTTACGGACAAAACGAAGATGAAACAGATACTCGGCCAGGAACTCTTTAGAAATATCTCGGTCTTCAGGTTTACCGAAGAGGACATGAAGGATATGGACGTTAAACAGAAAAACGTATCAAAACACCTGGCTGAAACCCGGTTTTTTATCATCCATTCGAAAAATGACCGCCTTATACCCTATCAACAGGGAAAAAGTCTGGCAGAGGTGATGAAGATAGACGGCCTCAATGTATCCTTTATTGGTACGGAAATCTTTTCACATACAAAGAACGAAATCTCTGTTACCGGTATTTACAACGAAGCCCTCTACCTGGTAGATTTCTTTAACGAGCTCTTTATGGGAGATGTAAAACAGTAATATACAAAGCACCCTGCTTCGGGACACCCCACCGATACATCACACCTTATAATAAAAATTTTATTGACTTTTAATCATATATGTCTATTATTAGACCTGACAAGTCAGTATATTCAGCTATTATTTTTTCTCGCGATATTGGACAAATGTCCAACAAAATGGAGTAACAGATGAAAGAATCAACGCGGCTCATGATCAAAAAACATGGCTGGCGCCTTGACCGGGCCCTTCACAATTACATCTATTTCACCTTTTACTATCCCTATGTCTTTACCGTGTACCATATCTTCAGCTTCCTGGCGCGGTACCTTTCATGGTTCAAGCCATTGACACCGGTTCTCAGGGCGGCCTTCAACAGGTATCACGCAAAAATTATCTCCTTTGGAGACACCAAAAAAATATTCACCCTCGACCATGACGTCATGGCTCTGACCCCTCGCACAAAGGAAATCGTTCCTTTCAAGTATGCGAGAAAAATCATTTTTCAGGACCCTGAGCATATCGCCGTCATGGACTGCCCCTGTAAAAAGACACTGGGTGATGAAGACTGGACAATCAATTCATGCCTTGCCGTGGGAAAGGCCACTACCGCCTTCTGGCTCGATCATGGCAAAAAATATAATGCAAAAAAGATCACCCAGCAGGAGGCCCTTGATCTTATCAGTCGTTTCAGAAAGGCGGGGTATCTCACACAGGCCTTTTTTAAGGTGGCAACAGGGGGATGCTCAGGGGTTATCTGCAACTGTCATCCCGATACATGCGTCAGCCTCAAGGCGACAGAGTTTGGGCGGAAGTTTAACCCCTCACTGAACATGAATGCCCACGCGGGATACGCGGTAAACCGCGACAGGGCCCTCTGTGACGCCTGCGGCAGCTGCGCAGAAATATGCCCCGGTAAAGCCATTACTGTTACAACCAAAGAAGACTGGATTCTTGATGAAAACAGATGCTACGGATGCGAACTCTGTGTCGAGAGCTGTGACAAAGATGCTCTGAGCCTGGTACGCGATCCATCGAAACCGGTCCCCTTTGACCTGGATATCGTAAAAGAAAGCTACATGTAATAAATATAAAAAAATAAAGGACAGGGTAAGATCATGAAAGATAAAACAGAATACGATGTAATTGTTGCAGGCACCGGTATCGGTGGCGCCACCGTGGCCCGGGAAATGACCCGGCGCGGCAAAAAGGTACTCCTCCTTGAAAAGGGGGGCCGCACAGACATGCTGGGAAACACCCTTTCCGTTGCCCTGATACTGCAGAATTTCGGACTTCTCCGCAGCAGGGAAAAAAACGTGGTCACCATGGCAGACAACTACGGGGGCCTTTCAAACCTGACCGCGGGATGCGCCGCCCCGCCCCCCCCGCAGGTTTTCGATAAGACAGGCATTGATCTCAGCCGGGAGAAAGAAGAGGCCCGCGCGGACATGAAAATACAGGAACAGCCCGATAAACTGATCGGCGCCACCAACCTGCGCCTCCTTGACACGGCCTGTGACATGGGATACCAGTGGCAGAAGATGGAAAAATTCGTTGACTGTGCCACCTGCCAGGGTACCGGCAACTGTATGCTGGGGTGTAAAACCGGGGCAAAATTCTCGGCTCGCACCTACGGCGACGAGGCCATCGCGGGAGGGGCTGAACTGAAACTGCGCACAAGGGTGACAAATATCATTGTGGAAAATGGCCGCGCCGTCGGTGTTGAGGCACAGCACCTGGGCCGAAAGGTTACCTACCACGGAAAATGCGTGGTCCTTTCCACCGGTGTGGGTAACGCCTTTATCCTGCGCAACGCGGGTATCCGCAACGCCGGTGACGGTTTCTGCTGTGACTGGCTCCAGTTCGTCTTCGGAAAAATACCGGGCCTTACCTCGGTGGGGGCATCACCCATGGCGGTGGGGAGTCTTGAACACTACGAGTCTGACGGTATTGCCATCATGCCAGTTTTTCCCAACTGGTCACAGTTTCTTGTCATGCTCGGGATGGGGGCTCCGCGTTCCCTGCCGAAATTTTTAAACTTCCCACAATACACCGGCATCATGGTAAAGGTAAGAGATGATATTGCAGGAAGTTTAGACTCACCTAAAAGCTTTTCAAAACCGATGACTGACAACGACCTGAAAAAAATCAACAAGGGCGCCGACATCATCAAAAAAATTTTAATCAAAGCCGGGGCGGAAGAAACCTCCATCGCCGCCCTTCCTCCCACGGGGGCCCATCCCTCGGCAACCTGCCGCATCGGGGAAGTTGTTGACACCAACCTTGAAACAGAGATTCCCGGCCTCTACTGCTGTGACGCCTCGGTCTTCCCTGCATCACTGGGGCTTCCCGTGGTCTGGACCGTTGCCTCCCTGGGCAAGAGACTTGCGGGACACCTGGAAAAAGCTCTCTCCTGAGGGGGGGGTAAACTTCCCCCCATCTCACCCGGCGCCCACATCAGAAAAAGTATTCTGGTTGACGACGGCGCTTTAAAATTCTATACTAAGATGTATTGACCTGACATCGATTCTGGTTTATATTATGGCAACCTCTAAACACCAGGAGTTTCATTAATATTAAAAATGATAACTCCTGATTTTACCAGGTGTTGTTGCCACAGGGGAACATCCAGATTTTCATTTTATAGACGTTCCCTTATATTAAAATTCAGGTTTTGCCTTTGAAAAACATTCTGCACTCACTTCTTTTCTTTACCCTTGCCGGCTGCCTCATTTCCGGCAGTTTCTCCTGTTGCAAGGAGAAGGACATCCTTTCGCGGCAGGAACGGGCCTGGCTCGACAAAAACAGGGAGACCATCACCCTCGCCCCCGAACCTGATTATCCTCCCGTTAACTTTATCGATAAAATGGGACAGTTTCGCGGAATCGCCGCCGATTACATTGCCCTCATAGAAAAAAGACTGAATATAAAATTTAAAATCGCATACTACAAAAGCTTCAATGATATGCTAAAGGCGGCGCGGGAAAAAAAGATAGACGTGGCCACAGTGGTAGTAAAAACCCCCGAACGCTCGAAGTACCTTCTTTTTACCGAACCGATAATCATAAGTCCCAATGTTATTATCACCCGCAAAAGTCTAAAAGGCCCCCTTTCAATGAAAGACCTGAGCAGGTACAGGGTCGTTACCACCAGGGGATATGCCGTCAATGAGTACATTGCCCGGCACTATCCCTCCCTGAAACTCATCCATGTCAATAATGATGTCGAAGGCCTGACAATGGTTTCAGAGGGGCGGGCTGATGCTGTGGTAACGGAACTTCCATCGGCATCATACCATATAAAAATGAAGGGCCTTGAAAATCTCAGGGTGGCGGGAACAACCGGCAGCCAGTACCGCCTTTCAATTGCATCAAGAATCGACAATCCCCTTCTTAACAGCATTCTGCAAAAAGGGCTTTCCCTGATTACCGAAGAAGAAAAGAAAACAATCCAGAGAAAGTGGATCAGCATGGGCAATATCGCCTCAGCTGATGAGGGCCCCCGGAGAAAATTAATAGCAGCAGTGATTCTCACCCTGCTCCTTCTATCGATTATCCTGATTATCCTTTTCAAATTCAGGGCGGGAAAAAATGAACAACAGCCAAAAAACAGAGTGGGAAGAAACTGGCTCCCGGGCATCCTTGTCGTTATGGTTACACTTGCCATTCTTGCCGCGGCGGCCATAGTTATTTTTTATCTCGTTTTTTCTCCCCGGAGTAAACATAAACTGACAGAGGTAGAAAAACAATGGCTGTGGGAAAACAGGGAACAAATTATTTTTGCATCAGATATTTCCTACCCCCCCGTGGATTTTATTGATGAGAAAGGTGTTCATAGAGGCATAACAGCTGACTATTTACACCTCATGGAAAAACAGCTCAATTTCAAATTCAAACGTCTCTACTTTAACAGCTGGAAAGAACTTCTTGATAAGGCAAAAGAGGGGAAAATTCACCTTGTTGCCTCCATTCAAAATTCTCCTGAAAGAAGAAAATATCTTTCCTTTACCGAACCGTATGTTGAAGTCCCCAACACCATTTTGACAAGTACCCGCATCAGGCGCAACCTCACCCTGGAAGACTGCTCCGGTATGAGCGCCGCCGTTGTTGAAGGGTATACCATTATTGATTATATTAAAAAACAGAATCCCCTGATAAACCTTGTCGAAGTAAAAGATACCGAAACAGGACTCAGGATGCTCTCCTTTGGACAGGTTGACATTCTCATAACCGACTACGCCGTCTCATCATTTTTTATTGAGAAGCTGGGCATCACCAACCTTCGTTCAGCAGGCCCAATCGATTATACCTACCGCCTCTGTTTCGCTACACAAAAGGATATGCCCCTCTTCAATTCAATAATCAAGAAAACCCTTTTACAGGTTTCGCCCAAAGAAAAAAAAGACATTCAGCAGAAATGGATGCATTTTGCCCATCACAGTTTCTCACTCGACCGGACAGCTCTTATCCCCTTTGCCCTTGGCGCGGGTGTCCTGGTACTGCTGATTCTCCTGGTACTCGTATGGAACAGGCTCCTTCACTCACAGGTGCGCCAGAAAACAGAAGAGATACAGAAAACCCTCGATGAACTGGAAAACACCAAGTCCCTTCTCGAATCAATTATCCAGCAGTCTCCCATTCCCATGGCGGCGGTGAGCCTGCCGGAACAAGTAATATCTGTTATCAACCCCGCCTGTAGAGAAGTTCTCGGTATCAGTAATAAAGAGACCATCATCGGCAGAGACGCGAAACCTTTCGGGCAATCATGGCAATTCTTTCTCCCTGACGATAGTATCGTCCCTGTCCGTGAACTTCCCATGATGCGCGCCTGTAAGGGCATGAGAACAGATAAAACAGAAATGTACGTAAAAAGACAGGACGGCACCGTGCGGTGGGTTGAGTCAGGCGGGGTCCCTATTTACAACAGCCGGAAAGAACTGATCGCGGGGCTGGTCATCTTCCCTGACATTACCGAAATGAAAACCGCCCTTGAACGTCTGAAAGCATCCATCTCAGAAAAAGAAATACTCATCAAGGAAATCCACCACCGGGTCAAGAACAACCTGCAAATCATATCCAGTCTCCTTAACCTCCAGTCAATGAACATAGAGGACCAGGAAGTACGGGACATTTTTATGCAGAGCAAAAACCGTATTCACACAATGGCAATGGTTCATGAAAAACTCTACCGGTCAGATAACTATGCTGAAATTGATTTTCGCGAATACCTTGTCTCACTGGTGGATGAACTGATAGCCTCGCAGTCAGATTATTCCACTCGAATCACAAAGGAAATCAGGGCGGAAAAAATACTCCTCACCGTTGACAACGCCATCCCCTGCGCCCTTATCGTCAATGAACTTGTCACCAATGCCCTGAAACATGCCTTTACCGGAATAGATGAAGGGAAACTGACCATTACCCTTCAACAGTCATCGGAGGGGGACATTACCCTCGAAGTGGCAGATAACGGTGTAGGAATGACAGAAGATTTCAATTATGAGGAAACAGACACCCTGGGCCTGAATATCATCAAGGCACTGGCACTTCAACTCAGGGGAGAAATGACATACAGCAGCGAAAATGGCTCACGCTTTACCCTGGTATTCAAACCGCACTAAAAAATTTCCCGAATGATGTTTTTATCCGGGTCTTTCCGCATTATTGGTAAAGCTTCCCGTTTGGCCCCCGGCTTAAGGCTGCTTATGATTTCCCTGCACAGGCTCTGAGCCCTTTCTTTTACTGCCTGATGCGCAGTAAAAATTTTACAATCACCATTAAGGTCTCTCCGAAAGACTTTTTTCTTCTCATGATTGTTTCGTAGAGATCATCCATGGTGGGGGGAATTTCTTTCTTCTGCTCTCTTTCAACAAGGCTCAGGGCGCCAGAGGGACAGGCGGCAACACAGTTGCCGCAGCCGATACAGCGGTTCAGGTCAAGGGTCACCCTCTTTTTTTTCTGATGGAAGGTAATGGCATCAACCTGGCAGATGGCAGCGCATCGCCCGCAGCCGGTACAGGCATCTGCATCCAGGGCTGCGGCAAACGGTGCCGTCCAGAAATCAAGGGGGCGGGGAAGCATCTTTTGCACGCCCAGCATGCCGCAGCAGCAGCCGCAGCAGGAGCAGATAAATTCAGGCTCAGCGGAATTCGAAGGCTGCAGAACAAGCCCTTCCCTTTTACTCTCATCGAGAAGTGCCTCTGCTTCTGAACGGGTGATCTCGCGCCCCGCCTTCATTTCAATGGTCTGCGCCGCCAGGTCTCCCAGGGCAAGACATGTTTCTTTTCGTTCGGTCACTGAACAGGGTTCCCCTTCCAGGGCCTTTTTTTTTCGGCAGATACATTCGAGTACCGCGAAGGGCCCGGGACTCGCATCGAGAAGCGCTGTCACGTCATTGGCCGGGTGAAGCTCTGTTTCAGGGGAGATACTTTCTTTTATGGGAATAGTACGCATCTGCGGGGCCGCGGGGGTAATCCAGGATATCCCGTATGAAAGGCTTCCGGTATAGGCGCTGAAGGCCTTTCGAAATTCAGGGGTAAGGCGGTTGACCTGGCCCTCGTAGATTCCCACCACAAGGGGCATTAAACGATACTGGCGCCGCCCTTCCCGTTTTCTCACGGCAACAAGGCCCTTCTGCATCATTTCATCGAGAAGGCTTCGGGCCTCTTCGATTGAAAGGTCCTCTGCCGCAGCGGCGCGGTGAAAGATATCTTCCCCATCGGCATAGCGGCAATCGAGGTGGCAGGCAACGGCGGCTTCTTTTTCAGTGAAGAGGCTCTTTAAGAGCCTGATGTCCGCGCCGGTAATGGTGGCGGGAAATCCCACCGCCTGGCGGTTGAGCTGTTTCTGGAGACGACGGTATAAACTTCCCCCCATAATAATTATTTACCCTTTATCTGTTTTTGTTTCGGCCCTGCACCGGCGGTACTGCGGCCTCTATTCCTGGTAGCGAATCACGGTTCCCTTTATATGAATTATCGTAATGACGCCGACGATCCAGTGTTTTCTTTCTCTCCACATACGAACATTTATTATATCATCTCCCCCCTTTTCACTGATCATTTCACGGTAGGCCCTGGTAAAATCAACATCGGGGGTAACCGTCCAGAACCAGAAAAAGGTGTAGTTACTCACCTGAGACTCTGCTTCACCCACAACTTTATAGGGTCTCTCCTTTAATGGATTGACCGAGGGGTGAAGGCCCATAAAATTTACATTATAAGAAAGGCACCCCGGTATTAAAAAAACCAGGGAGAGAAGCCATGCCATGAAGGCTCTCTTTATAAAAAATCCTTTCATTATCTCCCCCGTCTTCGTACCGGTTTTTTCCCATTGTCATCGGTGAACTTTACCACTTCGCCCTTTACTTCAAGGTGATGCCATCCCACCAGGATAAACCAGTAGGTGCGTTCCTGCCAGGTGATATTTATCAGTGCGTCACCATTCTTTTCGGCAATGGCCCTTTTTATGGCCCCATCAATATCGGTATGCCCCACCTGCCAGAGACCGAAGACAGAATAGACACTGCTGTCTCCCTCTCCCGTCCCCAGCTTCTCATAGGTTTTCCCCTGGAGGGGAATATTGGACTGTGTCATTCCCATGGAACTGACACATGAACTGAGCAAAAGTGAAAAGCCCGCCACTATTAAAATTGCTGTACTGATTCTTTTCATTATAATCTCCTTTCCTGTTAGAACTTTATCTCTACGCCAAAGTTGGGAATGATGTTCAGGCCGCCCTGTTTCTTGATCTGAGGATTGGTGCCGTCACCATAGGGTTCTGAATAGTCCCAGTCCTGGTCAGATGCCTTGAACATATAAATATTTATCACCTCGATATACCAGCTCACGTATCCCCACGAATAACTGGTCTTGTGGGTATAGCGCACATCGAGGCGGTGCTCCATGGGCAGATTCGCCGAATTGGGTATCGAATCAGGATAATTATAAGTGGGAACATAGCGAGGAGACCCGTCAGCAAACGTGCCTGAAACGACAGAGTCAGACACAGGGGTATACGGCAGTGATGTATTGAGCTGAAAACGGGTAGAGATGCTGTGCCTGCCGCTGGTATAGCCCGCTACAAGTTTTACCGTGTGCTCCTGTTCATAGTCAGAGGTGATCCACTGGTCCCCCGTGGGGTCAGCAGACAGGGGCAGGTTGCTCTTTGCCCTGGCCCGCGCCCAGGTGTAATTCACCCAGCCAAAGAACCCGCTCTGGCCCTTGCGCCGGTCAAGACGGGCCATGATCTCTACACCGTAGGTATAAATTTTCCCTTCAGAAAGGTAGTTGTTCGCCACCACTGCGCTGGAATAGGTCACATCGTAGAAATAGTTATAAAATCCCTCCGCCTTGATTGTCCAGAGGTCGATGACCTGTTCAAGGCCAAGTGAACTGTGTAAAGACCTGAAAGGTTTGATCTCGTCATCGAGGGTGGCGATGTCCGGGGCATTGTTAAACAGGATGGGATTGGTCTGAAGAAATGATGAGTACTGCCCCCCCGCCGCGGATACAGTGGTATTGCTCTTGAACTCATAACTCAAAAGCCCCCTGAAATCAACCAGGTGTTCCTTTGTTCTGTTGAGAAAATCATAGTGCATGCCTGGTACAAACTTGAGACCCCAGGCGTTGAATTCGTTTTCAACGTATCCTCCCACGGCGAGGTTGGTTGCCGCACCTGCATCGAGGGGGGCAGAATAGAATTCAGTGGGATTGGCAAAATTCGGTATGCCCTGCACGGGATTGTAGTCCTGGGGCACCAGTGTCACGCCGTCACGGGAGAAATAGTAGTATGTCAGTTCAGCACCGAGGCGCAGTTCCGCGTGGTCTTTCAGCCACTCGAACTTTACCTTATCCTTTACACCGAAGATACAGGGTTTAGAAGAAATAAAAAAATCCTTTGCCCAGTCCGCCGCATTGGGATCATTAAGGTTAATGTAGAAATAGGTATCGTTCAATGACGCGTATGTCATTAATCGGTTTCTGAAACGGGGCCCCGGCTGCCATGTCAGGTAGAGAGCCTGGGCATTGGCCAGGGTATCGGTCTCGAGATCAAAATCATTGGTAAGGGGGTCAAAAGCATCATCTGTATCAACACCGAGGATGCGAAAGAAATCCCTGTTTCCTATGGCGGTAAAGGTCATCCAGAGGCGGCTGTTAAAATAATAGCGACCCTTTATCTGGTAGTCCCAGTATTCAGGCACACTGGTAAGGGTGTCACCGGTGAATATCTTATAGAAAAGGGGAATCAGAAGCCGGTAGTAACCGTAACGTCCGCTGACGATAAGATAACCCGCGGTCTCCTTTTTCTCGGAGCCGGGAACGTCCCGAAAAAAGGGAACCTTGAAAATGGCATTAGCCGATATAAGGCCGATATCAGTGTAGCCGCTGAATTCTTTGACGGTATCAACAGAGTTCATGTTGATGACCGCGGCATTTGCCCCGCCGAACTGTGCCGGAAAGGCAGATGAATAGAGGTCAACTTCACGCAGGAGGTTGCTGTTAATGACAGAGTGAATCCCTCCGAAATGCTGCGGCGTAAGAAGGGGAATGTCATCGAAATAGTAACGGTTAAACACAGGATCGGCACTGCGTATTACCAGGGGGCCGAAAAATCCCCCGGTACGGTTCACCCCCGGCAGTGCCGTCAGGGCGCTGATGGAGTCACCAAAGGCGGCGGGAACGTCTTTAATGTCCTGGGATGTCATGGTGTACCGGCTTACCTTCTGAATGTTTCGGTCACCGAAGACCCGCAGTGTTCCCCCGGCAACACGCAGGGGTCGTAAATAAAAGTCACGGGTGGAAGTCCCCTTCACCGCGTACTTCAGTTTCAGGGGCCGCAGCCCCTCTGCCCGCACCATGAGTGTATAGGTGCCTGCTTCGGGAAGTTCAAGGCGGTATGAACCATCCGCACCGATACGCGCCTTTGTCCGTGACTCAAAGGAAATGACCACACCGAAATCAACGGCCTGGCGTGTCACGCTGTTGTAGACCTTGCCGGAGAGAGTAACTGTTTCAGCATGGGCCCCTGTCGCGGCAACCATACAAACCAGTACCCCTGTAATAATTATGCCTGCTGTTTTTAACACATTTTTTTTCATATCAATCCTTCAACCTGAACTCGAACCTGCGGCTCTGGCGGGCGGGCTGCCTTTTCCCGTTAACGATAAAGGGCGTAAACTGTGCCCCCACCAGTATCCTGCGTGCGTATATGGCAAAATCCTTGCGAATCCGCTGTGTCAGTTCACGCGGTACCTGGCTTGTCAGTGTAATACGGTGTATGGTAATATCAATTACTTTCCCGTCTACGTTGATGAGAAGGTCAACATTAAGGACAGCCTCGATGTTTTTGTCCCGTGCCAGTTTCGGGTAGAGTTTTTTCAACCGCCCCACGGGCCGTGGCGGCGCCATGTTCGGGTAGAAATCAGTATCCACCGCGGATTTCCAGTCTGCGGTACCGGTGGCGCGTTCCACGTTATTTTCATCTGTCGTGGCATTCGGGTCAGAGGTAACCTCTTTTGCCGCGGTCAGTTTCTTGACTGACATCATTTCCACGTCAAGAAAACTTAAAGGGTCATAGGCGGTTGTTGTGTCTTCAATTACCTTAAGCGACGGGGAACTGAAAAGGATATAGGAAACGATCGTCATGGATATCAGGAAAGAGGAAAGATAGGGATGTTCCCTCTGCCATTTCAAAAAGAGGCGCCACGGATGAATATTGTTCTTGAAGAGTACCCGTATCATTTTGCCTCCTTTCGGGGCTGTGACATGAATACCACATTCAAAAATTCTTTCTCTCGCAGCACATTGAGTACGGGTGAAATCTGGCCGTAGTTGAGGGTCCTGTCTGCGGTTATAGAAACGGTATGGTCTTTTTCCGCCTGGCGAATATCAAGGGCATCGGCGAAATCCTGTAATGTTACCTGCCGGCCCTCCAGGTAAAGCCCCCCTCCCCGGGCAATGGTGACATAGATGGAGTCCTGTTCAGCGCCGCGGGTTTTTGCCACGGGAAGTTCGACTTCCACCCCCTTGGGCGGTTCTGTGGTTGTCGTGGCCATAAAAAAAACAAGGAGCAGCAGGGCAAGGTCTGCCATGGCGGAACCGATGGAAATGGGTTTCAGTTTTTTCAGCATACTGTCCGCTTTCATCTTCCCCCCCCTGCCTCTTTGAGGGATATTTTGTTCAGTCCCGTTTCCCGGGCCACGCTGAGGGTATCAACAAGTCGGTCATACTTTACTTTTTCTTTCATGCGAACGATCATGACACCCTTTGGAAATTTTTTACCATGTTCGACAACTATCTTTTTAAAGGTTTCACGATCAACAGTCCTGCCCTTGAGAGTAAAGCCCCTGTTTTCCGGGACCACCTCCAGTATTCTCTCAGGTTTCATCATAACAGCGCCGCTTCGTTTCGAGGGGAGTGTGAGAAAAATTCCCTGGCGCATGATGAAAGAACTGGTGACGATAAAGAATATCAAAAGCAGAAAGGCCATATCAGCAATGGCGGAACTGTCGAAGGTGCGGCTGTCCCGCCAGTTACGGCGCCCTTCCCTTCTGCGAAGTATCTTGTAAATGATACCGTTATCAGTCATTTATCCCCTCTTCGCAGAGGCGATCTGAAAGACGCGGCAGATCGTCAAGTGATCCGGCGATGCGCTCTTCCATGCGGGCGTAACGGTTCTGGAGAACATGGGTAAAGAGATAATAGAAG
>CAZHNW010000068.1:0-23798 GCA_964534225.1 uncultured Leptospirales bacterium | reverse complement strand
CCCCCTTCGGGATAAAAAGCTGTCCAGAGGCCTTCTTTTTTATTATTCATAAACGGGCCTGTTGATTCTTTTTTAAGGCCCTTGACTTTATAATAGTTGGTCCAGGTTCCCTGCTTTATGATATCGCTCATCGAAGGTTTATATTTCTTTTTATTCTTCAGGGCTTCTTTTCGGGCTTCTTTGGCTTTTTCTGTTAGTATATAGGCGCCGCGGCTGCGGAGTTCTCCCGAGGAGTAGTACATTTCAACGATGCCGTTTTTGAATTGGGGGCCCTTCGGCTTGCTCGCTTTCTTGTTTTTAGATGAACAGGAAAAAATGAGTGCAAAGGCAAGGGGCAGGGTAAGTAGAGCCAGTTTTTTATTCATTCTTGCTTCTCCAGACAGATGGTTTTGGACGGTGAACCGCTTTCGATTCCGGTCCTTTTCGGTGTGCCCCGGCTGCCGGATATATCTCCGCACCGGGGAGCCTAAAAATACGCTTTTTCGTGTCTTCTTGTCAAATATATTTCTTTTTTTATCAGGACAGAGTTTCTTCCCCTTTCATTACTTATTACATGTACCGGGCAACAAGTCTGCGCACCGGGTAGAAGACCACTACCGCTATAATCACACCGATAATGACATCGAAATTAGAGACCGGGGCCACCAGGCGGGTAAAAATGAAGAAAACTGCGGCGGATATAAGAAAACTGACGGCGTTAAGTATCATGTTGACTCTCCTTCCTTTATTCAATTTAAAATATTGCCTTAATCTGCAGGTGTCAAGCCGATTTCAATGAAGGTGCGATAGCGCTATCGCACCTTCATTGAAATCGGAACCATGATATGACATAAAAGGCTAATCGAAAAATCAGTTCCGGCCGATACTTATGGTGTATAACCATACCGTAAGACGGGGGAAAACATGCTGAAGCCGGTCATAAATCTTGAAAAGATACTGAAGCTGGAACATGAACTCTATCACCGCCTCTACCAGCTGGAGGAACAGAAGAGTGAAGCCATCATTGAGCGCGACGGTAAACTCCTTGAATCCATTTCCATGGAACAGGAATCGATCCTTGGGCGCCTTGGACGTATCGAGACAGAACGTGAAGGGGCCATTAACGATTATGTGCGATTGAACAACCTCCATGATTTTTCCGGCGCCCTGACATTAAGGGATATTGTTCTTTCCATGGACGAAGACTCTTCCCATCACCTGATGCGTCTTGGTATGGAGCTGAAGGAGATTGTCCAGGAGCTCTCACGCCTCCAGAAGACTAATGAACAACTGATTCATGATAACCTTGAGTTTTTCAATATATTATTGTCTGGCCTGCGGGAAGAAAACTCCCTCAGTGCCGGTTACAGCAATGACGGAAAGGAAGACAGCCGCGTTGCCAGTTCGATGATATTCAACCAGAAAGTTTAGGGGGCGGCCAGATGAATTCAACATTCATGGGACTTGAAATAGGGAAGAGGGGGCTCATGTCTCATCAGCAGGCCCTTCACGTGACGGGACACAATATTTCCAATGCGGAAAACAAGGAATATTCCCGCCAGCGGGTTGTCATCACCGCTGCAGACCCCCTTTATATCCCTTCCCTGAACAGGGCCAATACCCCGGGAAATATTGGCCAGGGGTCCGTGGTGCAGAATGTTGAACGTGTACGTGATTCCTTTATCGATGACCGTATCGTGACAGAAAAGAATACCATGGGTTACTGGAAGTCAAAGAACGATTTTATCTACCAGATCGAATCGGTTTATAATGAACCCTCAGACCAGTCAATACGAAGCCGCATGGACAAGCTCTGGCAGGCATGGGAAGAGCTCTCCAAACATCCCGAGGAGCGTTCTGCAAGGGAAGTAGTCAAGCAGCGTGCCGTGAGCCTCAGTAACGAGGTAAATGTTGTCTACCGTCAGCTCTATAATCTTCGTCGTGACGCCAACCGCCAGGTGAAACTCAGGGTCGATGAAATAAACATGTACGGCAGGGATATTCGTGACCTGAACGAAAGGATACTTAAGGCTGAAGCTGTAGGGGACAATCCCAATGACCTGAAAGACCGCCGTGACGCCCTCATCGAGAAGCTTTCCGAAATCATCAATGTGTCAGTGGGGCGCGGTGATAAAGATGAAATCATTGTCTACATAGACGGTGAAAATTTTATTCAGGGGGAAGTTTTTCATCCCCTTGAAGCGGAAATGGATACTGCAAACAACGGCTATTACAGGGTAGCCTGGAAAGATACGGGCCGTGACGTGCAGGTGAAGGGAGGCAAACTGGCAGGTCTTATAGAAGTGCGTGATGTTATCCTGCGTCAAAACATCAATGACCTCAACGCCTTTGCCGTTAACCTCGTTGATATGACAAACGAAGTTCACCGTGACGGTTTCAGCCGCCGCGGCGAAACGAATGTTGATTTTTTCAAGCATATGACCATCAGCAACAATGATGAGGGCAACCATGATTTGAACAATGACGGTGTCGATGATGTCACCGCCATATTCAAGGTGGCGGGTAATAACAAGATCGATGCTTCCGCGGCAATCGGAATATCCGGGACTCTGACATTTGTTACGAATGATGAACTCGATTCAACTGCACGGATTGACTATAATAAAAAAGACACGGTCAATTCTATTATTAAAAAAATAAATGATGCGAAACTCGGTGTTGTTGCCTATATCAACCATAACAACCAGCTGGCAATAAAGGCGACAATTGCAAAGGACAAAGACGCAAAAAACTTTATGATACGTCACATCGAGGATTCCGGGCAGTTTATGGTGGGCTTAACGGGAATTTTGAAACAGAGCGGCCCCCAGGGGGCCTTTGACTACCGACGTATCAATGATATCACAAAGTTTCTTCCCACGCGGGAGCATATAACCATTACGCCGAAACAGAATCCCGCCTCACACATGCAGGTGGCGGAAGCAATTGAAAACGATGTCGATAAAATTTCTGCCGCACAGGGAAAAGATATCGGCGGAACCGGTGATGTCAACAAAAGCAATGGTATTGGTGACGGCACCAACGCCTTGAGAATTGCCACACTGCGGCATAAGCATGCCATGGTGGACAATAATACGACATTTAATGATTTTTACGTCGCCCTGATTTCCCGCATAGGAACACAGGGTGAAGAGGCAAAGGACAGGATCCGTAACCAGGAAACGCTTCTCAAGAACCTGACAAATCTGCGTGAATCCGTTTCGGGTATAAACCTTGACGAGGAAATGGCCAGCATGGTGGCATTTCAGCATGGCTACAACGCTGCAGCCAGGGTCATTTCCACTATGGACAGGATGCTTGACACCATAATTAATAGAATGGGAGTCTGATATGAACCGTGTAACCAATCAGATGATTAACAACACCATGAAGTACAACCTGAACCGTCATCAGTCTGAAATGGATAATATCCAGAACAAGCTGGCAACGGGGAAAAATGTCAGGTTGCCGAGGGACAATCCCATCGCGGCAACAAACCAGATGCTTTACAATTCTCGTCTCAGCGAGGTGAAACAGTACCTGAAGAACCTCGGTGAATCAAAGGGACGTCTTGATGAAGTGGACCGTTCCGTTCAGTCCACGCTGAAGATATTTCAGCGTCTCAGGGTACTGACAGTACAGGGGGCTCACGGCATTTATTCTTCATTTGAAAGAAAGGAGGCCGCCGCCACTGAAATCAATGAGCTCCTCGAAGAACTGGTCAATATTGCCAACACGAAATCAGCCACGGGGCGTCCCATTTTTGGCGGCTACATGACAGGAACAGAGGACCTTCCCAATCCCTTTGTGCCGGTTTACCAGACCCTTACGGCGGGCAACCAGGGAGATGCCATGATCGGTGTCGAGTACCGCGGCAATACGGGGGAAGTTATTCGTGAAATAGCCAAGGGCGAGTACCTGGCGGTGAACGTGCCGGGCAGCCAGCTCTTTCAGGCGACAAACCAGATATTGACTTCCAACAGGGACGCCGCCTCTTTTACCGCTGCTGCCAACAGTACCATCCGTATCGACGGGAAGGAACTGACAATCTCAGCAGGTGACAACCTTGATATTATCATCGACAAGATAAACAATGCGGGCCTTTCCATCAAGGCAAGCAAAGGGGGAAGAAACAATATTATCATGGAAACAACTACCCCCCACCAGATATGGCTCGAAGACGTGGGAAGTGGCACGGTCCTTCAGGACCTGGGGCTTATAAACTCACGCTTTCCCCAGCCCCCCAACAATATTGAGCCGACGGTCACCAAAGGGGGTATGTCAATTTTTGAAGCGGTGATAACACTTCGTGACGACCTGGTCCGCGGTGACCAGGAACTTGTAGGGGGCCGGGACCTTGCCCTTATTGACATGGCTCTTGAAAATATCCTGCGCCATACTGCGGCAGTGGGGGCCAAGCAGAACCGTGTCGATGAGTTGACACGCCGTACTGAACAGGAAAAGGGCACGGTAATGGAACTGATTTCCAAGACAGAAGGCATTGACTATGCTGAAACGATCATGAACTTCAAGTGGCTTGAGTCTGTTCACCAGTATGCTCTCGCCGTTGGGGCAAAGACAATAAAACCGACATTGATGGACTTTTTACGGTAAAAACGTAGAGGGGCTCTGAGCCAGCAGTAATGATAGAACAACTAACAGGAGAACTTACTTGAGCATTAGAATAAAAACCAGACCATATGGCGAGATGGATGTTGATGAAGGTCAGCTCATCGATTTTCCCGAGGGACTTCTCGGCTTTGATTATGTAAAAAGATTTGCTCTTCTTGATACGGATGATGAAAAATCTCCCTTCATGTGGCTGCAGGCCCTTGATGAGCCTGAACTTGCCTTCGTGGTAATACGCCCGGATGATTTTTTGCCGGAATATAAACTTCTTGTCTCGCAGGGTGACCTTGAGGCAGTGGGGGAAAAAGATAAGGAGAAACTGGTGGTTCTGGCTATCGTAACGATACCGGCGAACCCGTCAGAGATGACAGCGAATCTCCAGGGGCCCCTTGTTATTAATCCTGCAAAAAAGCTGGGAAGGCAGGCAATATCTCTCAGTGAAAAATACCATGTGCGCCATCGAATTCTCGATGAAATGAAAAATGCTCAGGATTCGGGGGAGTAGCCTATGCTGGTACTGGCAAGAAGATTAAATGAAAGTATAATGATTGGTGACGAGATAGAGGTTGTTGTCATTGATATCAAGGGTGACCAGGTAAAACTCGGCATTAAGGCACCACGTCAGGTAACGGTACACCGCAAGGAAATCTATGACGAGATCAAGGGACAGAATATTGAAGCCGTGAAATCAGATTTTGATCCGAGCAAGCTGGGTGATCTTTCTGACCTTTTCTCGAAGGATAAAAAGAAGAAATGATCTCCCTGGCGGGAAACATGCCCCTGCAGACGCTGATTGTTGTTTTTGCTGTCTTTTTTATTCTCAGGGAAGTTTTAACCTTCCTGAATATTATTCCCGCGAAGTATCTGTTTACGCCCCTGGTGACGTTGACTGTTCTTATGACTGCTGTTTTTTCCGGCTCAGAGCATACCCTTGATCTTTACCGGATACTTATTATCGGGGCTCTGAGCCTCTCCCTTGTGGCGGATGTTCTCCTCATGATTGTTGAGACAGACCTGATGATTTATGGCATCGTTTTTTTTCTCCTGGCTCATATTTTCTATTTTTGCGCCTTTATTCTTGGTTACAGCTTTCAAACCGGTCATCTGGCTATAGCTGTAACCGTTGCTTTGTCCGTTACGGGTATCTTCCTTGTTACAGGGAGAGATGCGGGAAGTTTGAAAATTCCTGTTGCCGTCTATACTCTTATCCTGGGGGGAATGGTATTTGCCGCCCTCACGTCGAAACAGGGGCTGGTTATTGCGGGGGCACTTCTTTTTGCCCTTTCCGATACACTTATCGCGATAAATGCCTTCAGGCGGACAATCCCTCACAGTACTGTCTTCACATGGGCTCTGTACGGCCCTGCTCAGATGCTTTTTGCTCTTTCCTGTTACTGTTCACGGATGTAGATATGCTGCCTGCCGAAGAGGCGGACGCGTCCCGCGGCGTAATCACTTCCTGACGTGATTGTGAATGAGGTAATTCTGTCACTGATAATGTCTCTTTTTGAGAAAATGCGTTTACCCAGTGAATCGGCGGCAAAGGTGGTTTTTTTATTGATTTCGATAAAATAATCCGGCTTTACCGGGGGGGAAGTGAATTCTCCAAAAATATCAATGGCGGTATAGGTTTTGTCTTTAGAGTCTGCGGATATTTTTCTGCTCCCTTTCTTCATTGAAAATGATACTGTGCCGGCATCTATCAGGGAAAGATCCGTAAAAGGAGTGATAAACCAGCTTTTATTTCGATAAAAAGTAATCCATTTGAAGGGACGTGCAAAGTATGAAGTTATTTTTTTATGCCTGTCACCAGGCTTTTCTGATTCGTAATGTTCAAGAAGAGGGAAGTCTTCAAAACTCAGGTCCCGAAGCCTGGTTATTTTTTCTGAGAGATAATTTAAAGCGGGGAAATCTATGCCTTCCCTGGTATATCTTTTCCCATAATTATGAACAAGGGCACGAAGTTTCTGCAGGTATTCCATTCCTTCAATGGTATTTATTCCAGCATAGAGGGATGAGAGGAGATCAAGGTCTTCTTCCAGTTCACGGTAGACTGTTTCGAAAAGGTAATAATCCTTTTCCAGAATCATGAGGTTCTGATCCAGGTTTTTCTGGATGCGGGAAATCTTTTCCAGATTGTCCTGCCAGAAACTGCTGTAAAGTGATTCTTTTTTTTCCATTTTTGCCGCCTGTATATAATAATAAGGGTATGCAGTGGAAAGTCAACCAGATAAAAATGGAAAAAGTGGCGGATAAAGACGGTTATGGGAGGATGTACATCCCATATATAGTGTGAAGGTTGTCTATATAGAGGGGACTATTGATCATTCAATAGTTTTTGTTTCTTCCTCTTTATCGTTTCGATTTTGTCTGTTTGCGATTTTTTCTTCTTTCTTTTTTTTGCGTTTTAGCTCTTTTTTTCGTTTTTCTGATTTGTACATGTTAGATGATTTTTTGGACAAAATTCCTCCTTTTCTGCGGGTGCTTCATTTCGAGTGTTTTGTGTGTAAAATTGATAATAATAGTTCATTTTGATGGGCAAATGGAAGTATATATGACAGCGCCCTGACTGAGCAACAGCAGGGCGCTGACGTCTTTTTAGAAATAACCTTTTACAGTTCCTTTACTGATACAGCGCGGGGACCTTTTTCGGTATTTTCTACGTTAAATTCAACTTTAGCTCCCTCGGTAAGGGATTTGAAGCCTTCAGAAATAATGCCTGAATGATGAACGAATATGTCATCTCCACTGTCTCTCTGGATAAATCCGAATCCTTTACTGTCGTTGAACCATTTGACGGTACCTTGTTCCATTTGTATGCTCCTGTACTTTAATTTAAGATACAATAAGATATGCTGTATGATATAGGATCTTAAATTGTATGCCGTTTTTTGCTCGAAGTGGGAACGGGAGAGAAAATCGGAAGGTAATTTCTGAAACTATACCGTTGATACATAATATTTTTGTATCGTTTGTAGACCATGATAAACATTATTATTATTTTGTCAAGTAGAGTAATAAAAAAAACAGTTAATGGATTTGGGCGCATTTTAAATTTCGGGTATTTTTCTTTTAATCCCCCCGCGCATAAATTGAAATGCTGGTTATTTAATCTTCCGGCACGACCCCCGGTGTGGGTTTATTCATTTTATTTTGTTAAGAAATGTTCTTGATAACTAACAAAAACGTTTTGTTGATAAATATTCCAGTTTAAGCAGGCTTATGAGAAAATGGACACCAGTATTATTCTAAAGCCCCCTCCGGGGGCCGGCTGTATAATATTTATGAAGATGAAATAGTATTATAGCCGGGGTATCTGAACTTTTTCCCAAAATACTTGACTCTTGAAAGTCCGGAGATAATGTGTCGTCTTAAAAAGAGATAAAAAGCGGTCCATGCTAGAAAAAATCAGCAGGTAAAAAATTATGATCGGTAAAAAAATCAGACTCGAGCGAATCCTTAACAGAAATACGGGAAAAACAATTATCGTACCCATGGACCATGGTGTTACCGTTGGCCCCATTCACGGGCTTACCAATATGCCTGAGACAGTAGATCGTGTTTCATCCGGGGGAGCAAATGCCATTGTCATGCATAAGGGGCTTGTCGACAAGGGACATCGAAGTTCAGGGCGGGATATAGGGCTCATGATTCATCTTTCCGCCAGTACCAGCCTTGCCGTTGACAGTAATGCCAAGACACTTGTCTGTTCTGTTGAAGAGGCGGTAAGGCTCGGAGCCGATGCCGTTTCTATACATGTTAACCTTGGGGCCAATACAGAATCTGCGATGCTTGAAAGCATGGGAAAGATTTCAAAGGCCTGCCGTGACTGGGGTATGCCTCTTTTTGCCATGATGTATACCAGGGGCGCAAAAATTGATAATGAATATGATACCGAGGTGGTAAAACACGCCGCCCGAGTCGGCGCAGAACTGGGAGCGGATATTGTAAAGGTTAACTATACCGGTTCATCTCATTCTTTCAGAGAAGTTGTTGAAGGATGTCCTGTACCTGTTGTGATTGCCGGTGGAGAAAAGATGGAATCAGACGCTGAAATTCTTGAAATGGTCAAGGGCGCCATTCAGGCCGGCGGGGCCGGTGTGTCCATCGGGCGGAATATCTTTCAGCATGACAACCCCGAAGATATCGTAAGACAGATTGCCCAGGTGGTGCACGGATGACAAAAATGAAAGAATGCTGGCTGCATCTTCCTTCGTGGAACCACGACGTGGTAACAGAAGCCCTCGAAACGGGAATTGATACCATCCTTACTGTTGACGAGCTGGTGCCGAAAATTCGTGAACTCGGCATCATTACTGTCGCCGCACCGTCAAAGGCTGATGTAAAAGTCCCGGATGATGTGGAAGTAATTATCATCTCTGGCAAGGAAGATGAGGAGCGGGCGGGAAAACTTCTCGCAAACAAAAAGGTCGCTGTCAGAACCACTGACTGGGACATTATTCCCATTGAAAATCTGATACCGCAGGGGGGAGAAAACCTTTTTACCTTTGTAAGAAACCTTGATGATGCCCGTCTCGCAGTGGGCATCATGGAAAAAGGGGTAGCCGGTGTCGTACTTGAGACTGAAGATCCTTCGGAAGTACGCCGTGTGGTGAACCTTGTAAAAAGCCTCAATGAACCGCACTACAGTCTCGAAGAACTTGAAGTAACCAGGGTCTCAACAATAGGCATTGGTGATCGAGTCTGTGTCGATACCTGCAGCAACCTCTCGCATGGAATGGGGCTGCTCGTAGGGAACAGCAACCAGGGTATGTTTCTTGTTCATGCTGAAAATATTGAAAATCCCTATGTCGCACCACGCCCCTTCAGGGTAAATGCCGGAGCGGTACATTCATATGTAAAGGTTCCCGGAGATAAAACACGTTACCTCGGTGAACTGAAAACGGGAGAATCCGTTCAGGTCATTGATTACAGGGGCGAAACTGAAACAGTATATGTGGGGCGTTCAAAAATCGAGAAACGCCCCATGCTTGTTGTATTTGCACGTGATAAAAACGGCAGGGAACATTCTGTTGTGCTTCAAAATGCTGAAACGATTCGCCTCACACAGCCTGGAGGACAGGCGGTTAGTGTCGTCCAATTGAAAGAAGGGGATCTCGTCCTCGGTCTCACTGAAGAAGGAGCCAGGCACTTCGGAATGGCGGTAGATGAAACCATCACCGAGCAGTGAGGCGAAATTGTTCCGCAAATAATTCTATAGCGTTCGGTAAAGTTATTGACGCTCAAAGTCAGTTCAGGAATATCTGTCATAATGACAGGATATTTATGAATGCCTTTTGTTAATAAAAAATAGTATATGCAAAACATGGCAAATGCCAATTTTCAGGGAAACTAAAACTTGACTCCCCGCAGAGAAGAGGGTATAATCTTGAGAGAAGAGTGGCACAGGAAACAGAGGGGCCACATGAACTCGAGATCCCCTTTCGACATAGAAACAGCCCCTGCGGGGCGGGTTTTCGGCAGAAAACCTGGTGTGGGTTAATCAGACTGAAAACTAGTTAGTAAGGAGAATGTCAATGGCGGACAAAAAAGTCATGAAATCAATGGACGGTAATATGGCGGCTGCGCATGTTGCCTATGCATTTACAGAGATTGCAGCGATCTACCCCATCACTCCTTCCTCCCCAATGGCAGAGCATGTTGATGAGTGGGCAGCGTACGGGCAGAAGAATATATTCGATGAAGAAGTAAAAGTCGTAGAACTCCAGTCAGAGGGAGGGGCTGCAGGTGCCGTGCATGGTTCCCTTCAGACAGGGGCCTTGACCACTACCTTTACCGCATCTCAGGGGCTTCTCCTGATGATTCCCAATATGTATAAAATTTCCGGAGAACTTCTCCCCGGGGTGTTTCATGTCAGTGCACGCTCTCTTTCTGCACATGCTCTATCAATTTTTGGCGATCATGCAGATGTGTATGCGGCACGTCAGACAGGTTTTGCCATGCTCGCCTCAGGGGGTGTGCAGGAAGTTATGGATCTCGGCAGTGTCGCTCATCTCGCGGCTATAAAAAGCAGGGTTCCCTTTCTTCATTTTTTCGATGGATTCAGGACCTCTCATGAAATCCAAAAGATAGAAGTTGTAGATCATGGTGACCTTAAGGGGCTTGTGGATTATCAGAAACTCAATGAGTTTAGAGAAAGGGCAATGAATCCCGACAATCCTGTCACACGCGGTACTGCTCAGAATCCCGATATATATTTCCAGGAAAGGGAAGCAATCAATCCCTACTATGATGCCGTTGATGATATTGTCGAAGAATACATGCAGGAGATCAGCAGGATCACCGGCAGGGAATACCATCCCTTTAACTATTACGGGGCACCCGATGCGGAGAATATCATCATCGCCATGGGCTCTGTAACCGATACGATTACCGAAACCGTGGATTACCTTACCGCCAAAGGCGAGAAGGTGGGCATGATAGCCGTCCACCTCTACCGTCCTTTCTCGGAGAAGTATTTCATGAAGGTACTTCCCAAAACAGTGAAGCGTATTGCCGTTCTTGACAGAACAAAGGAACCCGGCGCCAATGGTGAGCCCCTTTACCTTGACGTGAGGGACCTCTTTTACGAAAAAGAAAATGCACCGGTAATCGTTGGCGGACGTTATGGTCTCAGCTCAAAAGACACTGTGCCGAGCCAGATTATTGCAGTCTACGACAATCTTAAACTTCCTGAACCGAAAAACGGTTTTACCATCGGTATTGTGGATGATGTCACCTTTAAGTCTCTTCCGGTGGGAGAAAACATTGATGTTGTTCCCGAGGGAACCTTTGAGGCAAAGTTTTACGGACTCGGGTCAGACGGTACCGTTGGCGCAAACAAGAACTCAATCAAGATCATTGGTGACAACACAGAGATGTTTGCCCAGGCATACTTTGCCTATGACTCAAAGAAATCAGGTGGTATTACCATTTCTCACCTTCGTTTCGGTAACTTCCCCATCAGGTCAACCTATCTCATTACGTCACCTGATTTTGTTGCCTGTCACGTTCCGGCATATCTCTACCAGTATGATATGCTCAAGGGGCTTAAAAAGGGTGGAACTTTTCTTCTTAACAGTATCTGGGATGCTGAAGAAACAAAGAAACGTCTTCCCGACACGGTAAAAAAATATCTCGCTGATAACGATATTAACTTCTACATTATAAACGCAACAAAGATTGCCGAGGAAATAGGTCTTGGCACCAGGACCAATACGATCATGCAGGCGGCATTCTTCAAGGTTGCCGGGGTTATTTCCTATGAAGATGCTGAAAAGCATATGAAAGACGCCATCAAGAAGACCTACGGCAAAAAGGGTGACCAGATCGTCAACATGAACTACCAGGCCGTAGACCAGGGCGGAGAAGGCATGGAAAAGGTCGAAGTTCCCGCCGAATGGAAGAGTCTCGATGCAAAGGATGAGCGTGTCCGGGAAAATGTTCCCGTTTTTGTAAAAAATATCGCTGATCCTATTAACCGGCAGGAAGGGGACCTGCTTCCCGTCAGTGCCTTTGTTGACTTTCCTGATGGAACATTTCCTCCGGGAACCACCCAGTATGAAAAAAGGGGAGTCGCGGTTCATGTTCCCGAATGGCTCCCCGAGAACTGTATCCAGTGTAACCAGTGTGCCTATGTCTGTCCACACGCGGTAATCAGGCCCTTTCTTCTCGATGAGAAAGAAGCAGCCGGTGTACCCGCTGGAACAGAACTTCTTGATGCAAAGGGAAAGGCCCTTGAGGGCCTGAAATTTCGTATCCAGATCAGTCCCCTTGACTGTACCGGTTGCGGCAACTGTGCTGATGTCTGTCCCGCAAAGGAAAAGGCCCTTGTTATGAAAACCCTTGGGTCCCAGATGGACGAAAAGGAACGCTGGGACTACTTCACTTCCAGTGTAACCTACAAGGACACCCTCATGGCAAAGACCACTGTCAAGGGATCACAGTTTGCGCGTCCCCTTTTTGAATTTTCTGGTGCCTGTGCAGGCTGTGGTGAAACACCCTATCTGAAGCTCCTTACACAGCTTTTCGGCGACCGCATGATGGTATCGAATGCCACGGGATGTTCCTCAATTTATGGCGGCTCTGCTCCTTCCACACCCTACTGTATCAATACTGAAGGACACGGGCCCACATGGGCAAGCTCCCTTTTTGAGGACAATGCCGAGTATGGCTATGGAATGCAGCTTGCAACTGAAAAGATGCGTGACCGTGTTGAGCGCTTTGCCCGTCAGTTGCTCGAAGGCGGTGCCTCGGGTGAGCTAAAAGAAGCCATCGAAGCATGGATCGAAGGGAAAAATGACGGCGAAACAACCCGTGCCACTTCCGCCCGCATGGCAGCGGCACTCGAAAAAGACGGCAGCGACCTGGCCAGGCAGATGCTTGATTTGAAGCAGTATTTTGTAAAACGGTCTGTCTGGGTTGTCGGTGGTGATGGCTGGGCATACGATATAGGATACGGCGGTCTTGACCATGTTCTTGCTTCAGGCGATGATATCAATGTCCTCGTTCTCGATACTGAAGTCTATTCCAATACGGGGGGGCAGTCCTCAAAGGCGACACCGGTAGCGGCTGTTGCCAAGTTCGCTGCCTCGGGCAAAGAGATCAGAAAGAAAGACCTTGGTGTCATGGCCATGAGTTACGGCTATGTCTATGTGGCCCAGGTTTCCATGGGTGCGAACCAGTCACAGTACCTTAAGGCAGTCCGTGAAGCTGAAGCCTATCCGGGCCCCTCACTGATTATCGCCTACAGCCCCTGTATCAACCCCGGGCTCAGAGCCGGTATGGGAAAAACCCAGCAGGAAGAAAAACTCGCTGTTGAATGCGGGTACTGGTCACTTTTCAGGTACAACCCCCTTCTTGAAAAAGAAGGGAAAAATCCCTTTGTCCTTGATTCAAAGGAGCCTGACTGGAGCAGGTTTCAGGATTTTCTTGGCGGGGAAGTACGCTACACCTCACTCAAGAAGGAATTCCCTGAAAGGGCAAAGGAACTTTTTGTCTCAGCAGAGAATAACGCAAAATGGCGCTATGCCTCCTACCTGCGCTTTGCCGAGATGAAGTTTTAAAACCTTACATTATGAAAGACAGAAGGCGGTACCTTTTGCGGAGTACCGCCTTTTTTTACATAGCATAAGTTTAAAGAGAAAAAATACTTGCAAAAATTGCATGCAATAACATAAATTTTTCATGGAGGCCACCATGAAAAGAATCCTGCTTATTTCCACGGGAATCATTCATCCCACGATTCTGGCACAGCGGCGTCTGAGGCGTATCATCGGTGAAGTGCCCGGCATTGAATTAAAGCGCCTGAAAACAGTCGAGGCCATTGCTTCAATGGATCTTGCTTACTTTGACGGCATTGTCACTTATTTTCATCGTCAGACAATAAGCCCGGCTGCATTGACAGCTCTTGATGCCTATGTAAAGGCGGGAGGGGGGCTTCTCGGTATACACGCTGCAACAGCATCATTCAAGGGAGAGCCTGATTACTTTTCAATTATCGGGGGGAAGTTTACCGGGCATGGATCATCCCGTGAAAAAATTGAAGCAGTGCAGAAATCTGCGGCAATTTTCGATGAGATGAAATCTTTTACTGTTCAGGACGAGTTGTATGTCCATGAGATGACGCAACCCGTGGATGTGCATTTTTTCACACAAAAGGAAGGAATATGCCATCCCCTGGTATGGACCCGCCGGCACGGGCAGGGCAGGATCGCCTATGTCATGTTCGGTCACAGGGCATCTGTTTTTCAGTGCGGGGAAGTAGGGGCAATTATTCGCCGCGCCTTTTCATGGATAGCCGGGGAATAATCAGTATTGCTGCGGTAAGAAAAAATAAAAAAAACCCGCAATGCCGTGTAGATAAGGATTTTTGAACCTGGTAAACCAGGTGGGTTCCCGCACGGTATATCCATTCAGACTTCCCCTCGAGGGGGCATGCCTTCCTGAACCGGATATTGGGATCCCTGTCGTAAATTATTGGCTCAAAAATACGACATGTCTATCACGAACATCGCAGGCTTTCTCTACAAGAAAATAAATCAGGCATATTTGACAAGGATTTTTTTTAAATATTAATTTTCCTGTCGATTTCCGATACTGATTGTACGGGAAAAAATAAATAAAGCCTGTACAGCCGGTTTTTATATGCAAAGGGGCATTAACTTCCCCCCTGACCCTCAACAATTATACGAAGATTTCTTTATTTATTGACATAATGCCCGAGGAATAGCATAGATTGTCATAGAATACCAGGTAGGGTACTGGTGTTTTATAGTGAAATAAACAAAGGTAGAGGTATTCAATGCTTTTTGACTATTTTAAAGATTTTGATAAAAAAATCATAAAAAAGGGAACCACGAAAAAAGCAGCGGCAAAGAAGACCGCGGCAAAAAAAGGAGCTTCAGCAAAAAAGGCTGCTAAAAAGAAAGCACCCGCTTCTTCAGTTAAGCTGGACATCAAGGCCTTTGCCGAGGGTTTTGAAAAAATTATCCCTTCTCATCTCAGTATAACTGACGCCAGGCCCGTTGATGCAAACGGTTTTTCTCCTGATGGTGTGGATCTCTGTGTGTATCAACCCGTATGCAGGGATATCGTCAATGTCATGGGAGGCTTTGTTCCTCATGAGCTTCTGCAGGCTACACTTTTTACCGTACCGGAACTAAACAAGAAAACCCTGCAGGAGTCGTTGAACCGTGTTGTTGCCGCTAAAAAAATTAATCGCCTTGCCCCGGACGAGAGTCCCGATGCAGAAATTTTTGGTGTTCCTGCCTTTGTTGTAGCAGGTACAACATCCTACAAATTGATGGATCTCAAGAATGACATTCTCAATTTTTACATGAATAACAATGTTGCTGAATTTCTTGAGTTCGAAATCCTGGTCATTCTTGATACGGGGATCGTGGTAAAAAACTGGCGCGAAAAGACCTATACCGTTCTGGAGACAAAAGAGGATACCATGATGTGGTTTTTTATCCTCATGACCGAATATCTCGAAGCGGAAAGAAACAGCGAACTTGATTTCAGAAAATACGTGAAATCTGAAAAAACCTATGAACAGTATTGATTATTATTTCTTCTGCCGTTGATTTTTCTGCGGCAGAAGAAATAATTCATAAGGGGCTCTGAGCCGAATCGTTTTCTTGCGACGTTGAGCGCACTCTTACTCTTCGTTAGATGATTTTTATAGTGAAAAACCCGCCCATGCTGATTGAAAAGCCCACTGTGCAATTACATAAATAATTGTCTTGACAGCAAATTTTTTATATATAAAAGTATGATACTATTATGTGGAAATAACTCCGGTACAAGAGTCGCGGGTGCAGCCATATGCCTTATTTAAAAGATCACCAGCGTTGATGATTATATTTTACAGGAGAGATTGATTGTTATGAATAGAAAAGGTATTATCCTGGCATTCTCTATCTTATTTTTTATGAGCTCCCTGCAGGCATTTGCAGCTTCCCGCAAAGATGTGCTTCTTGTCCTTGATACATCTCTCAGTATGAAAGGTTTCGGCGGTAAAAATATTATTGATAAGGTCAAGGGGAGTATCAGCAGGTACATCGACCAGCTCGAAGACGGTGACAGGGTTACATTTATTACCTTCGATGTCGAAGTTAAAATGTATCCTACTGTTCTTGTTGATGACGAAAATGACAAGGATATCCTTAAGAAATATATTTCCATCACCCCGGCCCGCGGTAAGTGGACGAACACCTATGATATGATTAAGCAGGTTTTCGAAAAAGCCGCTGAACTCGAAAAAAAAGACGACGGCAGGCAGATACAGATTGTCGTTATGACAGACGGTATTGATGATCCTTCTCCGGGACATCGTAACCGCAGGATGGATATCAAAAAAATATCATCCCGATTCCAGGGAAAAGACTGGTGGATTTATTTTGTAAATTTCAGTGATCTGAAAAAGCATAAAAAGATTTCAGCGGAAAAAGAACATCTGCGCAAACAGCTTAAGAAGGTCAGCGAAAAATCCGCTATTATTGAAGCAGGATCTGATCCTGATCTTGGAATCGAAGAAGTAAAGAAATATGAAAAGAAAAATGAGGGAATTCTCGTTCCTCTTCTCATCGCCCTTTTTATCATTGCTTTTGTCATCATTATACTCTATCTGCTGAAAAAGCAGGCGGAGCTCAAGGTAACAGGACGTCTTGAGTACTGGAATAATGAACTTCTCAACCCCTTTATCGAAAATTTTGACATGACCAAGTTTCTTGATAGGGAGATCGTTATTGGAAACCAGCCTGGTGCCCAGCTTCTTCTCAGGGAAATGTCAGGTCGCAGCGTTTTCAGTATTAAGGCCGTAAGAGGGCAAAATAAAGAAGTGGCTCTCCAGCTGAACGCGGGAGAGGGTAGCGTTGTTGAATTTAAAAACAGGGAACAGGATAATTACATCCAGGAAGGAGATGTTTTTATCGTGAATAATTATACCTTTAAGTATTTTAATTCATAGACTATTTGTCTTATCGGTTATTATTCTATGAATAATAGCCGATAATGAGAAGGTGGAATTATGATAAATTTATTTTTAATATACCGATGATTCCAAAAATAAAACTTGACATTTCAAGTTAGATTGCTATATCTTAGCCAATATATTTTTTTTTATATATATGATTGAAATTTAGTCAATTCGCTGGTTAGACAGCAGGCGTTTCATAAGAAAAAAGGAGGATTCTTTCATGTCGATTGCTCAATTCCCTAAAAGTCCAAATAAAGTGCACCCGACCATACCAAGTGCCGTAGGTTCCCGGGAATCACTGGCTCAGGAAGGACGGAACAAGGTTGATGAGGCGAAGCTTATACTTGATGAAACTGCAGACAAGGTTGTCAATTCTGTAATGCAGAAACTTCCTGCGGAAGTGCTTGAAAACCTCGATGTTATGGGGGGTATCAAGGAGAAGCTTTATAACTATATTAACCAGACATATGTCAATATGTTTAACCGTTACACGGTTACCATGGAAGACGAATTTATCAAGAAAGTCCGTGATTTCGTAGACAAGGAAGAAGCTAAGGGTCTTGCCCGATACACTCCGAAAGAAATCGTGGAAATTCTCGATAAAGTCGGTGGAGCTGACAAGTTCCATACCGGTGAAATCGAAAAGTCCATTGTTAATATGTATGGACACCTCCAGGGACATATTCAGCGCGGTGTAAATGACCTCGAAGTTGAGACAAACGCAATTCTTCGTCAGAAGACTGACGTTGGTGCCTTCGTCCGCGGGGAAAACGCCTACGCTATTTTAAAATGTGTATTCAAGGACAATGAATATCGTCCCAAGTATGTATATGATGTCAAACTCTCTATCAACATTCTTGATAGTGAGCTCATCAGCCCCATGTATCACTACCAGACAACTGTCGAATCTCTCATGAAAGATGCAATCCAGAAGCATATTCAGGATCTTATTGACCGACAGGTACAACAGTTTAATGATGAACTGGTTGATCAGGGGAAAAATGAGCTTTCAGCCGCAGAGAAGATGTTTGAGAAGATTAAGAGAATCGACAGCTTTACTGATGATGAAAAGGATGATGAAAAGTCCAAGCGTTATACCATCATGGCAAAGAGATTCCTTGATAAGATCGAAGGACTCAGGGCTGAAATTGATGTTGAAGAATATGATCCTCTGAATATCAGGGAAAATATTAAGTTCATCATTGATGAAGAAAACATCAGGAACCGGGGATACAATACCTGTATTAACTCAATTACTTCAATTCTTGATACAAGTAAGCTCGGTTACCAGGTATGTGACAATATGAAAAATGCCCGTACCTGTCAGATCAGAGAGTATGAAGAAGGTGATAAGACCATTCTTCCTGATGAACGCTATGCAATGAAGCTTCAGTTCTTCGACCAAAACCAGCTTCGCGGCCTCAAGAAAGAATATGACAAGCAGATGGCAGCATTCTCCACAGAGATTTATGCCGCCTGGGAAGTGACTCATGCATACTATGAGTCAAAGAAACGTTTCCGGTCATTGAAGGATTTTGATGATCTGGCAAATCGTTTGATGAATAAAGACTGGAAGCGTCAGAAAAAGCTTCGTGAAGATGATCCTGAATCTGTCCTCTGGAACGAAGTTGGTGAAATGTACAACGAAGAAAGCTTTGTTGAAAAAAATAACAGAACATATGAAGACCGTATCAAGAATCTCAAGGGAAAACTTGTTTATCTTTCTGAAATGCTGAAAGAAATGCATGGTTTCCAGAATCCTGTTGAGCGTGTTATTCTTGATGAAAGAATTTCTTTCCTTGAAAAGCGGTTTAACGAATTTACCTATCTCGTCAATCCGCACCACATTCAACCGGGTCTTATACTTGATATCGATATCACCACTATCAAGCGTAAGCAGTATATGCTGAAAGGGATGGCAAACGTATTAAATGAATTCCTTTACAGTGTTTCTAAGGGATTTGCAGATGCAGCATTTGCCACTTACAGCAGACGCCGCTCAACTATGCGTGATGACATCGATCAGTCTTTCGGAGATGAGGAAATCGGTGAAGATCTTTTCGAAACTGCATATAAAGGCGGAGAAACCGACGAAGTCAAAGGTTCTGTAGACCTTTCTCCCAGCAGTGGAGGAAAGCGGAAAAAATCATCAGGCCTTAAAGAGCTGTAAAAATTTGTAAATAGCAATATATAAAAGAGAGGGTGCAGCGCATCCTCTCTTTTTTTTGAACATGAAATAACTTGAATTTAATATCAAAAATACTTGCATTATTTTTCAGACTTCAATATGCTTTCTTAGAATTCAGAAATTTCACAGTATTTTTTCTTAATCAATCTTTAGGAGAAGTCTAATGGAAACCACCTATTATTCTCTTGCTTCAAAAAATAATTTCAACAAGGCTTTGCGTCATTTTTTTAAAGTTAATGATGTGGTTGGCGATATTGAAGCAAGTATGAATCTTGCTGATGTAATCAATAATGAAATAGATGAAGAAGATATTCACGCTGACCAGATACTGCCCATTGTCGGGTCAGTTATCAGGGATAAGTTCCAATACAGCTATCGATCATATAATATTCAGGAAACGATAACTGAGTTCGAAAAAATAGCCGAAGTTACCTCTAAGTGGACCGCACTTGAAATTGTTATCGTATATTTTAACGCAAGCGGGAAGATCATTATGATCAATCCGAAGAATGCGGATCACTGGGCACGGGCCCGTGAACTTGCAAAGGATCAGCTAGTTGTCATCTACGCAAAGTTTAAAAAAGAGGACAATGCGAAAGTTGAGCTCGAGGCAATAACTGCCATTGAAGAAATGATAGCCGGTAAGGATGTTTTTATAAATAAGGAATTCATTGATGAAACAATAGTTCAGAGAGAACCGGCGAAGAAAGCCACTCCCCAAAAGGCATCTCCTAAAAGCAGAAATGTCACCCCCAAGTATGCTGTGCGTGTTTCCAATGAGCTTTTTCATAATGGCAATGTTGAAGCATGGAAAAAGATTATTGAAAGTTACACAACCAAATTTCCTGATCTTCAGGTTTACATTTACCACAAGGGTGAGTTGATCCTTGATATAAATTCTCTTTTTAAATGGGGGAAGGTAAAGCACAGTGATTCTATCTTTTTTCAGGTTGGTGGAGAAAATATTCGTGGAGTTTCAAAATTGCAAAAGTATCTTTTCGAAGGAGCCAGCCCCAGGTATGAACAGTTTCTGAAAATTGATATGGGAAAAGTTTTGAATCTTTTCTAGGTACTAAGAAAATATTTACGGAGTTATATTATGGAAAATATTATTTTTTTTAACAGGAATCTGAAAGAAGTAGATGAAAAATCCCGCATCAAACTTGGTATTCGTGGGAAAAGGGCTGTTGACCTTGCTGCTATGGGGCTTCCCATTGCGCCTGGATTTATTATCGATGCTGATTTAACGAAAAAGCTCCCCCAGGTTAATGTGAAAGAGATGCTCAAGGCGCAGATAAAGCAGCTGGAGAAGGAGACTAAAAAAGTTTTTGGTGATGACAAGAAACCCCTCATGCTAAAGGTGGTATTAAGTTCAGACCTCAATATACCCTTTTTCCCCTCTATTCATAATATTGGCATGAACATGGAGACAGTTGAAGCCTTTGCAAAATTTACCGGCGAAGAGTTTGCCTATGGTGAATTTCTTTTTTTGTTGAGAAATATAGGACGTCATCTTCTGGATATCGATGAAAAGGAACAGAAAAAAATTGAGGGTAAACTTCCTAAAAAGCCTAAAGTGGCAGATCTTAAAAGGGCCATCGACGCTTACTTAAAGGCTTACGATGATAATTTTGCTCTTGATGTTTATGATCAGTTGAGCCTGATTTTGAAAATGGCAGCGTCAAAGTATTGTGATTCCGAAATCGATGTTGATGAAACACTCTCCATCATGGTACAGGTAATGGTTTATGGTAATTTTGGCGATAAGTCTTATTCAGGCGGTTACTATACGCGAAATATAATTACTGGCGAGAAAGAAATTCAGGGGGATTACCTCCAGAATGAATTTGATCTGTCCGGTGGAAAGGCAAAGAGTATTGCCAAAATTGATAAAAATTATTACAAGAAGTTTACCGAGATCGCTCAAAAGGTAGAAGATAATTTCAAAGAGATTCGTAATATAAAATTTACCATCGAAGAAGATGATTTCTGGCTTGTTGAACAGCGGGAAGTCGATGAGAAGTCAACGCAGTCACAGATTAAAACACTTCTCGATTTATGTGAACGCAAGGTAATCGATGAGGAACAGCTCATATTGACAATAAAACCCAACCAGTTGAATGAACTTCTTCACCCTGTTATTGATCCCCGCACTGTTAAGAATGTTAAGTCAATTAAGGGAGGTATCGCCGGATCAACGGGTGCCGCCATCGGCCGTGTATTCTTTTCAACACCAAAACTTCTTGAAGAGTATAAAAGAGCTATTATGAGCGGTCAGGATACGAATATGATACTTGTTCTCCCTGCATCCTATGCAGAGGATGTAAAGGCAATTGAAGTGGCCAGGGGGGTCATCAGTACAGAGGGGGGGTTCTCATCACACGCACCTGTTGTTGCCCGAAGCCTTGGCAAGGTCGCCATGGTGCAGCCTGATCTGAAGATTTCGAAGACATCAATGACTCTGGCGGGTAAAGTGGTAAAAGAAGGGGATTATGTATCAATTAATGTTCCCTATTACGAGGACCCGACACTCTATCTTGGAAAGGTGGGATTGATAGAACCTGACTTCAAGACCAATGGCCTTTTCGACTTTCTTGAAATAGTAGACAGGTATGTTAAAGAATTTAATGTGCGTGCCAACGCCGACCAGGGCAGGGACGCAAAAGTGGCAAAAGATTTCAAGGCTGCGGGAATAGGACTCTGCCGTACGGAACATATGTTTTTTAATGAAAAACGTATTATGAAATTCCGTGAAATGATTATTGCTGAAGATGAAAAAGAAAGGCGCAAGGCCCTTGAAGCCCTCAGGCCTATGCAGCGATCTGATTTCTATGATCTTTTCAAGACAATGGCAGGCAATCCTGTGACCATACGGCTTCTTGATGCTCCCCTTCATGAGTTTTTGCCACGAAATGAAGACAGTATGAAAGAATTTCTCAAGTACATGCAGTCAAGAAAAACAAAGATGAAGGCTGCTGACATCCGTACTCGTTGTGAAGAACTGGGAGAAATGAATCCCATGCTTGGCCACAGGGGATGCCGTGTGGCTATTACCTATCCTGAGATATATGAGATGCAGTGCAAGGCAATCTTTGAAGCAGCCTGTATGCTGAAAAAAGAGGGCATCGAAGTTGAACCTGAAATAATGATACCCATCGTAATGAGTGAAAACGAGGTCAGGTTTATTAAAAATGGTAAATCAATTGAAGGTAAGGAAGTCAGGGGCATTTCTTCAATAAAAGATGAGGTTATAGAAGAGTACGGTGTCGATGAAGTTAATTATCATGTAGGAACTATGATTGAACTTCCCGCTGCCGCCCTTGGTGCGGGTAGAATCGCTGCCTATGCTGAATTTTTCAGCTTTGGGACCAATGACCTTACCCAGACGACGTATGGTCTCTCCAGGGACGATTCCAATTCTTTCTTCCCTGATTACTCGCTTTATGACCTTATGGCTCATAATCCGTTCAAGTACCTTGGCGATGAAGTCAAGGAGTTGATTGAGACAGCAGCCCTGAGGGGAAGATTGACCAGGCCCGATATTAAAATCGGACTCTGCGGTGAACATGGAGCCAATCCGCGGAATATCGAATTTTGTATGGGAGCAGGACTCAATTATGTATCATGCTCACCCTATTCAATACCCCTGGCAAAACTTGCTATCTCACAGATTAATATTCAAAAAGCAAAAGAAGAAAAATAATTATTATTATTTTAAGGGTACGCATGTAAGTGTAATAAAAAACCCCGGAATTTTACCGGGGTTTTTTATTTGAAGATTTTGGGAATCTACTTGTCAAGGGCAGCGAAGGCGGGAAGTGTCTTACCCTCGAGAAGCTCAAGGAAGGCTCCACCTCCGGTAGAGATATAGGACATCTTGTCGGCGACTCCTGCCTTGTTTACAGCGGTAACACTGTCTCCACCCCCAACGATACTGAGGCAGTCTGTCTTTGCGAGAACCTCGGCAATAGCATTGGTTCCTCGTGAAAAGTTTGACATTTCAAATGCTCCCATGGGGCCATTCCAGATAATTGTTTTTGCAGCCTCGATTTTTTTGGAAAAAATTTCAATTGAATCAGGGCCGATATCGAGTCCCATCATTTCTTCGGGTATTGAATCAATTTTCACGACATTTCTCTGAGCATCATTTTCGAATTCGTGGGCGGTCACCACATCAACAGGGAGCAGGATATTGATGTTTTTCTTTTGAGCATCATTAAGAATTTCCTTTGCTGTTTCAACCAGCTCATCTTCCAGAAGGCTTTTGCCTACTTCATATCCCTGTGCCTTGAGAAAAGTGAATGCCATTCCACCTCCAATGATGAGGAAATCGACTGTATTGAGAATATTTTTCAGGGCATCGAGTTTAGAGGATACCTTGGCCCCGCCGATAATCGCCACAAAGGGAGACTCCGGACTCTCAATGGCGCGGCCCAGATAGTCGAGTTCCTTCTCCATCAGAAACCCTGCAACCCTTGCGGCCATAAACTTGCCGGCAACCGCAGTCGACGCATGCGCCCG
>CAZHNW010000067.1:0-24489 GCA_964534225.1 uncultured Leptospirales bacterium | reverse complement strand
GAATAGTAGAGGCGTGCCGCGCATATGGGGGCCTTTCCGGGAAGACTCCCCGTGGCGGTAAACTCGAAACAGGTATCATTAAAATGTTCAATAAAGCGCTCAGAAAAAGAGCTCTCTTTTTCAAGGATAACCAGTTCAGGGGGCGGCACCCTCCCCTCGGGATAGAGGCCCCGCGATCCCCTTTCTGAAGGGGGCCACGAGGCGAGAATAAGGCCGTTATATTCTTTCTTCGAAGAAAGAAGAAGACTGTCAGCGTAGATGAGGCCGTCTTCTTCAAGGGGGGAGATAATGGATATCATCTCACGGGCATCAAGGCTCGTGCCCGCCACGCTGCCCCCGTTTGCAAGGAGAACATTCAGCGTGGACCGTGCAAGGATGCGGGCGTCAGTCATTCCCCGGCGAATCAGGAGGTTCAATTTTTCTTCCTCCTGCTTATGAAGGATAAAAAAACCCACGGGAAGTGAAGAAATAAGGATAATGATTATAAAGGCAAGTATCTGTTTATACTGTATACGCATGAATACACCTACTGGAACTTTCTGTAAGCATCGTAGCGTTTCCGGGCCCGCTGTATGTAGAGCTTCGCCCGCCTGTTCCCCGGATCCACAAGGAGTATCCTCTGCCCGGTACTTATACTGGCGGGATATTGCTTTTTATTATAGAAGCGGATCATTCTTTTTTCAAGTGCAGGAAGTTGTTTCTTCAGGGTACCCCTGATACGGACCAGTAACTTCCCCGCCTCGGACATTTTCGGGTCACATTTTTTCAAGAGACGTATGGCGCCAAAGAGATCACCGTCGTCATTCATTTTTACGGCACGAAAAAAGAGATCGAGGGAAGTCGAAATCTTTTTGATATAGGCCCCCGCCTCCAGGTGTTCCGGGTCAATGCGCCTCACCGCCCTGAATTCCCTGAGGGCAGACTGAAAACTTCCCCCCTCATAAAACTCACGCCCCCGGTTGTAGTGAAACTTTATTTTTTTGTAGGGGTCACTTTTCGGTGAAGCATCCACCCGGCTCACGGGGAACCCCCAGGCAACCCCCGCCAGAACCTCGTGGGTCATGAAAGACCTTCCGGAAAGATCGTTTTCCGTGAAACGGTAGGTAAAACGCATCTCGATATTCTTATAAAGACGAAAAAAAAGGCCCCCCGTTGCGCCAAAGCCCACCTTGAAGGTCTGCGATGTCTCCCCGCTGTTCTCTCCATGAAAGTACAAATAAGAACCGCGCATCAAAAAGCCGACAAAAAAATCGAGACGCGGTATGGCGGGTATGCGCAGAAGGGTCCCCGCGGTGAGGGAGGAAAGCATCATGTAGGAATCCGGTGATCCCTGAACGGTAAGATAGTTCCATGATGCTTCTGTATCGATCATGAAATAGTGCCACATCCAGGGGACAACGAAAAGAGAGACCGAGCCCCCCTGTTTCAGATTTTCCCGGTAATAGCCGCTGACAAAGGTATACCCCCCGTGAAGGCCGATAATGGGATACCGGATAGACGGGAAAGAGTCCCCGGAAGAAGCGGATTCAGAATAAGCGGGGGAAAAGGTTACCAGAAGAAACAGGCCCAGAAAAAGCCCCCGGAGAAATGCTTTTACTGTAAAGGAAAAGCAGAAGGGATTACTCCTTCGGGGTGATGACCCAGAGGTCGTTAAAGTACTGGCTGGTTGATGCGTTACGCCCCCCGAAAAGATAGAGAGAGGTACCGTCGCTTTCAAGAACATATTCACTTCTGCCTTCAGCCCCACCGGTCCATGAAGAATATTCCCCCGCGGCAGTCCCCCCGACAAAAAGGGAATCAATGCCGTCAGAGCCTTCGCCGCTGAAGGTGTAAAAACCGCTTCCTGTAGCGGCAAGGGATATATTCTTCCTCTGGTAGAGGGTGGTATCCATTGTTGTTTCAGTACTTGTACCGGTGTTTAGGTCATATGTCCAGATATTTTTAAAAAGAGTGTCATCATTGGGACTGAATCCCCCCACGATATAGAAAATGTCACCAATAACAACAGAGCCGTGGCCCGCTCGCCCCTCGATACTGGTCACTTCTGACCAGACATGTTTACCATTTGCTGTATTGCCGTAAAAATCAAGGCAGTAGATAACCGGGTCAGAAACTGCGGCCAGAAGTACGGTGCGAATTTCACCGGCAAGGTTTCCTCCATAGATATAGAGGTTATCCTCCCAGGCAAAGGCGGTGTGACGGCTTCTCCCGTCGGGCCATGTTCCATTTGTTTCGCTGGTAGTGATTTCATCCCAGGTGCCGGTGTCGGGATCGTATCCGGCAAGGAGATTTGTTCCGGCACCGGTTTCATCGGCGCCGCCAAAGATATAGAGCAGTCCATTGACAGCGGTCATGCTGTGATAAGCCCGGGCCCAGGTAGTTGTGCTTGAAACCGTGGTGCCCGTGGCAAGATCCACTTTGTAGAGGACATCTTCAACATCCCCCGAAGAGTTCACGCCCCCATGAATATAGAGGCTGCCGTTATGGACTGCAGCTGCGGCACCGCTTAAGGGAATGGCCACGTTAGCGATTTTCTGCCAGGTGAAATTGCCTTCAGGAGGTTCAGGTTCAGGTTCGGGTTCGGGCTGAGGCGCGGGATCAGTGCTGGCCTCGATTTCATTCTTCAATGCCGTGTCAAAATTATCATCACAGGCGCCAAAAAGGGTCAGAGCCAGAAACAGAAAAAAGAGATGTATCCCTTTCTGAAAGGGTGATCCCCTGTTTATTCTATGTAGTATAGCCTGTAACATTTTTTTGTTTATCTCTTTTATCTAACCTGCTGAATTTTTAAGGCACACATGTTTCCTTAATTAATATACTAAAATCGGACAAATCCAGCAATTGTACATATGCATTTTATGCCTGTTATTTTCAAGCATTAATGAATATGGTTATAAAATCCTAACGTAATTAGAGATGAACAATGTTAAAAAATAAATATCCGGTAACAGGCAGAAAAACTCAGGTAATCATCCGGTAATGGTTGACCGCCTCACCATCTGTGGAAAACATTTTTATAAAATCCTGCAGGTTGACAATCTTAAAAATGCCCATAATTTCAGATGAAACATTACAGATAATGAGGTCCCCCTCCCGGGCCCTTACCTGCTTGGCCGCAGCAATAAAGAGACCGATACCTGAGCTGTCAATATACTCGAGGTCATGAAAGTCGATGAGTATCTTCTTTGCCCCCCCTTCTATGATGGTGGTAAGAAATATAACATACTCCCGTGAATTATCGATATCGATGCGTTTTCCCGTTCTAATAGAAAAAACCGCCATATCATAATCTATACTGGACTTTTCCACGGGGGAAAGCTTTATAATATCACATGTGATTGCCATCAGTCATTTCCTCTCGGGAGAAGAGTAATCAGGTCTGAATACGCTGTAATCCGTTTTTACACGGCTCAAATGAAATTTAATTCTATGCCTGACAGTCCCCTCTGTCACGTTTTTTGACCCGTCATGGATGCAAGAAGCGCCCGCACCGCCCCCTCGAGAAGGGCGGCGTCATGGCGATACCCCAGTTCCCGAACCGCCTTTGAAGAATCGATATAGTGAAAGGTGCTGCCCAGAAGGGCCTGCTGGGCATTCATCATGACACCCATGCGCCCCAGGAATGACGACACATTCCGTGAAAGAACAGGCGGTGCAAATGGTGAAATCCTGAGAGAGGGAAAATTTACACGCGCCACTTTTCTCACCATGAGTGAAAAATCTTTCATCGTCATGTTTTCTCCACCGAGGAGATAGTACTCACCGTCACGCCCTTTCTCTAAAGCAGAAACGATACCTGACGCCACGGCATCAACGGAGACATAGCTGGCACCCCCGCAGAGAACGGGAATCCCCTTCAGGGCGCGCCGCGCCAGGCCCACCGTAGTGGTAGTAGTCGTCCCTTCACCGGGCCCGACGAGAGAACCCGGTTGAATGATACAGGCGGGCAGCCCCTTCTCTTTCACAGAATGCAAAACCAGGTCCTCTGCTTCACGTTTCACATCACAGTAAACCGAAAGCCCCTTTATATAGCGGTCTTCTTTTTCGTTTATGGGGGGAAGTTTATCCCCTCCTTCAGGGGAAAAGCCCCGTGAAGCGACACTTCCCCCCTGCACCATCTTTTTTAAAATTTTTCTCCCATGAAGGTTTTCAGCGATACAGAGACAGTTTTCCACGGTCTCCACATTAATACGGCGGGAAGTTTCATAATCCTGATGATAGTCTACACCCCCTGTCAGAGAAACAAGAAGCGAGATTCCTTCAGCGGCGGCGTAACTTTCAATGTCACTACAGTCCTTTTCGACCAGGAGGTCTCCGGTAACCACAGAGTCAACATATCCCGAAATAGTCCGGTAATCTTCTCCGGGACGCACCAGTGCATGAACACTGTTTCCCCTTTCATGGAGCTTTCGGCATGTCCTGGTGCCGATATAACCGGCGGCGCCGGTAACAAGTACCTTTTTATTCATTTTTTCTTCCATAGTAGTCTTATAACGGGCAATACTATAACACCCTGGGGACATCCACCTTTTAAAAAGTGTCACCCGAGACAGAATACTATCATCTCAGAAAAGTACAGGGGGGCAACGACTTTTTATTCAATTATCATTGACAGAGGTAAGTTTTTCTGATGATTTAGATTTTCACGATTAAATTTCATTGTAACAAAAGCAGCGCTGTGCCTTTTCCTCTCATCAATGGTAACGCATAAAAGGAAATTCCTTATGAACAAAAAGACACCATTAAAAAATGCATTTACCGCCATTATAATTATCACTGCCCTTGTTTCTTTCTCCTCATGCGGTTCAACACCGGCAAAAAACGGCAGAGGTTATAAAAACTCACGCAAAGCCCACCGTTCATATGACACACGTAAAAATTACCGCCTCGCACGTTATCACCGCAAAAGCCGGTATTCCTCGACACAGAAGAAAAGCACACAAAGGCTTATCCGCGACCTGAAATCATACAGGAGATACAGACGCCTTGCGGCAGCGCGTGAGCTGGGTAACCGCAAAAATGATAAGGGCAAAACCGTCGTTCCCCTTGCCATGGCAATGAGTGACTATAACCGCCGAGTCCGCCGTACCGCATACCGTTCACTGGTAAAACTCGATGAAGAAACACTTGCCCGGGCGCTTAAAACATCATACTCTGAACGATACAAAACTAATGCCTGCAAAAGGGCAGTTGAAAGCAGGGATAAAAGGATTCTCCGGATTTACCGCCGCAACCTGAGCAAAAGCCGGACACGCTACACCGGGGCCAGTGCGAAATGCCTGAGCAGCATTCTTTCAAACCGGGATAGAGCAGAAAATTTTGGCCTCAGTGAAAGCGACTGGCACCGTGAAATAAAGACTACCGCGAAAGCACTGGTCAGGGCCTACAGCCGAAGCAGGGGCCGCACAAAAAAAAGAGTAAGAAAAGCCCTTGTTGACCTGGGAGAAAAAGCCCATAACGAGGCCGTTAAACAACTCGGTTCTTACAACAGTAAAACACGAAAGGCCGCAGCTGAACTCATTGCACACAGCGCCGAGGCCTTTCAACCGGCAATAAAAAAAGAAATCCAGAAAAACAATCCACGCACCCTGAGGCACATCATCGGTATCCTCCACCTTTTCCCTGACCCTTCACTGTCAAAGATACTGCTGGATAAAATCAAAAACGGTGACATGCACCTTTCACCAAAGGTCACAAGGTTTCTCGGCAACCTTGGAACCGATGAGGGGCGCCAGATACTTGAATCACTCCTGCCGGATGCCTCCGGCCACAGGGAAGGCTACATCATACAGGAACTGGGGAAAATCGGCAATCCCGCCTCGATTCCTCTCCTGGCAGAATATATTAATGCCCTGGGCAAAGATACCAGGAAAAAGACCGCCGAGGCCCTGGGATTAATGAACTCAAAACGCACCATCCCCCCCCTTGTGAAACGGCTCAAAAGGGAGACCGACGTTCATGTCCTGAAACGAATATATAAAGCCCTTGCACGCCTCAACGCCCGCTCCGCCGTACCGGCAATGATCCAGACGGCACAGCGCAAAAAGTCCGCAGCATCGAGTCTAATCAGGGCAGTACCGCTGATGCCTGACCGCCGGTTTCTTTCCTTTATCATCAATGACATTGATTCAACACCATCCTATCGGTATAAAAACATGGAATACCATGAAAATGCCCTTGCCGCCCTGGGCCCCGCAACGGTCCCCGCATGCCGCCGACTTGTTTACGCAAAAAAAAGCAGCAGGCGTGATAAACAGACAGGCCTGGCTGCCCTGGCAAAAATGCGCCACCGCCCATCCGTCCCCTTTCTCATAAATCGCCTGAGAAAAGAAAGGGACTACAGCATCCGGGGGACCATCATGAAGACCCTTGGAGAGATCGGTGACCCCCGCGCCGTCAATGCAATTATTTCAGCGGGAAAAAAATCTTCCATCAAAATGAAAAAAGCCCTGGTCCTCATGGGCAAACCAGCTATTTCAAAGCTCAAATGGCTCTCAAAAAAGGGCCGCTCCTCCCGCATGCGAAAAAGGGCTGCCCAGGCCCTCATGGACATCTATAACGCCTATGCCGAATGCCGCAGCGGCACACAGCTCCTGAAAATGAAAAAATACTCCCTGGCAGAAAAAAAACTGCAACGTGCCGTAAAAAAGAAGCACAACCTCTACGAGGCAAAACTCAACCTGGGGGTCTGTTATTACCACCGGAAAAAATATAATAAGGCCGCCCGCAACTTCAGAATGGTTATTAAAAACTCACCCCGCCTGCGCGCGGCGGCAGAACTGAACCTGGGGGCAACACTGCAGAGGCAGGGGAAAACCGGCCAGGCCCGGTTTCACACCATGCGAGCCAGGGCTCTGAAAAAAAACATTACCGGCACCTGGTACAATCACGGATGGCTCCTCGACGAAAAGGGCCGCCTTACAAATGCACGCCATGACCTTGACAGGGCCATGCGACTCAGGAGGGAACATTTCAAGGCCCTTATTGTACGCGCCGCGGTCCATGCCAAAGAGGGGCGCCCTGGCAAAGCCCTGGCTGACCTTGATACCGCAGAAGGGCGCCTGAAAAATGAAGACAGGGAACTCAAAAAACTTATCAGCAGAAACAGGGAACTCCTGAAAAAGGGGGAACAATCACCATGAATATACTCACACGACGATCCATTATTAAAAAAACAACCCTTGTCATGGCCGCGCTGGGGCTCCCCCCTTTTATCACGAACAGGCTCATGGCACGCGGCAACGGCATACCCCTGGAACGGGTCATTGACAGGGAGGCCCTTGCCGAATCAGACGGTACCTGGCTGCTTGAGGTTCCCGGGAGCGGGGGGAAGTTTTTCTCCCTCAACCGGACGGCACGGGAGGTCTGGGACCTCATCGACGGGAGAAACTCAGCCGAAGCGATAACCCGTATCCTGGCTTCACGGTATTCCCTTCCCGAGAAGGAAATCAATGAAGCCCTGCTTCCCCTTATCGCATCCATGAAAGAAGTAAACCTGGTCATCTGACATGAGCCGCTACTACCTCAACACGGAGATGACCTCCTTTACCAGGGGAGAAAACCTCATTGCCTGGTTTCCCCTGAAGGCAACGGTGCTGCAGGTGAACATGGCAGGGTTAAAAATACTCGAAGAACTCCAGAAAGAGGGGATCACCCCCACAGGAGAGAACCTGGCATTTCTCGACGGCCTCGCCGACCTTGATCTTCTCTCCCGTGAGAAGATATCCCCCCCGGTAAAGACATCACATGAGGCCAGCGAAGAAGAGAGCAGCCCCCTCTTTACAAGCCTGACACTTTTCCTTACCAGTGCATGCAACCTCGCCTGCACCTACTGTTATGCCGGCGGGGGTCCCGGCGGGAGTAAAATGTCCCCGCAAGACGCCCGCAATGCCATTACATGGATGGCCAGGCACTGCGCCGACACTGGAAACGATGAACTCCACCTGGCCTTTCACGGCGCCGGAGAACCAACCCTTGCGGGCAGTCTCCTTTCACTCTCCGTTGACCATGCCCTGAATGAGGCGCAGACACATGGGCTTGAAAACTTCTTCAGCATCGGCACCAACGGCGTCATGGATGACGAAATACGCCGTCTCCTGGTAGCACATGACTTTGATGTTTCCCTTTCACTTGACGGCCCCGAAACATATCACAACCTGCAGCGCCCCCTTGAGGGAGGCAACTCATTCCGGGAGGCGATGCGCACCGCGGAAATATTCACCGATGCGGACCTTCCCTTCGCGGTGCGCACCACCGTGACCGCTGACAACCTTGCCTCTCTGCCCGGTTTTGTTTCCTCCATCTTTGAGAAAACTTCCTGCGAAATCATTCAGCTTGAACCCCTCTACCTGAAGGGCCGCGGCACCGGCAAAAGATCACTGCTTCCCGATCCCCTGAAATTTATCGAAATCTTTGATGACTGCATGGACAGAGCCGCAGAGTACGACGCCGAGGTATCCTACTCCGGAATATCATACCCTGACCGGCGGGAACGATTCTGCCAGGCATGCGGAAGCAGTATTTGTGTCACCCCTGAAGGAGACCTTACCTCATGTTATGAATCAGCGGGGCTCACAGGCGACGATCCTTTTCACTTTGGACATATCGATAAAAAGGGAAATATCACCATAGATGAAAAAAGTTACCAGCACATTTTAACAATGGACATGCTTCGCCCCCAGTGCCGCACCTGCATCGCCCGCTACCACTGCGCGGGAGACTGTCCCTCGAAAATGACCATGACCGAAGGCAGCGACACCTACCGCTGCACCATAAACCGACAGCTCTTAAAACTCTATATACTCCGTCACCTGGAGTCATCCGGTGAGGGCAGAATAGAATTCAACTGAGGAAAATACCATGGCAGACAAAAAAAATGAAAAACCTGAAATAATAAAATTCATCAAACCGGAGATGGACCTCTACATCGCCGAAGAACCTGATGTCCCTGAAAAACCTGACGTCACCGTCCCCGGGAAAAAAAGCAAGTGGAAGTCAACGCGGGTACGCCACAGGGGCCGCCTTGTCTGTACCTGCGACAAGGTCTGCACCTGCAACCTTGTGAGCACACGAAGCAGGAGAAGGCGGCGCAGCGGGGGATACCGCCGGCGCAGTGGAGGGTACCGCCGTGTCTGTTCATGCGTGCCCGTGGCACACTGAGTGCTTCACTGATTCGTTATATGGACTGCATCCTCATACGCCCCCCCTTTTTTCACACGGGCTTTGACCAGGACTACCAGGAGTCCCTCGGTATCGGCTACCTTGCCGCTGCCCTCAGGCAGCAGGGGTACTCCGTGGGCATCATTGACGGCGAACTCCAGGACCTTTCCCCTGAAGAAATCGCAGAAATGGTTCTCTCACTGCGCCCCACGCTTGCGGGCCTCTCCCTGGTAAGCGCCGCTGCCCTTGAAGGGGCCGCTGCCATCGCTGAAATTCTCGAAGATCAGAAAAAACAGGAAATCCACCTCACAGCAGGCGGGCACCTGGCCAGTCTCTTTCCCCGTGAAGTGGCAGAGGAGATCCCCTCCCTTGACTCTCTTGTTCTTTTCGAGGGGGAAGTCATACTTCCCCGCCTCCTTGAATCCCTTCTGGAGGACCGCGCCATTGACATTCCCGGGATTATTCTCACCGGTACAGAATTTCCCGAAGAGAGAAAACTGCGCGGCGCCGGCGAAAAAAATATCGACCTGCTCCCCTTTCCGGCGCGGGACATCCTTTTGGCAGTAACAGGTCGGGGACTCCCTGCAACGATACTCTCATCACGGGGATGCAGCGGCTCCTGCACCTTCTGTTCTGCCGGTTTCTTCTGCATGCGTTCATGCGGCATTCCCCTGCGGCAGCGTTCCGCACCGGGGGTGGTTGCTGAAATAAAAGAACTGGTTCATCATCACGGCGTTTCGGTCATTCACTTCATCGACGATGATTTCATCGGCTCCCTCCCTGAAGGCCTTGACCGGGCACAAAAAATTGCCAGGGGCATCATACAGGAAAACCTGCCTGTCATCTTTTACCTTGAGTGCCGGCCTGACCATATCGAAGAGGGAACCTTTGCCCTCCTGAAAGAGGCAGGCCTGGCCGGTATCTTTCTCGGCATCGACTCGTCACTTCCCGCAACGCGGCGCATCTACAACAAGAGATGTTCCATGGAGACAGTCCATGACTCACTGGAGACACTTCTCCGCCTTGATATCGATACCGCCACTGGCTTCATTCCTTTTCATCCCCTCACAGAATTTTCTGATATCAAAAAAGAGTATGACTTCCTTTTTGAACAAAACCTTGACACGCCCCATACCCTGCTCAACCGTCTCTACTGCACCCCGCGGCTTCCCGTCACAGAGACCTTCAGAAAGAAAGGACTCATTACCAACGAAGACGCATTCGAATCATACTGGGACTTTCTCGACGAGAAAACCGCCCTCTACTACCAGCTCGCCTCCACGGTGATCAAACCGATCTTCCCCGCATGGTATGACCTCTACCGGCAGGCGCGCCATGAAAAGGACAATGCTCTTCTGAATAACGACCACAGCGAAAGCCCCGCAACCCGCGTACTTGCCGGTGTCAATGAGAAGGTCCGTGAAACAATCAAAGGGCTTTTTCATTTCGTGGAAGTCGAAGACGACAGGGACCTCCTCGACTTTGCCCGTGAACAGAGGGCAGCCTTACAGAAAAATATTAAAAAAGCAAAGGGGGAAGTTGACAATGCCTGAAAAAAGAAAACCTGTTACCTTTCCCGCTGATACTGCAGCCCCCCTGGTCATGACACGCACCGCAGGAGAAAAAATACAGCTCTACGCGCCGACCCATCATCTCTATGCTGAAATTTCTAATGACCGAAAATTCATTTTTGAAGCAAGGGAGATTTCCCTTGAGGAGTTTACTGATTTTTCACTTTATGCCGGTGATACGCGGGTGCGCATGTACCGCCACGCATTTTTGAAGGCACATCCCCCTTTTTCGCATATCAATATCGAACTGACCCGCCGATGCCGCCTCCACTGCCCCCACTGTTTCGTGGATGACAAAAAATGCGGCAAAGAACTCTCCCGGAAAAAGATAAACACCTTCATCGAAAAAATGACTCCCCTTGAAATCAGCCTCACGGGGGGAGAAATTTTTCTCAGGGATGACCTCGCTGCCATCATCGGGGATATTGTTGAAACAACAGCAGGCAATGCACATCTCCGTCTCCTTGCCACCGGGGCATGGTACCAGGATCGAGAAAAAGCGAAAACACGAGCCAGGGAGATATCTGCCATTACCGGCAGGCGGGTTGAGTTTCGCTTTACCCTCTTTGACTTTCGCGCCCCCTGGCATGACCTTCTCTGCGGCTGCGCGGGCAACTTTGACGCTCTCAAAGACCTTACCGCCTTCATGAAAACAGAAGAGATACCCTTCTCCCGCAACCTTGTTTTGACGTCATACAACGTGGAAAGACGCTTTGATGCCATTAAGGCACTGGAGCCTGAAAGCGTTTCTTCAATAGTATACCCTTCTCACCATGGAGAGCGTGCCGCCCGGGACATCTCCATTTCTCCTGAACAGTTTCGCCGCCTCCTCTCAGAGGATGCCTTTCGCAGCCTTGCCGCCCAGTATATCGATCCTGCGGGTCAATGCCGCTACCACTGCAACTTCCCCCTTCTCGACTCTGGCGGTGACATTTTCCCCTGCAATCTCCCGGGGCTTTCACCTCTTACAGACACAGAGAGTGAACTCACCAGCGAAGCAAACTCACTTTGCCGGAAATGCCCCGCCGTAAATCTTTGCAAAAAATGTCCATCTTCTGTACCGGCTTTTGCAGGCCACTACTGTCCCTTTGCCCGTATCGCCGCCGATACCGTTACCGGTGCCATTAACATTGCACAGGAGCAGGGTTACTCGCTTTTCATAGAACAGGGGATTATGGCCCTATCTGAAAAATAAATATTGTTTCCCCCCTCTCTCCGTGGTAAAATTAAGTAACCACCAAGCAGCGACAGGGAGTGAACAATCATGAAAAAGATTAAAAGTATTTCAATTGGGAAAAAACTTCTCATCCCCGGCATCCTTCTCTACCTTCTCTTTGGGGGCCTCATCGGTGCCTATTTCCTTCCCCTTGTAAAAACCACCATGATAAACGTAAAACGAAGCCAGATGAAATCAGTAGTAAATATTAATATCAACACACTGGAGAGACTCGACACCCAGGTAAAAGAGGGGACTATCACCCTGGAGCAGGCAAAGAAAATCGCCCTTGACCAGTTCAAGCATCAGCGCTTCGGCCCCGATGGCAAAGACTATCTCTTTGTCTTTAATTTCAAAAGCACCATGATCATGCACCCCTATTCACCGAAGCTGATAGGGAAATACCTACATGACCTGAAGGATAAAAAGGGCAAACACTTTGTCAGGGACTTTATGACCATGGGCCAAAAGGAGGGCGGAGGCTTTGCCGATTACTGGTGGCAGTACAAAGATCAGAAGGATAAAATCGTACCAAAGATTACCTTTGTGCAGGGATATAAACCCTGGCAGTGGATTATCTGTGCCGGTGTCTATGTTGAGGATATCGAAAAAATTCTCTCTACACTCTACATTACAATTTTTTCAATTCTTGCTGTCATTCTCCTGATTTTCATTGTTGTCGCCCTGGCAGTGAACCGACGCATTGTCGGAGCAATGAAAGAAGTCGTCACTGCCTCACAGGCCATTGCAGCAGGTGATCTTACAACTTCCATACAGGCCAAAGGCCATGACGAGGCGGGACAGATGGCGTGGGCTCTTCAGGAAATGCAGAAACGCCTTTTACAAATTATTGAAGACATAAAAGAAAGCGCGGGCACCCTCTCCCACTCGTCTGCAGAAATCACAGCTACTGCCATGAGCCTGAGCGAAGAGGCAAATTCACAGGCTGCTTCAGTAGAAGAGATCACATCTTCCCTTGAAGAGATGGGCGCCGCCATAACCCATAACACCAGCAATGCCAAAGAAACAGAATCCATTTCGGCAAGAACAGCCCGCGACACTGAAGAGGGAAGCAGGGCCGTGGAGAAAACCATTGAGGCGATGGACACCATTCGAGGAAAAATAAGTCTTGTCGAGGATATCGCCTACCAGACAAACCTGCTCGCACTCAATGCCGCCATCGAGGCGGCCCGGGCCGGTGACCAGGGGAAGGGATTTGCCGTTGTAGCATCAGAAGTACGCAAGCTTGCCGAAAAAAGCCAGGTAGCGGCACAGGAGATCAGCGGCCTCATACTCGAATCTGTCGATGTAGCCAACACCTCAGGTGAAAAGCTGAATGCTATAGTACCCGGAATCCAGAAAACAGCAGAACTGGTGCAGTCGATAACCATATCTTCAGAAGAACAGGACGCAAACATCGCACAGATAAACTCTGTCATGGGACAGCTGAATCAGTCATCACAGACAACAGCTTCATCATCTGAGGAACTTTCCTCAACGGCGACTCTTCTCAATGACCATGCAAAAAATCTTGAAAAGATTACCGATTTCTTTTCGACTGAAAAAAAGAGGAGCAGGGGTGTGGCCAGGATAGAGGAATAACACCACACCTGACACCCGGCATGCCGCCAGGCCCGACTATTCGCAGAAGGTATACCGGTTCTTTCCCTTTTTCTTTGAAAGGTACATGGCATCGTCTGCCTTCTTGATAAGTGTCTCGATTTCTTCCCCGTCACGGGGAAAAACACTGATACCGATACTCGCTGTTACCCTCGCCTCTCTGCCGTTGATATCAATGGGTTTGTCAATGCTCTCCACAATCCTGCCTGCCACCTGGATTATATCTTCATCATTGACCACGCTTTCAAGTATGATGGTAAACTCATCTCCTCCCAGTCTCGAGACGATGTCTACCTCGCGAATTGACAGAAGAAGCTCCTCCGCAACCTGTTTCAAGAGAATATCCCCCGCGTCATGGCCGAGCCTGTCATTGACTTCTTTAAAGCCGTCGAGGTCTACAAAAAGGACAGCAATAGCCTTTCCCTGCCGTTTTGAGCGGGCAAGCACCTCACCGAGCTTTTCATAGAAATGACGCCGGTTTGGCAGTCCGGTGAGGGGATCATGAGTGGCCATTTCAATGAGTTTTTGCTGAGCAATTTTCAGTTCCGTGATATCCGTTGACACGCCAAGAATGTGGTTAACCGCTTCATACCCGTGTTCCCTCAGGGGTACCTTGATGGTTTTAAGCCACTTTACACTCCCGTCTGGTGATGTCAGTTTTTCTTCCGGGACAACCTTGATCTTCCCCCTCACCATCACTTCACGGTCATCCCTGAAAAATGTATCCGCCTCATCACGCTCAGGCAGAAAGTCCTCGTATTTTTTTCCCAGCATTTCCTCAACACTGGACCCCAGAAGCTCGGCAACTGCTTTATTTGCCAGGGTATACTCGCCGTTCCAGTTTTTGACAAAAATAGGGTTCGGGCTTGTATCGATGACCCTCCGTAAAAATTCTTCGCTCTCTTTCAAGCGGAGTTCAATCTCCTTGCGGCGTGTAATATCCACAATAATACCTATGATGCTTTCTGTATTTCCCAGGGAATCCTTAATGGCGGTAACGGACAGACTTCCCCACATAATGGTACCGTCTTTTCTCACATACCGCTTCTCCATGCTGTAACTGTTAATGGAATTACTGAGAACAGATTCCAGTTTTCTTCGCGTCCTGTTCAAATCATCAGAATGGGTAAATCGGTAATAATTTCCATCAAGCATTTCATTTTTATTATAGCCCATCATTACAAGCCACTGGCTGTTGCAGTCAACACACTGGAGGTCAGTATCGAGTATAACAATACCCATTCCAGCGTTGTCGAATATGGTGCGAAGACGCTCCTCGTTTTCTCTTATGGCACGTTCAGCAATGAATTCACGGCTCATATCCCTCACCTGCGCGAGGTAGCCGAGACTCTTAATGGCAGTTATCTCCACTTCGACATAGGCGATACCATGTCGGCTCGAGTCATAGTACCCCTGGCGCCTGATTTCCTCGAAATCGACTTCAGTGGTAAACCTGAGAGAATTGCCGAGATCAAGACGTCCCTTGTCCTTTACTTCAATAATAATATTATTAAAGAGGTTAAGATTCTCGAGAGGATCAACCTCCATGATTCCAAAAATACCCAGTGTCGCCGGGTTGAGATCGATTAAACTTCCTGCATTATCAAAGAGAAGAATACCCAGGGGTGACTGAGAAAAAATGGTCTTAAAGGTATTTTCACTCTTTCTCAGGGCCTGCTCTATCTCCTTCTGGCTGGTAATATCAATTATAGTACCGATAATTTCCCGGATCCGGTCGTTGCGCCAGAGAGGGTGAACCCTTGTGATGGTAAATTTAATTTCTCCCTTTTCACTGACATGCCTCAACTCTATTTCAAAGGGTGTACCCTCTTCAATGGCCCTTTCCATTTTTTTCTCAAAGGAGGAACGGTCATCTTCATGAATACTTGCGTAATAATCCTTCATGACCGCTTCTTCGTGGTCGCTGATGAAAATAATTTCCGCTGCCTCACGGGAGAGGGAAAATTCACGACGGCGGATATGGTATTCCCACGATCCAAGGTTGGCAAGCCTCTGGATATCAGCAAGACGTTCTTCGCTTCGTGATATTTTATCCTCTGCGGTCTTTCGTTCGGTTATATCCTGAATCAGGGCGACATAGGCAAAATGGCTGCCACGGGAATCCCTGATACTGTTTATCATGACCTGCAGGTAAATGCGCCCCCTTCGTGTTGAAGCAAAGGGCTGGGGCCGGTATTCTGAATCAAAATTGTACCAGAACTCTATTGTCACATCTTTCCCGTCAGACAGTTTTTCAAGCAGCACGGGATCAATAAATTCATCACGCAGCAGGTTATACGAGAGAAGATCAACAATATTCTTTACACCAAAAATTTTCAAGGCAGTTTCATTGGCATCTACAAGGTCTCCATTTTTATCAAAGAGTTCCACACCAAGAAGTGATGTGTTAAAAATATTATGGAAACGCTCCTCGGTCCTCTCCAGCTTTTCTGTCTTTTCAAGAATAATATTGTCCATTTTATCATTGAGTTCATAGAGCTCGTTCTTGAAAAGATGCCGTTCGCCAATATAGGCCCCCACCAGTATAAGGATCAGTGCCAGTACCGCGATGTAGAGTTGCATCACCAGGACACGGTTTACCGGGCCGATGGCTGAAATGGCGCCGATACCATTGTCTGTGGCCGCCATGATATTAAGGACTACAAGGGCTACGGCCACCATGCCGTAGCGGTGGTTGAAGCTGTAGAGAAGCCAGAGCACAACGGGAATCATCAGGTAGAGAAGTGAAAACTGTATGGCGGGGACACCCTTCGCGCCAAAAGTCAGGGCCACGACAAGGGCCAGTACCGAGGAAGCAACCACAAGTTCGACATTCTTTTTCCTGTCGAAGACTATGGGCTCATCGACCTTCCATGCGAGAATCATGGGAGAGACAAGCATCATGCTGATAAAACCGGAAGCCCAGAAGGAGACAGGGCGCTGCCAGTAGAACTCCCCGCCACCGGCAATTCCCGCGGCCCCTGCCGTGACAAGGCTCCCTGCCACGGCGGAGAGGGCCGCCACAAGACAGTACCTGGAGGTCTCGCTGACAGAACGGTACAGGGCGGGAATCTCCATTCTCCTGAGAATAATAAAAGCCGCGACGGCTGACTCGACAAAGGCGCCGGCATGACGCGCCCCCTGGACCGCTGCAAGGCTGTGACTTCCCACGAAAAAAAATGCTGTCTGTGCAATGGCAGCACCGGCCAGGATAAAGGGGAAGTAAAAAAGTCCCTTTCTGAGAAATATGGCAAGGCCATATCCCGTGGGCAGCCAGAGAGGGACAGACTCCGCACTCTCCGGCATTACAGCAAAACTGCCCAGGGCAAGCAGGGCATAGACAAGGCCATGGAAAAGACAGGCTCCACTATATTTTAAAGGCGTGATATTTCTTGTCCTGAAAAAATTGTTCATTATTTTGAAAACCTTCCCCGCGAATGCGGGAAACTCACAGACACACCCCTTTTGTCATTAAAAAAAGAGGCATTGCCCCTCAGAATTTTCCACCTGTCATAAACAGTATATACCCCTGTTGCGGCGAAAAAAAGCATATTTTTTCCCACACCTTTTCAGGACAGGCTGCATAAACGTATGAACAATTCTTTTCTTGATAATTAACAACGTATTTTACTGTCAAAACCTGCTGTATGTGGTGGTGACGAGCTTAATAATGGGGATGCCCCTGCTCTTCTTGGTGGTCAAACTGTATCTCTTTACAAGGCGCATATTCCCGGCCCTGCCTTTGAAGTACCAGACGGTACCGGAGTCTTTCATGTTTTTTGCATGAGAAATACCCGCCTCGGGGAAACCGAAACTGATGGCCTTGAGGCTGCCATCACGGTTAATATGCAGTTCACCAAACCGCTTTACACCCTTTAATGTGGCACTGAAACGGTATCCCGCGGAGGGCTTTTTATCCAGTTTCAAAGAAGAGGATTTTCTCCAGTTGCTGATACGCGCTTTCGTGAGAAACGCTCGCAGGTCTTTCGGTATGTACCAGGTCCTGGCGCTTTTCCCCAGGATAGAACCTTTAGGCTTTTTCCCCTTGATCTGGCGGGCCTTTACGATGGTACGGGTGCAGACATTTCCCTTCCAGGTCAGTGTTGATTCATGGACAAGAATTACTTCCCTCTCCTTGATCATTGGATGCAGAATGACCATCCTTGTTCTGTCAACACTGTAGCCGGGACGGGCATTGATTGAAAGGATCTGCTTTGAAAACCGGGCAAATTCACTGTTTCCTGAAAAGGCGGGAGATACCATCAAAAGAAGAGTCAGACTTCCTGCATATATGCTTTTCTTTTTCATTTCTTTATACCTCTGGTTGATTGATATAGAGCAACAGTCATGATGGGGAAAAAATGTCAACATTTATAGGACATTAAAAAAGGGGCACCATTTCTGACGCCTCCTTTGGACGGCGGGAAAACAGGGACAAAATTTACTCCCAGGGATTTAACAGGTTGCAACCAGATTCTTCCATATCGGATGTATTTCTCGTTACAACAATACAGTCATAAACAATGCCAGTCGTTGCAATGAGACTATCTACAACAGACATCATCCTGCCATGCTGTTCGGCTTTACCCTGGATTCTTCCCCAGGCCGAAGCAATCTCATAGTTGATATCTAATATTTTTCCATAAAATCTTTGCTGTAAATCATTATCAAGCCAATATTGAAGTTTATCTTTTATTTGAGAGCTGGAAAGTTTTGTTATCCCTTTTTGAATTTCAGCTACAGTCAATACACTGATATAGATATCTTCTTCTTTTTGAGAATTAACCCATTGAATAACAGAAGGATTTGGTTCACGTTTCTTTAATTCTGAAATAACACAGGTATCAAGGAGATATTTCACAGAACAACCTCGCGACCAGTATCTTTATCTCTTTCAAGATCAAGTTCCAGGTCAAAAAGAGGAGAATTTTTAAAAAAATCAACTAATGATTCTTTTTTTATATCCTGCTTTTTATCCTCTTTTAGAATGGTCACATAGGCTATTAATGAATCACTTTTATACAGTTCGTCTGGCTTATCATCGATCCATTCTATAAAATTCTTTTTTATTTGAGCTTTGTATGTTTTAAGCATGGCTTTTCTCCCGGTAAGTAAAACATAATTATTCAGCAAAAAAAGGCAATGAATTTTTCAATAATCTGTCTTATATTAAAAAAGCAGGATCACTAAAAAAAAGGGGCACCATTTCTAACGCCCCCTTTCCCGATTACTCTGTCGCGTATATTACATGGCAACGGCCTCATTAAAGGCTTCGTACCACTCTTTTTCTGATATGGTGAAATCATCAACAATCCCAAGGTCAAAGTAGTAGTCCTTCATTATCTTCAGGTGAAGAATCTCTTCCTCTTCTTCGGTAAAGAATTCTTTATTGTCTGTGGTAACTTCATAATAGGCGTCGTCAACCCAGGAATAAAAAGCACTTTCCCTGTCACTGAAAATCTCGCATGCGGACATGATATCAAACCGGACAGTTAAAACAGCCCTGTTAAAGGCCTCATCATCGAGATCGATGAGTGATGACCCCATTTCCGTCTGAACATAAACACCCCAGGAAATGAGATGGGGCAGAACACCGAATTTCTTTTCCAGGGCAGCAACGTCACGCTCTTCGAGATATTTTTTCGTGGAAACACGGTCAATGAACTCCTTGATGTAGATAAGATCGTTCATTCTATCCATGGAAACAAGGCCGTCGTTAATCAGGGGCATCAGGGCGTCATTGACAAGGTTTTTCATAGCGTTCTCTCCGGACTTTCAGTATATGAAGGGGTTAGCCCTCTCTATACCTTTCGGTAATGCCGAAAAAACGCCTGAGTACTTTTTTAAAACTTCTCCGCCGCAGCTTTTACCCTGAGACATTGCCCCTGCGGCGGCTCATATACTCACGCAGGGCAGTGTAACATTCGGCAGGTATGGGATGGTCCGGCTTGTAGTAACCGATGATCTCTCCCTTGTCACCATGGTAGTCACTTCCCCCCGAAACAAGAAGGCCATGCCTCTCGGCGATTTCCCTGTATTCCGCGGCGACCTCGGGGCTGTGCATGTCAGAATATGCCTCGACCCCTTCAAGGCCAAGATCAATAAGTTCCCGCAGAAAAAACTCGAAATCCTTCATCGTGGCCAGATCCAGTGACGCGGGATGGGCAAGGATCGAGACACCTCCCGCATTACGAATAAGTTCAAGGGAACGCTGTCGGGAAATCTTCTCCTTTTTTACATGCCCGGGAAGGCCCTCCTCGAGAAATTTTGTATAGACCTCATGGGGGTCCGCGGCATGGCCCCGACGCACAAGAACACGGGCAACATGGGGCTTACCAATGGCGCCACCGGAAGCCTCTTCTCGAACTTCATCGAAATTGATGGGAAACCCCTTTGCGTTAAGGTCTTCAACGATTCTCTCCGCCCGTGATTCTCTCAGTTTCGCCAGACGCGTCACCTCATGAACCAGTTCTTTATTTTTCCAGTCGATATAGAGGCCCACCAGGTGAAAGGTCCCTTCATCATAATCGACACTGAACTCGATACCGGGAATAACTTCGATGTCGTGATCCTGCCCCCTCCTGAGGGCAGCGTCGATGCCATCAACGGTATCATGGTCGGTAATGGCAAGGGCGCTGAGGCCCTTTTCCGCGGCGTAGTCAACAAGGTTCTCTGGCGCCCTGAGACCGTCAGAGGCGCTGGTATGAGAATGAAGGTCAATTTTCATGAAAGGCTCCCTTGAGTCAGTACTCTTTCTTTTTTACAAAAAATACTTAATGAAGCTTGACAGTATCATGTCAATTCTCTTTTTTACTCTCCTGTAACGGTTCATTGCCCAAAGGGTGAAAAAACTTCCCCCATAAAACATCTTTAAAGGCATATGGGGGGGGAAGTTAATGCACCGCGGGAGCAGTCAGACACCAGATAAAAAAACGAGGCAGTATCATGTACGTGGGAATCGACATCGGCGGCACCAGTATCAAGGGCGTTCTTACCAACGGAAACGGGAAGGTCCTCAGCTTTCTTTCAACCGGCACCCCCGGCGAACCGCCCCTCATTGTGGAGGCCATCTACAGCCTCATCGAAAACCTGGCAACCACCGCATCAGTGTCAAAGATGGATATAAAGGCCGCCGGTGTTGGCGCCGCCGGCACCATCGACAGAAAAAAAGGAATAGTGATTACCAGCCCCAACATCCCCTGCTGGCACAACTATCCCCTGGTAAAAAACCTCTCCAAAAGAACCGGCATGACAGTCTATCTCGAAAATGACGCCACCGCGGCCCTGGCGGGAAGCTGGTGGCAGGGAAACGGCATGCGGTACCGAAACTGGATTATGCTCACCCTGGGAACCGGTATAGGAGGGGGAGTCATCATTGACGGGAAAATCTACACCGGCCAGAGCGGCAGCTCAATGGAGGCGGGGCACATGACCATCGAAAAAGACGGGCGCCCCTGCCCCTGCGGAAACCGGGGATGCCTCGAGAGGTATGCATCCGCCACAGCACTGGTTGAATATGCCGAAGAAGGACTGAAAAAAAGAAAAAACTCCGGTTCAAGCCTGAAAAAGAGGCCCGGGGAAGAGCCTCTCACGGGAGAGATAATATTCGAAGAAGCTGAAAAGGGTGATGCCTTTGCCCGCGAGGCCCTGGAGGAAATGGGACACTGCCTCGGGATTGGTATTGCAAACCTGGTAAATCTTTTTAACCCGGAGGCGGTAATCCTTGGAGGTGGGCTATCCATGGCACACCGTTACCTCATACCCCAGGTAAAGAAAGTCGTGGGTGAGCGAGCACTCAAGGGCTGTAAAGAGAAAGTTAAATTTCTCCCCATCAAGGACCAGGAAAAAATACCCGCCCTTGGTGCGGCACGTATTGCCATGGACGCACTGAATATAAAAAGTGCATGAGGGGCAAAGCCTTCATGCCTCTGTTTCTTCTCTTTCCATAAAGAAGTTACTCAAGATGTCCTTACGGAAAGATAAAGTAATAAAATATATTTTTAATCAGCTGCTGTTTTCAGTGTCTGAATTCTTTTCCTCAGGTCTTCGATATCCTCTACGTAATTACTGTAGGTACTCTCCATCCCCTTTTTTTTCGCCTGCTCCGCAAGGCATTCCTTCATTTTCAGTTTCTCTTCTGCAAGATCAAGCTCACTCTTACGCTGCATCAATGACTCCTGGTTGTCAAAATTTAAATGATAAGATATAAAAAAAATAAAGTATGACCAATTTTTTTTTTAGTTTTAGTAACAATATTGATTTTTTTTTACATTTTTTTTCCTGAATCAGTTCAGGATCATTTGATGATACAATTTTGTATTTTTTCCTCCCCTATAACAAACTGCCCATGCATTTTTCTGCTCTTTCTCCACTGCCGTGAACCTAAAAGGAGTCAATGGTTTTACCACATTTTTGAAATGTGGGCACAAGTCAGGCCGTGAACAGGGGGAAGGAAAACTTCCCCGCATTTTTTTTAAAAATTATTTCATAATCACTTTTCCTTGACTTTTCAGGATGTTTTCAATCTATAGCTAATAAAGAGGAAAAAAATATTTTTCTTCTTCGCATTACGGGGGCCACCCCTTTGACAGCATCACGGCCCCCCCCTCCGCACTTTGTTGCGATTCACATTCAAAACACGGCGCATAAGGTGAATGAAATGAAAGGCAAAATGGAAAAAATCTGGAAAGAAGCCCTCGAGGCCATCGAAAAGGCCGCCAGCATCGATGAAATGGAAGAGTTGAGGGTACGTTTTCTGGGAAGAAAGGGAGAACTTACCACGATCCTTCGGTCTCTCTCTGAACTTCCCCCGGAAGAAAGGGCCGCGGCAGGCAAAAGGTCCAACGCAATCACAAAAGAAGTCGAATCCGCCCTTGAAACACGCAAAGAGGCCCTCAGCGAATCCGCCATGGAAGGGCTTCTCAAGGAAGACTGGATCGATGTCACCCTTAACAGCAGTAAAAGCACCTTCACTCCCCGAAACGGTTTTATTCACCCCATATCACAGATTCAATATGAAATCGAAGACATCTTCACCTCCATGGGTTTTCAGATCCTTGACGGCCCCGAGGCAGAAACCGAATACTATAACTTTGAGGCCCTGAACATCCCAAAACACCACCCGGCACGGGACATGCAGGACACCTTCTGGACAGAAGACAATAATCTTCTGCGGACCCACACATCCGCCATACAGGTACGGGGCATGGAAAGTTTAAAGCCCCCCTTCAGGGTCATCGGCCCGGGACGGGTTTTTCGCTATGAATCAACCGACGCCTCCCACGAAAACACCTTCTACCAGGTAGAGGGCATGATGGTTGACCGGGACATCTCCGTGGCGCACCTGATCTTTTTCATGAAACAGCTCCTGCGGGAAATCTTTCAAAGAGACGTTGAAATCCGCCTGCGCCCCGGTTACTTCCCCTTTGTGGAGCCGGGATTCGAGCTTGACATCAACTGCCTCATCTGCGGCGGAAAGGGCTGCAGCGTCTGCAAGCATACGGGATGGGTTGAACTTCTCCCCTGCGGCCTGGTACATCCCAATGTACTGAAATTCGGCGGCATCGATCCCAATGAATGGTCAGGCTTCGCCTTTGGCCTGGGCCTGAACCGCCTGGTAATGATGTCCTACGGCATTAACGACATTCGCCACTTTCTCAGTGGCGACATTCGTTTCCTTCAGCAATTCTAATCAGGGAGAAAAACTATGTGGCTATCACGAAATATATTACAGACAATGGTTGACATCAGCGATATCGATCCGCAGGAACTGGGACTGAAAATTACCATGTCATCAGCAGAAATCGAATCGGTAGAATACATGAACCGGCACCTTGAGACAATCGTCACGGCAAAAATCACCGGTATGGGAAAACATCCCAACGCGGACAAGCTCTCCATCTGCGATGTTGATACCGGGAGCGAACAGTTCCGCGTTGTCTGCGGCGCCCCGAACCATAAAGAGGGAGACATTGTCGCCCTGGCCCTGGAGGGAACAAAGTTCACCGAGGAATTTACCGTCAAAAAAACAAAAATCCGCGGCGAAGAGTCAATCGGCATGCTCTGCAGCGAAAGGGAAATGGGGCTTTCCGATGACCATTCAGGAATCATGATACTTCCCCCTGACACCCCCCTGGGGCAGACCATGAGCCAGCTCTATCCCGACTGGATGGATGTCCGCTTTGAAATCGACAACAAATCCATTACCCACCGCCCCGACCTCTGGAGCCACCAGGGATTCGCCCGTGAAATCGGCGCTCTCCTTGACAGGCCCGTAAAAGACCCGGTCAAGTGGGACCTTGAAAAGGATTTTGGCAGCAGTGACGACCTTTCCGTACGCATCGAGAATCCCGACGACTGCCCCCGCTACAGCGGCCTGGTCGTTAAGAATATCACCATAGGCGAGTCACCTGAATGGCTCAAGGCCATGGTTACCTCCATCGGCATGCGTCCCATCAGCAACATCGTTGATGTCACCAACTATGTCATGGCTGAACTTGGCGAACCGATGCACGCCTTTGACCGCAAGAAACTTCGCGGCAGTGAAATCATCGTGCGCAACGCCGCGGCGGATGAAACGCTCACCACCCTGGAGGACACGGAGCATACCCTGATGCCCGAAGATATCGTGATCGCCGACCGCGACGGCGCCATAGCCCTTGCCGGGGTCATGGGCGGCGGCAACAGCGAGATCGAAGAAGGCACCACCGAGATCGTTCTCGAAGCGGCGAATTTCAACGCCGTGAGCATACGCAAAACCGCCCACCGCTACAACAACCGTACCGAGGCGGCCATTCGTTTCGAAAAATCCCTCTCCCCCGAGGTGACGAAAGCCGCCCTCATCAGGTGCTATGCAGATTATAAATTGAATAAAATAGAAAAAGGATTTTATGAGTAAGACAGATCTACATGTGCACAACAATT
>CAZHNW010000066.1:0-24581 GCA_964534225.1 uncultured Leptospirales bacterium | reverse complement strand
TCTGCCGAGGGTATTTCACCGGCGCCGGGATCGAGATCAATGTCAAGATCTTCAGGAACCTCAGGTGTTTCTTCGATTTCATCGAGTCCGGCGGAGAAATCAAGGTCACTGTCAAGGGAGGGAATCTCCTCCTCGCCTGAGACCTTTTCTCCCGGGCCTTCCTCCAGGTCGATACCAGCCTCGAGGCCTTCGAGGTCGATGTCGAGTTCTTCTTCTTCGGCTCCGGTTGCTACAGTTTCCTCATCGAGGTCCGCCAGGTCGATCTCATTCTCTTCTTCCAGCGAGGGAGCCTCCGGGGCGCCTGCTGCTGCAGGGGCCTCGTCAGTGCTGACGGTTTCTTCTTCCATTATCAGTGAACTGTCCACGTCCAGGTCAAGGTCGTCGGATGCTTCAGGAATTTCTGTTTCACCTGTTTCTGTTGATACTTCTTCTGCGGGACCTTCCAGCTCAAGTCCTCCCTCGAGGTCGATCTCCATTCCAAGGTCATCATCGGCGGGAGTGCCGGTTTCAGGGGGTTCTTCTTTTCCCGTTTCAGCAAGCAGGTCCATGTCCAGGTCAAGATCTTCAGGCATGTCTTCGCCCAGATCAATTTCCATGTCTGGTTCTTCTTCAGTCATGGTACCGGTTTCTTCAAGTATATCCATTTCACCGACAGCGGGTTCTGTATCTTCAGCTGAAAAGTCCGCGGTAAGGCCTTCATCTTCGGCAGGTGTTTCTGTAGCAATTGCGCTTTCAGCGGGAGCTGTCATTTCAGCGGCAGTGCTTTCAGATGATGCGCCTTCTGTTTCTTCCTGTTGAGGGGCCTCGAAAAAGGAGTCACCTGTATCGGTACCGGTCCCGGTGTCAGAAGCGACGGCCACAGGTTCTTCCGCCGGCTCAGACGTGCGGTTGTCTATTATATTTTCCGTGGTGCACTTCGGGCAGGTAAAGGCAAACTTCTTGTTGTCCACCTTGGAATCATCTACTGCGAAGGCTGAGTTACAATGGGAACATCTGACGATCATCTTTTACTCCTGATATGCGATACACTATCTTCCCGGGAAAAATTTTTCATTCACATTATGCTGAATAATAATGGGAGAGAGGGGTAGAAAAAGGATTACGTACCACTTTACATCTCTTCCGTTTATCATTTCAGATTTCTGTAAATACTTCAGGTTCAGGTAAAGACTCCAGAGACCTGCGGTAAAAATTGTCAGGATAATATTCATAACAGGATCATCGTTGAAGACACGGCTGACCCTGGCAAGCCACCAGAAATAATAGAGGCCTCCCGTAAGGATTAAAAGAAAAAAGAGTACAACCAGATTGTTTTCGGGGATATATTCCTGCATTGATTTCTCCATAGATACTTTTCCCTGTTTCTGTCGTCCTTCTTATCTATTAACGGAAAATTTTATGACATTTTGTACAATTTTTTTTGAACTGGTGGTCTTATTACTTCCCTCTTTTTAATTAATATAGTACAGGTCGGGGCAAGATACAAGAAGTAATTCGCCTGTGCCGCCTGTTGCCGTGATTTTCTTTTTTTTGGGCAGGGGGGGGAAGTAAAAGCTCAGCGACCTTTTCCCGGCCGTTATTTTTGCAGTGGTAGAAATGATTTTTTGAAGAAAAAGTGCCGGTCCGGCTGTGCGGGGAAGAAACAGTAATTGACGCATGAGGGGCAATGAGGGAAAATACGCGGCAGATAAGGCGGTTAGAGGGAAAGAAATAGATGCATTCACGCTATCTCCAGGGAAACCCGGTTCCCCTTCTTGAAGAGAAGGGCGGGCCCGCAGTCAGATACCTGCTGAAAAGAGACCTTGGCGCCGGTGGGGGAGCCGGTTACGAAGATCTGAGCAGGGATCCTGTCGTGGTGGCCCTTCTTCAGAGGGAAGAAAAGGGGATCCTGGGAGACGAAAAACGTTTTGATATCTACTACCGGGGGACACAGTGGTGCCTTGCCGAGGCGGTTGAATACGGCCTCGATGCCCGGACAGAACCGGTTGCCGCGACAGCACGTTTCGTAGCGGAAAAGACATCCACCCCGGAGGGGGGATTTATCTTTAACTGGACGCCTGCCCTTCCCGTTGCCTGCCGTACCGGGGACATGGTGCGTGTCCTGGGGCAGGTACTGGGAAATGAACATGAAAACGTCAGAAAGGGTGTGGACTGGATCTGCCGCCACCAGCGCCATGACGGGGGCTGGCTCCACTGTCCTCTTGCGGGGACGGTGGATATGATGAAACTGGCCCTTTTGCGCCGTTCAGGGAAGGGACTTGGTCGCGAAAATGACCCCTCTGTCTCAAGCTGTTTTTATGCCACTGCCGCATGTCTCCAGGCACTCCTGACGGCAGGGAAAGATAACAGGGATGTCATTGCCCGGGGAAGGGATTTTTTTCTTGCCCGGAGACTCTACCTTGGCCGCGGGGGAAAACCCGTGGTTCCCCGGAATGCCTGGAATCATGATTTCAGGCTCCTGGGCTATCCCCTCATGTGTCAGTATGATATCCTCACGGGGCTTCATTGTATGGCCCGCTGCGGGGTGAAAGGTGATGAACGGATATCCGCTGCCTTTAATATCCTGATGAAGAAGCAGAACAGTGATGGTACATGGAACCTTGAGCAGACTGCCACGGGCATGCTCTACGGCCCCGAGGAGGGGGCGCGGCGAAACCGTTTTAATGCCATGGTGACATTGCGGGTTCTTCGTTTTTTAAGGGATATGGGGGAGTAATCAGTTGGAGAAGGCGTATCCCGCGCTGACAGCAAAGGAGAGGGTGTGAAACCAGGCACGGCTGCCGTTTTCAAAGTAGGTGTTGCCGCCAAGTTCCAGCCCGAAGGGTGAGCTGAATTTCATGAAATTCATTGTCCAGTCAAAGCCGAGGCTTAGAAAAAATCCCCCGCTGAAATAGGCGGTAAATGTTATCTCGGCACCAAAGATAAAGTTGTCGGCGCGGCGGTTTCCTCCGTTACTGTAGTCATGGTCATTCCAGTCATCGGGATAATCATCAGGATCATCAGGGTTATCTTTAAAGAGGGTCGCCGCAATGGGAGTTGGAGCAAACCATGCCACGGCATATCCCGCCATGGGGGTGAGGGTGAGGTCCCACTGTTTTCTGTTGGTCAGGTGCCCCACGGGGCCGACAAGAAATGAAATCTCCTGATATGATGATGACGTCCAGTTTTCAAAGTCAGGGCCAAAAAGGGTCCTCTGTATCACCATGTTATATTTTACCTTCCCCTTGACGCCAAGATGATCTATGGGCATATATTCTCCGGTAAGGCCAAAATTGAAAGCAAGGTGGGAGACCCAGAGTTTTTTATAAATACCGCTTTCATCAAAGCGGTACTGCATCTCTTTGACAAAATTTTTTTCTTCTTTAAAGATGTCTCCCAGGGGGACCCCCATGGTCATGGTGGCGCCGATAAATATCTGGCCCTTGTGGGCCCCTTCGGGGGGCTTGTCCAGCTCTTCGAATTTTGCCCCTGCAAGGGGCAGTGCAAAGAGGAAAAGAAGAAATAATGTCCCCGGTAGTTTTTTCATGCCTGTTAAGGTAAAGAAATTTCAGCTTCATGTCAATACAAATAGTCTGCCCGGGGGGAGGGGTTCCTTTTCTCCGGGGAGGATATTAATGTTGACAAAGTCTGATGGATAAAACTATGTGTCGGTATATTTCATATCCTGGCTGTAAATAAAAGCAGGCTGGAAAAAGTATCTAATTAATCCTTAATATCAGGGAGGAGAAACATTGGGAAAGCAGTATAATGCACGAATCAAGCGGAAAAGAGCAAAGGCTCAAAAGAAGAGAAAGAAGAAAGAACTGAAAGCAAAACTTTCCGGTACCAGATAAGGCGTTCCCTCTCTCCGGGGGAGACGACTGCAGCCGCAAGGTGTACTACACTTCTCTATAACTGATTTTTTATTCGAAAACCCCGGCGGGGGTGCTTCGAAACAGACCTCCCCGCGCAGAGGCAGAAAGGATATGCTTTTTTTGCCGGAACATTTTCATCGGAGAAAGGCCTGTGAATACTACTATAACCATTCTTCCCCTTTACGAAAAACCTGATTATGCCCCCATCCTTGCCTTCTGGTCTTACCGCCAGTGGTATGGTTCGCGGGACATCCCCTTTGACCTTAACCTGAAGGCATACCAGAAGAGAAGTATCGGAACCGATGTTCCCCTTTCCCTTGTGGCCCTTGCTGACACCATGCCCGTGGGAATGGTGTCTCTGAAAGAGAATGATCTCTGGCAGCGAAGGGACCTGAATCCCTGGCTTGCTTCACTCTATGTCTGCGAAGATTACCGGGGCAAAGGTGCAGGCACCCTTCTGGTCAGGGCTCTTATTGATGAGGCGCGGAGCAGCCGGTACAATGAACTGTTTCTTTTTCTTGGCCACAGTGAAGGAGTCGACCTGGGGGCATGGTACGAAAGTCTTGGCTGGACATTTGTTGAAACAGCCCTGGACAACGATGGTTCTGAGACCTCAATCTACCGCTACGATTTAACTGAAAAAAAGCAATGATGCAGGAAGTTTCTGACCCTCCTCCCTGGCATCCCGGACCCCTGACAGAGGGGATTTTTCTTCGGCGCCTGAACCGTTTTGTCGCGGAAGTCGAAACAGGCGGTAAAAGGGTTCTCGTTCATCTCCCCAATACGGGGCGCATGGGAGAGCTTCTCATTCCGGGAGTTCCTGTCAGGATGGTCCCGTCCGGGGCAAAGTATCCCTGGCGTATCGTTTATTTCTATTATAAGGGCCGCCCGGTACTGATTGATTCCATTGCCGGGAATGCCGTTTTTGCCGCCCTTCTCGAACATGACCGTGTCCCCGGACTGGAAGGGACACGGGTTATCAAGAGAGAACCCGCCTGGGGGACACACCGTTTCGATTTCATACTCCGCGATCCTGACGGGTCTGAAGTGATGACGGAGCTGAAGTCATGCACCCTCGCCTGGAAAAATGTTGCTTCCTTCCCTGACGCGGTAAGCGCACGCGCTGCCAGCCACCTCCGCACACTGGCTGAAGCTGAAAAGGGGCGCCTTGTTTTTCTTAATCTCCATGAAGGGGTCACCACCTTCCTGCCTAATTATCACACGGATTTTTATTTCTATGAAACCCTGAAGGAATTTCGTCACCGCCTGGAAATTTTCTCCTGCTCCGTTATCTATGACGATGACCTGGCAATCACCGGATGCCGTCCCATGAAAGTCATTATCCCTGAGGCGGAGCCTAAGGGGGCATACCTGGTGATTTTTGAAAATGAATGTGACAGGAAAATTGATGTGGGCGCCCTGGGCTCTCTTTTTTTTCAAAAAGGCTTTTATATCTATGCGGGAAGCGGAAGGGGCAATCTTTTCAAGCGCATAGAGCACCATCGCAGAAAGAAAAAAAGGGTTCACTGGCACATCGATTATATTTCCACGGTCATGAAAATACGGGCTGACATGCCTGTTGTTACTGAGACTGTCTCTGAATGTGATATGGCAGGATTTCTTCAGCGTGAGGGGGGCAGGGGGATAAACAGATTCGGCTCATCGGACTGCTCATGCACCTCGCACCTTTTTTATTTCGAAGAAAATCCACTGCAAAAAACCGCCCTCTGGGATTGGATTTTTTTCTGCCGGTACGCGGAGTGGCAGGAGTGAAATGATTGAGTAAAAAGTGCACCTTTTTGAGAAGGATAATTGTCATATCTGTAGTAGCCCTTTCGTTTTTTGCGGCGATGCCTTTTCTGAACATTAAGCCTGTTTTGATTTTTTAAAGTATACAGGTTGTGAACTCTATTTCACATGAATGAAGGCAAACAGGGCGTTGCACACGTAATGATAAGGGATTATAATTCCGAAACTTGCCATCGTATCATGCGGGTAAAAAGAGTGGACAAAAAGTTTTAAAGGGCTTTTAATGTTTCTCTAATTTTTATCTGTCATTGACTCGTGAGTATATGGGAAGTTCCTTTTCTCGTATTCCTGCGTGAGGGATGTAAACGGGCATGATAAAAACAGTTTCAGGAATGCATTTTTTGGTTTTGAAAACTCTTTCAGTATTTTCCGGAGGACCCCATGAAGAGTCTTGGCATTAACATTGGCTCATCAAGTATAAAAGCAGTACTGATGAATGATGATTCCGTAGAATGGTATGACTACAGGGATCATGAGGGCAATTTTCTCGATACCCTGAAAAACATGCTGAAAAAGGCGGATATTCCCGAAGGGACTCCCAGCCTGGTTACCGGCACGGAGGGGCGTTTTCTTCTCAACATGACAAATGTTATCGAGTCCATCTGTATCGAAGAAGCCCTGCGTGCGGGCAGTCATTCTGTTGATGCCGTGGTAAGTCTCGGGGGGGAGAATTTTGTCGTCTATACCATTGACAGTGAAGGCAAGATTGTTACGAATTTTTCCGGTAATAAATGTGCCTCAGGTACGGGAGAATTTTTCAAGCAGCAGCTTGGCCGCATGGACATGACCCTGAATGATATTGATGAACTTCCCCCTGATGCGAAGGTGCAGCCCCTCTCCTCACGCTGTTCAGTTTTCATGAAGAGTGACTGTACCCACAAGCTCAACAAGGGAGAAGCCACCAAGCCTGATATTGTTCTTTCCCTAAGTGATGTCATGGCCACAAAGGTCGTTGATTTTTTAAGACGGGCAAAAGTCGAAAAGGGAAAGGTTCTTCTTTCCGGGGGTGTTACCCGTAATCCCTATATCATTGATTTTGTAAAAGAAAAACTTCCCCATGTGGAATTTATTGTGCCCGCAGAGGCCCCTTATTTTGAGGCCCTGGGGGCGGCTATTCTTGCCCGTGAAACGGGAAGTAAACTTCTCCCTGAGAGTGAACGGTATCAGCCCAGTGAAATCGGTTTTGCCCGCCTCAAGGGACTCAAGTCTGCCGAGGACAAGGTTTCTTATCTTGAGCCACGCAGGGGAAAACTCAGGGCCGGGGCAGAGTATATCCTCGGTGTTGACGGGGGCTCAACTACTACCAAGGTAGCCCTTATCGATATCGAAACCGAAGAAATCGTAGCTGAACATTACGGCAGGACCCATGGTGACCCTGTGAAGGCCCTGAAGCTCTGCCTTGTTGAAGTAAAGAAACAGATACAGGAACAGATCGGTGATGAAAAGATTACTATTTCCCTTGCCTCTACAACCGGTTCATCAAGGGAAATCCTCGGGGTTTTCCTTGAAACACCTGCCGTCTACAACGAGATCATTGCCCATGCCGTGGGTACAACATATTTTAAAGATGACATCGATACCATCTTTGAGATTGGCGGACAGGACGCCAAGTATGTTCTTTTGAAAAACAAGGTGCCCATTGACTACGCCATGAACGAGGCGTGTTCCGCCGGTACCGGTTCATTTCTCGAGGAGTCAGCGGCAGGAGACCTGAACATCGTCCGCGTCGAAGATATCGGTGACATCGCCGTAAAGGCAGAGGCGCCTCTAAAGTTCGGTGAGACCTGTTCCGCATTTATCAACTCTGATATCCGCAAGGCCATACAGCATGGCGCGACCCGTGAGGACATTACCGCCGGTATTATTACTTCCATCGTTGCCAATTATCTCAACCGCGTTGTGGGTAACCGTTCAGTGGGGCAGAATATCGTTCTCCAGGGAGGGGTTGCCAAGAACAGGGCGGTCCCCCTTGCCTTTGCCATGCTCCTTGACCGCAACATCGTTGTTCCCCCCGACCCCGAGCTTCTGGGCTGTTTCGGTGTGGGAATCCTTGCAAAGGAAAAATGGGAAGGGGGCTTTATCGATAAGGCCGCTTATGATATCGATACCATTCTCTCTTCTGAGATTGTCTATGAGCGTGAATTTACATGTAAGGCCTGTGATAACTATTGTACAATAAAGGTATTGAACGTTAATGGCAACAAGTACATGTTTGGCGGGCGCTGTAACAAGTACGCAAACACGCGCCGTAAAAAGGATTTTGACGAGGATAAAATATTCAATTACCTCGACAAGAGGGAAGAACTCCTCTTTCAGACCTGTGCGCCTGATCCTGCAACCCTTGATAAAAAGAGGGATTACATCGTTGGTATTCCCCGGGCCTTTTCTGTTTATACCCTCTATCCCCTTTATTCATGGTTTTTTCACAACCTGGGGATCGAGACCCGTCTTTCCGAAGAGATCGATCATGCCGGTATCGCCCGCACCGAGGGGGCCTACTGCTTTCCCGCGGAGATCGCTCATGGCGCGGTCCAGGACGTGGTAAATAAAAATTACGACTATATTTTTCTGCCTCATTTTCGGGACATGCCCAGTTACGAGAAGGAGGTTCATGCCAACTTCTGTCCCATTACGCAGTCACTTCCCTACTATATCAAAAAGGCATTCAGCGACGTGCCTGAAAGTAAAATTCTCGCTCCCGTGGTGACCTTCAAGTTTGGTATTGAAAAGGCCCTGGAGAGTTTTATCGAAATGGGCCGGGATCTCGGTTTTTCCGAGGGGGAAGTCAGAAAGGCTTTTCTCGATGCCCATGAAAAGCAGCTGGAGTTTCATAAAAGGTACCAGGAAATGGGGATTCAGGCCCTTGAGGATGCCCGCAAAGCAGAACGTCCTGTTATTGCCCTCCTGGGACGTCCCTACAATGCCTTTACCAAGGATGCGAACATGGGGATTCCGCGGAAGTTTACCAGCCGGGGATATTCAATCGTGCCCTTTGACATGATTCCCTTTGAGGGGACGAAAATTTTCGATAACATGTACTGGTACTACGGACAGCAGGATATGAAGGCGTCAGCCTTTATTAAGAACGAGGATAATATTTTTGTCACCTATATCTCGAATTTTTCCTGTGCCCCGGATTCTTTCATGCTGCATTACGTGAAATGGTTCATGGGCATCAAGCCCTTTCTTGTTCTCGAGCTCGACTCACATTCCGCTGACGCGGGGGTTGACACGCGGGTCGAGGCCTTTCTCGATATTATCGAGGGGTACCGCAATGTTCCCCGTGAAGAGGATGAACGTTTCGATAACGGCCTTCGTTTTATCAATAACGGAAAAGACCGCCTGCACCTGATTAATGAAAAGACTGGAGAACGCATAGAAATTTTTGATAATAAAAAGGTAAAAATGCTCCTTGCCAACATGGGGCGTCTTTCAACTGAGCTTCTTGCAGCGACCCTGCGCAGTTCCGGTGTCAATGCCGAGGCCATGCCGGTGCCCGATGCCTATACCCTGCAGCTGGCGCGCAATAACATGTCAGGCAAGGAGTGCCTTCCCGCACAGCTGGTTCTGGGTGAGGCACTGAGTTATTTCATGTCAGACAGGTACGATCCCGAAGAGCTGTACCTGCTTTTTGTTCCCACCACAAGGGGGCCCTGCCGTACAGGACAGTATTTTGTTTTCTACGAGAATCTTTTTAAGGACATGAAAATCAATAATGTTGTAGTGGTAACACTGGATTCTGAGAATTCTTACAATGAACTGGGGCCGGAGTTTTCCCGTTATGCCTGGTGGGGACTGGTGGCCGCTGACTACATGAAGGATGTGGAGACATCACTGCGCAGCTGTGCAGTTGATCCATCTGCTGCTATTGCCAAGTATGACGAGCTCTACCAGGAACTGGTGGAGATTGCCGAAACCGATGTTTCTCATATCGTGCCGGCACTGAAACGCATCTCTGACGAGATTGCGAAAATACCCCTCCAGAGAAAAATGGTGGATTCGCCGAAAGTCCTTGTGGTGGGTGAAATCTATGTGCGGCGTGATGACTTTGCCATTGATGAACTGGTACGCCTTATGAGTAAAAAGGGTATTATTGCCAAGGTTTCGGGTATCATGGAATGGATTTATTACTGTGACCATGTGCGCCGCTACGAGATTAGAAAGCGTTTTAATCTTCTGCCATGGTACCGCCGTTATTTCTCCGGGGAGATGAAAGACCTTATTTTCTGGAACATAGAGGCATGGTGGAAACACCGTGTTGATAAAAAGGTTAAAAAGGCGCTTGCCAGTTGTGAGCTCGTACCTCATACACCCCATGACATGGAAAAGATCATGAACAATGCCAACTCGATTTTTGTTTCATCGGAGCTTGAATCAGAAATTTCCATATCAAGCGGTGTCGCATCTACAGCCTTAATGGATGATTATTCAGGTGTTATCAATATCTCTCCCTTTGCCTGCCTCATCGGAAGGGTCATCGAGGGCCTGGTAACGCCCTGGGCACGGGAGAAACGGTATCCCATCATGTCAGTTGAAATTGATGGAGAGATCCTGCCGCCGAATATTATTAACAAGCTTGATATTTTCATGCTCAATGTTCTCCGGTTCAGGAACAATCCTGATTACAGTGAACTGGTTGAAGAACAGGGGGCTGAGGATACCTCACTTAACCGGAAGGTCATTAAAGCATAGAAACGCGAAAAAAGGGGTTCCCCAAAAGGGTGCCCCTTTTTTTTAACTGCAAAATTCAGGTCAGCCTGAATTTTGTCATATAATAGGTAGATACCCCTCAAGGAAAAAATATCACTTCGGAAGCGTTATATCCTTTTTTATGTGAGGGTTCAGAGCCTGTATAGAGAAAAAAGAAGAGGCCTTGACCGGGGGGCTATTTCAGGCCGGTTAATCGCTTACTATAAAAATTCTTAATTTTTGATGTGATATGCTTTATTCTATCGCACAATACTGCTATTTGATGAAGAAAATTCCACTATGTATCAAATTCACTACCGGAATTTTCTCTCTTTCAGCTGTTCAGGCTGATTTTTTAATTGTGCTCTCCTCTTTTATCAGGAATGGTAACAGTCACAGGGAAATATGTACCGGGAGTAAAGATATTTGCCTGTTTTCTGAATCATCGGGTATAGAGGCTGCGGTGAATCTATCCCTGCCAGGAGAATGTAAAATGAAAATAAAAAAGGTCAGAATAACCGGTAGTGGTGAAACCTCCCTTGCTGTTTATGATGGTGACAGCTGGGTGGTTATAAAAAAGCTGCTCCAGCATGTAAAACAGAATGATGACAGAGAACTGCTTGCAGTGTGTTCAGAGGACCTGATAGTATTTTTGCAGGAGAGAGAGGAGATCGAAGAAAAACTTTTTTCCCTCATTAGAGAGGCGAAGGAAGACAATGCAGACCTTCACTGTGAATCTGTTAATGTTATCCCTTTTAAGCCATTGTCCTATCGTGATTTTATGCTGAGTGAAGAACATGCTCTTAATTCGGCCAGGGGTTTTGCTTCTCTCATGTTTCCTTTCGCTGCACGCATTATTAAATTCTGTGAAAGAACCTTTCGTTTTGTTTTCCCTAAATTCAAACCGGCGAAGTTGTGGTATGAGGTCCCCATCTATTACAAGGGAAACCATCTCTCCTTCTGTACAGACGGTGACATGGTACATTTTCCAGGGTATGCAACCTGGCTCGATTATGAACTGGAACTGGGGATGATAATAACAAGGGAAATTCATAATGCAACCGAAGAAGAGGCTATGGCCGCCATCGGAGGATTCTGCGTTTTCAATGATTTTAGTATCAGGAATGTTCAATACAGGGAGCTGAAAAGCGGTTTTGGCCCCTGTAAATCAAAGGATTTTGCCAATGCCATTTCTGCGGTGGTGGTTACCTCTGATGAAATATGGCCCTGTATGGAGAGACATAAAGGGCGTGTCTACATCAATGATCAACTGGTCGCAACAGGCAGGCTGGACAGGTTTTTTCATTCTCTAACAAAGGCCGTGGCCTACGCGTCAATGGGAGAGCGTATCTATCCCGGGGAATTCATGGGGTCCGGTACCCTTGGAAACTGCTGCGGTGTTGAAAATGGAACATTACTGAAACATAACGATACCGTCAGGATAGAAATCGACGGTATCGGAGATCTTGTTAATCACATTGTTCATGATCTTGACCAGTAAAAAGAAACTGAAAACAAGGAGAATGGCATGACTAAAATCATTGATCTTTCCAAGCCGGTAAAAACTTATCCCGATGATCCCTTTTTCATGAAAGTCAAAATCAGCCATACTCATCATAAAAGTGGCAGATTTGAAGTGCGTTTTCTTGGTCTGCCCTTCAGGCTTTTCCCGAAGGGCTTCAGGGGATGGGCAAATGATACTATAAAAAAGATGGGGGTCCATTCCGCTACGCATGTTGATGCACCGTGGCATTACGGTGAAGAGTGTGAGGGCAGAAAAGCCCGTACCGTTGATGAACTCCCCCTTGAATGGTTTTATGGTGATGGTGTCGTTATAGACATGACACACAAAAAGGACATGGAACCGATCCTTGTTTCTGACCTTGAAGAGGCCGTTGAGAAAACAAAAATCGAAATAAAAGAGGGAACTATTGTTCTTATCCGCACCGGCCGTGACAGGTTTGTTGGAAAAAAGGAGTATCCCTCCAGGGGAACGGGAATGTCCGCCGAGGCAACGGAATGGCTCATTGACAGGGGCGTAAAGGTCATGGGAATTGATGCCTGGGGCTGGGACCGGCCGCTTCAGAAAACCGCCAGCATGATAAAAAAGGGAAAGCTGGAGAAAGAGGCCTTCTGGGAGGGGCACAGGGTCGGATGCCGCCGGGAGTACTGTCATATTGAACAGGTTGTCGGCCTGGACCAGCTTCCCCCTGATGGATTCAAGGTTGTTGCCATGCCGCTGAAGCTTGTCGGTTGTTCAGGGGCTCCCGTGCGCCTGGCGGCAATTTTTGAGGATGATGAATAAAGGAAAAAATAAATTATAAATAGAAAACCCCGGCGCTGCCGGGGTTTTTTATTCATTGCAACGATTTACTCTTTGTCTGGAAATTTCGGCCTGATGTTGTCACGGCGGGGATTCAGTATGGCGTCACGGTCTTTCTGGAATCTGCCGATGATACGCTCATAGGCCTTGCGGTGTGCTTCCTTGACCGCCTGTATCGCTTCATAGTTTTTTCTTTGCTGTTCGGCAACCTTGTTGCATTCTTTTTTGAGGCGTTCGAAGGTTTTAAAAATGGTGTCTGTCCGGGAAATGTAATCCTTCATGATTGTTTCAATAGTGACCTTTGATGCCTCGTTCATGAGAAGGTCATCCTGGATAGATTCTTCAGTGCGGGAGAGGTTGTCACCGGCGCGTACAACGTCCTGTTTCTTGCGGGCGCTTTTGACAAGGGAGCCGATTTCCTGTGTTTCCTTTCCGGATTTGCTGTTCCTGTTTTTGAAAGTGTTGATCTGGCGCTGGTAGCCCCGTGATGTTTTTGAAGGATTTTTTTCGAAATCCGTATCACTGTCACTGCGCCAGGAATCCATTGTTGACGATGAACGCACCCTCCGGGGTTTGCGGGAAATTTCCGTTTCAAGGGTTGTACCTTCTTTGATTTTTTGTGAGCCGTAGGGGTTGTTGACGTCGAGTTTGCCTTCTTTCAGTTCAACGCGGGAGTTGCCGTTTTTGCTCACCCCGATATCAAACTCCGTACCCCTGATGGCGCAGATGGTGGTGGGGGTATAGATCTTTTTTCTCCCCTTTTTGAGGCGTGAAAATTTTCCGCTCAGGTTCCCGGCTATGAGGGTAACGCTGTCGGAACCGGGAATGTTTTTACTTCCGATTTTTATCATGCTTTTTTCTTTTACGGTAATTTTGCTGCCGTCTTTATACACGAGGGTAACGGTACCGCCGCGCCCGGTCCTGACAATATCCCCCGCTTCCATGGTGGTGCCCATGGAGATGTTGATTTTTTTACCCTGCCTCAGGGCGGTGACATTACCTATGTAAAAGGAAATATGAATGGGATATGCCAGGGACGGAAGAAGCAGCATCAAAAAGAGCGCCAGTATACATTTTCTGCCCGTTAAAATTTTCATAAATCTCCTCCCTGCCTTGGTCTGTATGATTACTGGTACAATATAACAAATCATACAAACAAGGCAAATGAAATAATAAAAATTTTAGAGGCCGTTACAGTATATCCTCAGTCCCTGCCAGTACGCGGGGTGTTTCAGCTTTCTGTTGCGCTTCAGATAGTTTTTGGCGCGGTAAAATGCACTGAGGGGCTCTTCCCCTTTTCTCAGGAGGGTGTAAAAGCGTTCAATAAAGAGGGCGTTGTTGATATCGTGAATACTGTTATTGTTAATAATTACATATGAAATACCCTTTGAAGCGCCTTTGAGGGCAATTTCATGAGCGCCGATACCCGTGAGGGTTAATCGGGGGAAGTAGATGCCGCCGGCATTGATACTTGCATCGAGAAGGGGATGTGTGCCCGTTGTAATAATCTTTCTGTAGGGATCATAGGCAAAGGAAGAAAAATCATGATGGAAGTTTCCCCCTGCCGGTTTTTTCTGAAAGCTAATACCAGTTTCGCTCATGGCGGTCTTTTCCAGGCGCGTGACCAGGTCTTCTTCCGCCGGCCCTGAGACGGCATAGCCGGTAAACCGGCGGGGAAGTTTTTTCAGTGCCGCCGTGAGAGAAGTAACATAGACCAGGCTGTGGGTCTCCTCGAGGAGCCTTTTACTTCCTGCAATTTCAAAGGGAACATTTTCAAGGTATTCATCCGTTACGATGTAGATACGGGAAGTCTTTTTGAAATAGCGCAGCAGGGGTGAAAATATTTTTTCCAGTTCAACTGAAACGGGAAAGGTGTTGTCAAGGCCCCTGACAGCATCGGTATAGGAAGCGGTAATTTTTTTCAGGCGAGGGTATGCTTCGGCAAGCCTGATGATGCGCTTCGTCCGGGGCATGATGACCCAGCAGTAGATGTCGTTTTTATTGCGTATGAAACGTGTAAGCATCGATTTTTCCGGCAGTTTTTTCTGTATCGCTCCCGTGAAAAGAAAGGGGATGTTTGCCCTCAGGAGGAGTGACGGGTCTGCAGTAATGGCCGCACTCATTTCGCCGGCAGACATTTTTTTCTGCCTGAACCCCGCGGGGAATGAACTTTTCTGTGCCGGGGGAAGCTTCATCCGTGTCAGCATGTGTCGTTTCATCTCCGCTGAGATCAGTGCATCGGTTTTTTTGCCCGTAGATATCTTGTAGTCGATATGGGATTCCGCCACTTTTTTGAAAAGGCTGATTTCAGGTTTCGTAAAGTCGGCCAGGCGGTACCGGTCCGCGAGTGTAAGGGCGGTGTAGTATTTTTTTTCGAACAGGCGGCCTGCTGCGGGGGCGGCCTTCTTCTGCAGGGCAATTTCTTTCAGGGTGATGTAGGCGTCAAGAAGGGTGAGTGTGAAATGCCCCTTCGGCGAGATGGCGCGGTTCTGTTGCAGCTTTTGTAGACGCGTTTTTGCTGCTGCCATGTCAGTAGCATGGGCTTCGCAGTGCAGAAGAACAAGCTGGTTTTTTTCGTATGCACTGTGATCGAGGGTAAGGATTTTTTCAGCCTTCTGTGCCATGGAGTAGGCTTCCTGATATTTTTCAAGGGCCATAGCACTTACTCCGGTGAGATGTGCCAGGTAGGCATCAAGGGAGGGGTATCTCCTGGGCAGGAGTGCATTACATTTTTTTAAATATTCTCCTGCCGATGAGTATTCCCCGTAGTGCAGCAGGTACTCTGCCGCGGCCATGGTAAAGAGAGCGTGCATACTCCAGTGGCCTTTGTCCCCTGCACGTGAAAGGTCTGCTTTCAATTTTTGAATTACCTGTCCGGCGATACGGGTATCTTGCCTTTTTTTAATAAAGGAAAGGAGAGAAAGGTCTTCTGCATCTTTAAGTTTTTTTGTTTCTCTATTTTTTGCAAGGTAACGGAGAATGAACCTCTCAGTTTTTGTGGTGATGATGTCTTCGTTTTTGCCCTGGAGAATTTTTCCCGCTTCTTGCCTGAATCCTGAAAGGGCAAGGGTGCGTGCTGCCAGGTAGAGGAGCCTTCCACTGAGCAGTGAAGATGATGAGCTGTCTCCTGGCGCTGTTAATGCCGGGATCTTTTCAGGTTTTTTCCCTTCTGAAACGGCAGTGATGTAGCGGGCAAGGCCGACGTGTTCTGCCGGGATTTTTTGTGACATGACCAAAGTCTTCATTCTTTCAAAAGATCCTTCTTCTCCCTCAAGAAGGGCGATGGAGAAGTCGAGGGTGGCAGTATCTATCTTGCCCTGGAGTTTTTTTGCCTCGTTGAGAAGGCTGATCCCCTGTTTTCCTGAATTTTTCAGCAACAGGATGAGGGCGTGACCGGTGTAGTAATCTGTCAGCTGTTTCTGTGAAGGTGACGGCAGGGAGCTTTTCCACGCCTCAAGGATAATGGCGGCCTTTTCAAGCCTGCCATTTTTAAGGGCACCGGAAAATTTTTCCCAGGATTCATGGGTTTTACCTGTGGTTTTCTCCGGGGGAGTCTCATCCGGGGTTTCAAGGGACCTGACACCGGCGAGTGTAATGGTGCCTTCCGGCTGGTCTGCCAGGAGTGGGGAGATGTTGCTGGTGCCCGCGGTGGCGACAAGTTTTTTCAGAAAAGCGGGATCGGTGCCGGTGGTAAAGGTAACGGATTCAGCACCGGCATAGCGGGCCCCTTCGAGGGTAAGCAGAATTTTTTCTAAATTCAGTTTTTCAACACCCTTGATAAAGAGCAGGGGGGAAAATGAACGGGAGAAGATGTCCCGTCCCCTGAATTTTTCTGAGTCCCTGCCGTCGATGATGATGGAATATGCATGTAGGGGGAAGAGAGGTTCGCCCTCCTCATGGAGGGTGTATTTCTCTTCGGTAAAGGCACCCTTCAGGCCCTTCCCTGTATGATAGACAGTGGTCAGGTCGTGTCTTTTTCGCCTTCCCGCGAAGGTGATGTCAGAATAATCGGTTATCAACAGGAGGGGAACTTTTGCCAGCAGGCCCTGGGAGTAAAGATTAAAGAAATCGCTGTTGGCAATGGCATAGAGTCTTTTTTTGCCGGTGAATTTTTTAAGAAGAGTATTAATATTTTCCTGTGACAGGGTGCCTTTATCCAGGGGGAGCTTTTCCAGCCTGAGTCTTTTAGATGTGGCATGCCACATGTGAAGTGAGGATGCCTCTTTTTTGAAAAGGAGTACGGCGGCGTTTTCGGGAATTTTTCTTTCTCCCGGTTCCATGGAAATATACCGAAAGATAGCGGGATTGTTGCGCCTGATCCGGGATGCGCGCGTGGAAAGTTCATCACGGAGTTTTTTGTTTTCAGCCAGTACTTTTTTCACTGCCGTATCATCCTCGGGAAGTCCTTTGAGCAGGAGGGATGAAAGTTTTTTCTCCTGGCGGTTTTTTTCAAAGGCCACCTTTAGGTAGTCCTGGTAGGCGGCGGCATCTGATGTATCAGAAAAATCAGGAGATGCCTGGAAGACAATAAAATTACGCCGCAGAAGATTGAGCTGTCGCTGGTAGAAACAGGCCCTGGCGTTGTTTCCTCTTTTCAGGGAGAGGAGGGATATATTGTTATAGAGGCGATAGATGTTTTCCCTGTTTCCGGAAAGGGGGTAGGGGTTTGACTCGACAATGGCCGTTGCCTTTTGTAAATACTCCATGGCGGCGGCGGCAGAGTCGGCACCTTCAACGGTTTCCCCATGGTACATGAGAAAGGTGCCCATTGTGGTATAAACATTAAAGAGAAGATCCTGAAGGCGGTATTTCTCGGCAAGGGTTTTCGCATCGAGAAATGATCCATAGGCACGGTCAATGCCCTGGATGCGGGTATAGCATGCCCCCTGGTTAAGGAGAAGCTTGATTGCCAGTTCAGTCTGTGTTCCCTCTTCGATTGTGCTGAGAGCATTCTGGAACCTGACCAGTGCCTGGTGGTATTCCTGGAAGATTTTTTTCTGGTCACTGTATATCTGCCACGAGGTTGTGCCTTTTGCAAGGGATGCCACCTGGAGTTCAGCCTTGTAATAGGTGAGAACACCCAGTGCTATGTCGATTTTAAAGTAAATGGTATTAGCCTCTTCGGTAATGCTTCTTCTGAGGTCAGCCCTTTCCGCTTCAGTGACTTCCCTTTTTTGTGTCTTAGCCAGTTTTTGAAGCTTCTTTTCTTCTTCTTTATAGCGATCCTCTTCGTACCTGTTGCGAAACTCTGTTATTTTCACGATAAGACGGTCTATCGTGGCAAGGGGATCCTTCAGGTGGGATGACTTCCCTTCAAGAAGAGAGGCGTAGAGGTTGGCCAGGTTCATGATGGCGGTGAAGGTCGCCTCCAGGTTCAGGTTGTCAGGGTTAGAAGCGATTTGCCATGCCCTGCGGAAATATTGCTCCGCCTCTTGCGGTCTGTTCTGCCTGAATGAATAATAGCCGAGGTTGTTAAGGGCAGTGATAAGGGATGTCCGGTCGGTTTCGGACTCCCGTTTCTCCAGGTATTTTACCTTTTGCTTGAGGAATTCAACAGCCTTTGCATAGTTCCCCCTGTCGGCATGAATTTTTTCGAGCATGGCGAGGCTGAGCATTTTTTTATTGAAGGTATTGAGCTGGTTGAATATTTTTGTCTCGCCGATGATGGCCCCTTCTCCGAGATCTATCAGGTAGAAGGGAATGATTCCAAAGAGTTGGAATTTCATTTTGTATGTTTTTTCTTTATTGCTGTATTTTTTAAGGAGACGGTTCGCCTTGTTTATGAAATGGATCGCTTTTGTATCGTCGCCGAGGTTGCAGTAACACTGGGCAATTTCCTGGAGATAGCGCGCCCGGTCTATTTTTATTTTCTGGTTTTCACTGAATGAAAGAATACGCTGGTACCATGTGATGGCCTCCCGGTTTTTCTCTTCCATACGGGTAAAAAGGGCAAAGTAACTGTAGAGGGTCAGGAGCTGGTGCCGGTACGCCTTTGATCCCTTTCCCGCTCCCAGGGACTGGTAGATATAGAGGGCTTTCTGCATTTCCTTTCTGCCTGCGCTGATGTCTCCCGTCTGCCAGAAGCTGTAGCCAAGATGGAAATGGAACACTGCCTCTTCGATCATGGATGAGAAGGTGAGTCCCAGTTTTTGGGCTTTTTTAAAGTGTGTCAGTGCCTCGGGATAGTTGACCAGGAGAAAATAGTTGTTCCCCATGTTGAGGTGGATTTTGGCCTCGTGTACCGGTGACGCCTTTTCATCGTTTGCCTCCAGGGCCCTTTGGAGGATGGGAAGATTTTTTTCGTAGAGGTAGAGAGGCATATATTTTGCAATGAGCCTTTTTTCTGAGTCGCTGCTATTTTCGCGGAGCAGGTCGACATACTGGTAGAGCCAGCTTTTGAGGACGTAAGGGTCAATGAAAGTATCATCAATAAATGAAGCCCAGTTGATCTGGGAAAGGGATTTTTTCAGGCCCTCGAGAAAGTTCTTCAGCCGGGTCCTTTTATCTAAAACACTGTCGTCCTGCAGTTCTGCCAGGGCATGGAGTGAATGAAGATACCCAAGGGCATAGATGTGGGCCTTGTCGAAATCCATACGCGCCTTCGAGAGGGCTTTTTCATAGATGGAGATGAGACGTGTGGCAGCCTTTGCCCCATGGCGGCGGTTGTAGGTATCGATATAGAGTACGTGTGAACGGGCGCCGTACTGGTTGTAAAAATTTTCAAAACGTTTTTTGCGGTGGAGATAAGTCATCAGTGTTGAATAACGTTTGAAGAGTTTTTCTGCTTCTGCAGTCTTGTTTTCAAGAAGTGCCCTTTCGCCATAGTCCTCGTAGTAGTTAATGAGCCATTTTATGTGGTCCCTGACCTTTTCTTCCTTCCAGATGAGGAGATAGCGCAGGGTTGCCTGGTAGAGGTGTGATTCACATTGGGCAAAGTTTCCCTGTCTTCGTGCAACTTCGCCGAGAAGGGAGTTCAGGTAAAAGAACATGACATCAGTTTTTCGTACAGTGGCAAGGGCTTTCTTTCCTCTTTTTTCAGCCTGCCTGTAGGCCCGTACCTGCATTTCTGCAACGGCAATGCCGTAGTCGATGACAGTGGATATTTTTTTGTTTTTTGCATAGTGGGTCCGGAGTTTGATAAGTTTTCTTTTTCGCGGACGGGGGGATGCGTCCCGGCGAAACATCTGGATGAGATGTTTGCTGATTGTCATCTTCTGGCTCGAGAGGCCTTTTTGGTAGATATATTCAGTGGAGTCGGAAAAACGAGTGCGTATCCTGTCCTCGTAGAGGAGTGCATATTTCAGGTGTACCTGGGATTTTCTCAGGTAGCGGGGGAAGTTTTTGAGCAGCTTTTGGTATTCTTCCAGGGCCTTTCCCCTCTCTCCCGTTGCGGCATACCCATCGGCGATATCTTCTGTCAGAAAGGGAAGAAGAGAGGATTTCGCCTTATCTGTTGCAGAGGCTTTCCTGGCATTGATAAGTATGACGGTGCCCCTTCTGTTTTTGAGTCTTTCTCTGCAGTATTGAAGCTGGGTGGAGACATAGAAGGAATTTTTCCTGTTCAGTTCCTCAAGATGTTTGAGAACACCTCCAGCATCTTCTGGCATGCCGGCATCAAGATATTCAAGAAAAAGTTTTTTCAGGGCTCGTGCGGAAAAGATTTTACTTCTCTGGTCCTTTTTTTTCCCAAAGAAATAATAAACCCTTTTCAGGGCCATGACATATTTTTCGTAGTCGCTGAACTCAGTGGCATAACGGATGGCGTGGTCAAGCTGTGTCGCCGCGTTTCTCTTGAGGGGGATAATGCCCTTGTCCGGTATGAGATTCAGGTTGATGTTTTCCCCTATCTGGTCTGAATAGAGGAGGGCGCCGTTGTAAAGGCGTGTTTTAAAACCAGGGACCCATATTCCTTTAAAGGATGTCCGCGAATGACGCGTGAGAAGCCATGTCTGTTTTGTTCTCATGTTAAGGTAGCGGAGCACAGAGCGGTCTTTCAGGTCAATTTTCCCGTTGCTGTTGGTGTCTTTTTCTATACTCGTGTAGGTGATAGCGCTGTCTGATCCGAGGAATTCGGGGTAGAGTTTAATGGCACTGGAGCTGGTCAGGGGCTTCTCTCGTCCCGAGGCAAGGTTTTTAATATAGATCTCTCCCTGGTTCTGTCCGTTTCGATAGGAAACGAAAATAATTTTTCTTCCGTCGCGTGAAAAGCGGGGATAGACCCCTCCCTTTCGGGTGAGTTGCCGTATATTTTTCCCGTCAGGGTCCATGATAAATAAATTTTCACTTCCCCCCCTTTTAGACGAGAAGACGATCTGCTTGCCGTCGGGTGACCACGCGGGATTGGAGTCGCGTAAGATCATGATGGTGCCGGTAGAAGGGTCCTGGTACTGGGTAATGTTGCGTGCTTTCTGGTCTATGCCTGATGAAAGGGCCTCTTCTTTCCGTGCGGCCTCAATGATTTCTGCCGCGTTTATTTTCAGTATATAGATGTCTCCTTCAGGGTCCTCCCTGTTTGATACAAAGGCGAGGTACTTTCCATCAGGGCTTATGGCAGGTGAGGTGTCGCGGGAGGGGTGGCTGGTAAGGCGGGACACGGCAACGTTCTCCATTTCCCGGATATATATATCAAAATTGCCATTGTCCCTGTTGGAGGAATAAAAAAAGTATTCACCGTCTCTTGAGATATCGCCGTCAGTTTCAATGGACTGCTCCACCGTTATGGGAATGACTTTCCCTTCAGAGGATCTGAATTCCTGGTACATGATGGACCGGTAGCTGAATGAAACTTCCCGCTTTCCCGCGCTGTCGCAGGAAAGGCTTAAGATCAGTGAGAGGAATAACAGTATGCGGCATGTATAGAAAAAATATCTCATTATTTGCGTCTCCATCGTCCGTTCTTTTCCTGTACCCATTCATTTTTTTCTGCCAGCTTGCGCTGTTCGTCAGCAAAGATCATACCAAAAGCGGCGATTTCCGCTTTTTTCGGTTCTTTTTCATTGAGAAGATAAAGGCTTCGTTTAAAGATGGTTTTGCGGGCATCGTTTTCATTTTTAATTAATGCGAAGAGTATCTTTTTGCTGACAGGGTCTTTTTCGATGGATTTATCCGGACGGTAGGCAATAAGGCCCTCGCTGGATTCTCCCAGGATTCCCTTTTCCTTGTAGCGGGAAATTTTATTTTTGTGAAATTCACGTATTTTCATGGCGATAAACAGTTCTCTGTCGGCACCGATGGCTGCTGTGCCCCTGCCTGTGCCACGCGCCAGTGTCCGGGCCGACGATATGACCCAGGCGTCTTTTTCGAGTTCCCGGTATTCACCGATGATTTGCCGTTCGATGACGGTTTTTTCGCCCGTCAGGTTAATACGGGGAGGGGTAATGGTAAGGCAGCTCGGCCCTGAAGAGCATCGTGTTAGAAGGGCGGCACAGAGTATAATAATGGCAGTCAGTATTCGGTTCATATTACTTCTCCTCTCTCACTTTCCTTAAATATTCCTGTATGGGTATGCGGTCAAAGCTTACCCTGTTTTTGTCTATGGTGGCAATGGCACTGAGGACCCCGGGTTTGAAGAGTACTGTTGTATAGACAAGGCCCTTGCTGAGGTTAAAGTTGAAACTCCTGACGCTCATGGAGTTGTCCACAACAAACTGTGTCAGTCCTCCCAGCTTTGATTTTCCCTTTGTGGTGCTGAGGCCCTTCATCAACCGGTTGGCGAATTTTTCTCCCACCTTGTGTATGTTGACATAGCCGTTGGCAGTGAGCTGTCGCGCAACATTGACGCCACGGCCGGAAAAATTAGCATTGAGGGAGAGTTCCGCGTCCCTGGTCTTTTTCCCCGTGTAGGCATTATCGAGCTTTGCAATGTCAACGTTGGTAAGGTCAAGGGCAAGGCGGTATTCCATGTTATCCGGTTTCAGGTCTGCAAGGTTGAAGAGTATCTGTCGGGAGTAGAGGGAACCGTCAAGGATGTAGGCCTTCATGTTGGCAATGGAAAAGACATTGTTTTTAAAAACCATGCAGGCTTCGAAGTCTTTCATGTATTCTATCTTCAGGTCTCTCTTTATATGCTTAAAGGCAATGGACCTGATAGTGAAGTTCGGTTTTTCCCTGAAGGCATCGTTGTCGATGAGCTGGCTCTTTTCAACGGCAATGAGTGATGCTCCCTGCTTTCTGGCAGCAAAGGGATAGTGAAAGGGGAAGGCAAGATTGAAGCCCTTCACATGCATTTTTTCCTTTTTACTGGAGATGTTAAAGTCGTCAAAGAGAATGGTCCCCCGGACAGTGCCGTTTTTCAGGTTTCCCTTCATGCCCGCGTTAAAGGCGAATTTACCCTTGATGGCATAATCGGCATAGAGGATTTTTTTCTTCGGGTAATCAGCGGAGAGGCTGATGGAAAGGTCTGAATCGGCGAGGGGAGCCCGTGCAAGGTCTACCCAGCCCTTTGTGGTAAGGTTGAGGTTGTAGGCCCTGCTTGTAAGAGTCAGGTAGTTGATGACGGCTTTCTTTTTTATAGGATAGTGTGCCGCCTTTGCTTTCAGTGTCAGGTCATTTAAATCGTAGTCGGGTACGCGTGCCCTGAGTGTCATGGTGGCGCCGGCAACTGCTTTGCCCAGTGTAAAATATGTCATCATGGAAAGGGTAGCGGGTTGTTTCAGTGGAATGCCTTTCAGGCTCTTCTGCAGCCTTTCTGAGACCATTGCCACCAGGGGTTTTTTGTCAAAGGTAAGGTCTTTTATTGTCACAGATCCCCTGATTGTGTTCCCAAGGGAGGCTTTCCCTTTCATGGTCAGGGAGAGGGCGTTTTTTTTCAGCAGGGGATTATAGTAACGCAGCTTTAGGCTGTGCAGTTCCGCCCGGGCAACATTGTCGTAGGTGCTGGCGCGTGCGGAGAGATAGAGGCTGTTGGCCTGGGACTTGCTCCCTTCAAGGACATAACGGAAACCAGGCATGGCAAGGTCCGCGGAGACATCCATGAAACTGCCCTTCATTTTCAGGCCGTAGGCAAGGTCGATGCGGGGAATACGTGCCTCCGTGCCGGGGGTCTTCAGGTAGAGCTGCCTGAATTGAAGGGCCCCCTTCACCTTCATGTCATTCGGTGTTCCCGTAATGGACAGGGGATAGAGGGAAAGGTCACCACTGAAGCGTGTGCGCCTGTCCCCGGTAAAGGTGACAAAGTAGGGATAGAGGTCTCCCGTGACGATACGGCTTTCTTTCATGGAAAGATTGATGTAGGGGGTTTTTGTCACCGCGGAGATGCTTCCCCCCAGGTTAAGCCAGTTTTTTCCCTTGAATGAGATTTTAAGGTATTCAAGGTCAAGGTGGTCCTTCAGGGGATCATAGAACATGTTGTATGAGACGAGAAAGTTCAGGGGTGCCAGGTATTTTTTCTTGAAGCGTACCGGGCTTTTGTAGGTGCCGAATTTAAAGTGACTGTTGAAGGCAGGATTGCTGTCTTTTTTGTTCTGAAAGACAAGTTTCCATGTCAGAACCAGTGGCGGTGTCGCATCGATGTCGGGTGAGAAATAGGCCAGTTTCATCTTTTCATCGGGATTGAGCTGGATGCTCATGGTTTTTATCAGGGATACCGCTTTTGGCGAAAGGGGTATAGTGCTGCAGGGGGGGACCTCGATATCGGTAGTAAAGGTGAGGCCCTCCATCCGGGTCTTGAACTGTGATGAGTTTACGTACACCCTCAGGTCATCGAGTACGAATTTTAAAAAGAAATCAACAGATATGGGGAGAGAAATCTCCTCCGGAGAGGGACCGGCGTCCTTTTCTTCAGGTTCAGGTTCTTCTTTTGTTTCTGGTTTCTTTTTCGAGGGTTTCATCAGGCGTGCCGCGTTCCAGACTCCGCCCTTTTCGGTGAGGTAAACACGGGGCCTGTAGATGCCGATTTCTGAGAAACG
>CAZHNW010000065.1:0-24600 GCA_964534225.1 uncultured Leptospirales bacterium | reverse complement strand
CAGGTGGGGCAACTATGCTTAGATTTTTAAAAAATCTTTGGGACAGCAGTGATATTATTTCTTTTTTCCTTTTTGTTTCCCTTTTCCTTTCTTCTTTCTGTTATCTTCTTTATCATCAATGGTCCTGATGCGTTCATCGTGGGGAAGTTCATCGACCAGGAATCCTTCCACCTGGTCACGCCACCCGTACCGGCCCCGGATCGATTCGGCGCGGCAGAAGTCATAAAAGGTGAAGTTTTTAAGGGTATCTTCCCCCCCCAGGGTGACGTTCTTGTATCGGACAATCTGCTGCTGAAAGGTCGGCCCCATGGGAAAGATGGCGTAACGGTTTTCTTTGACCATTGAGAGAAGAGTAAGGGGCCGATGGCTGCACGCCGGGTGTATGATGATGCCGTCGAAGGGGCCGAGGCGGTCGTGCATCTGTGTGGCGTCACCGGCGAAGATGCGGATGTTGAAGTACCCCTCATTGATGAGGCGTTCCTTCGCAAGCTGCGCCAGGGGTTCATGGTATTCAACAGTAACAACTTCCTTCACCATGCCCGAAAGGATTGCCGTTGAGTAGCCCGACCCGGTGCCCACCTCGAGTATTTTCCATGATTTTTTCGGGTCCAGAACCTGGATCATTTTTGCCAGGGCAAAGGGGTCATCGCTGGTTTCGCCGCATCCGATGGGTACCGGCTTTGTTGAATAGATGCCGTTTTTAATATTTTCCGTGAAAAAGATTTCCTGGTCAACGTCCTGAAATGCATCGAGAACCTTTTTCTGAATATCACGATCTTTCAGGTATTTGATAAATGTTTTTTTGTCCTTGTTCATCTGTTTCTGTTTTTGCTTCCTGATAGTTTGTTTTACAAGTTAATGAATGTGAGCAGGTAGGTGAGGAAGTAATCCGAGATGAGAATCACCATGGAAGAGTTCACCACCGCGGCAATGGTGGAACGTCCCACACCCTCTGCCCCGCCGCGTGTATGAAAACCCTGGTAGCAGGAGATGTTCGCGATTATTATACCAAAGAAAACTGATTTGATGAGCCCCGACATGAAATCGGCGAGGCTGACATACTGTATTATGTTATCAGCGTATTTTGCCGGTGTTATGCCGAGGCCGAAATAGGCGATAAAACCGCCCCCGAGAACTCCCACAAGGTCGGTCAGTACCGTCAGGGTGGGCGTCATTACCAGGCAGGCAAGGAATCGCGGTACCGAAAGATACTGTACCGGGTTTGCCGAAAGGGTCCGCAGGGCGTCGATCTGTTCTGTTACCTGCATGGTGCCGATTTCAGCGGCAATGGAAGAGCCGACTCTTCCCGCCAGGAGAAGCCCTGTAAGTACCGGACAGAGCTCCCGGAACATTGAAATGGTCACGGCGCTGCCGATAAAGATAGACGAGCCTGACATGAGGGCGTCCATGGCGCGGCCGATCTGGTAGGCCATGACCATACCGGTAAAGAAAAGGGTAATGGTGGTGACCGGTATTGATTTATAACCGATCTCCAGCATCTGGTTTACAGCGTTGGCTGCATCAAAGGGAGGACGGAATGTCCACTTAACCGTGTCTTTCAGAAAAACGAAATGCCCTCCCATGGCCTCCATGATCCTGACAAAGAGGCCCGGTTCCCCGTTATTCATAGGTCGGCACTGCCTCCTCGTATTCGTGACTGCGGTCGAGATTGTCAAACTTGGTGTACTTGTCCCAGAATTTTAGACTGATATCATCGACGGGACCTGACCGCTGTTTTGCAACGATAATATCGGCAATTCCCTTTTTCTCGCTGTCCCGATGAACCTTTTCGTGACGGTAGATGAACATGACAACATCAGCGTCCTGTTCAATCGCTCCTGATTCACGCAGGTCAGCAAGTGTGGGCCTCTGGTCAGAACGTTGTTCCACGGCACGGGACAGCTGAGAAAGGGCGACAACCGGTATGTTCAGTTCCCGCGCAAGCTGTTTCAGAAAGCGGGAAATTTCCGCGATCTGCAGATGCCGGTCGACACGGGAGAGGCTGGTTATCAGCTGGAGGTAGTCGACAATGATAAGACCTACCGGTACCTTCTGCTGCAGTCTCCGCGCCTTGGCCCGTATCTCCATAATATTGATAGAAGGGGTGTCGTCAAGGTAGATATTGGATTTTCCCAGGTGTGCTGCCGCGGCAAAGAGTTCTTTCATCTCCTCAGAGCTGATATGGCCGGTACGGACGCGTTGAGATTCAACCAGTGACTGTATACAGAGAAGGCGCATTCCCAGCTGCGAGGCAGGCATCTCCAGAGAAAAAAAGAGGACCGCCTTTTCCGGTTCAAGGGTGGCGATATTGTTCATGATGTTAAGGGCAAAGGCTGTTTTCCCCATACCGGGACGGGCGGCGATAATGATCAGCTCTGAGCCGTGAAGCCCCGTGAGAAGTTCATCCAGGTCGTCGTAGCCTGTCGGTATGCCGGTGACGGTTTTTTTTGTCTCGTACCAGTGGCCGATATCCTGCATCGTTTCCTGGAGTACGTCATCAATGGCCTTGTAGTTGGAGATAATCCTTTTTTCGGTGACATTAAAGACACTTGCCTCCACCTCGTCAATGACCTCGGTGGTGTCACGGGAGGTATCATAGCACTGTTCGATGGAGTGTGTTGAAATTTCGATGAGCTGGCGCCGCAGGGCCAGTTCTTTAATCCTGCGGGCGTAATGTTCCGCATTGGCGGAAGTAGAGACAGACCGGTAGAGTTCGGCAAGCCCCGCGTCTCCGCCGACATTGTCCAGCTGGTTCTGGTCAACGAGGCGCTGCTTCAGGGTCGTCAGGTCAACGGGTGTGTTTTTTCGCTCCAGTGTTACGATGGCATCGTAGATAGTACGATGTTTATCAAGGTAAAAATCCTCCGGCTGGAGGATTTCTGTTACCTTGTAAAGGGCCTCCCTGCTCAGCAGGGCCGAGGCGAGGCAGGCTGTTTCTGTATCGATGTCCTGGGGCGGTAGCCGGTCCAGCGACATGGACTATTCCTTTTTTTCTACGAATACTTTAACATCCGCGGTGAGGCCTTCGTCGAGCTTGACGGGCACTGTGAATTCACCCAGTTCCTTGATGGGGGCTTCGAGCATGATTTTACGTTTGTCCAGTTCGAATCCCTTTTCTTTGAGTTCTCTGGCAATGTCGATGGAAGTTATAGAACCGAAGAGCTTGTCCTCTTCTCCCACCTGGACCTGAAATTTAAGTTCAATTCCCTTCATGCTGTCAGAGAGTTTTTCACTCACCTTTTTGCGTTTTTCTTTTTTGATCTTTATCAGCTTGTTCTGGTGATCAATGGCGCGCTGGCTTGAGTCATTGGCTACTATTACAAGCTTCTGCGGTATCAGGTAGTTTCGTGCATAACCGTTGGCGACGTCCTTGATGTCACCGGCATCGCCGAGATTGGGAATATCTTTTTGAAGTATGACTTTCATGGCTTTCTCCTCGTGACTTTGTTTCACTTGTGCGGGGGATTTAACTTCCCCCTGTATTACTATGATTCCGGCTTATCAGCGGTATTCAATTTTCTTAAATCCGCCCACAGGTCCAGGACTCCCACTCCCGCCATTATGATCAAGAGAAAGGGGAGAATCGGGATTCCCGCAAGCAGAAGAAAGAGGAACATGAGCCAGACAAGATAGCGTGGCATGTTCCGTTTCTTTATAAAGTACTTTATGATGCCCATGGCCTGGATGACATAGAGAAAAACAACGATCAGTGTCATGTTGAGGCCGATAAGATGAATTACCGGGTATTTGGCACTGTCAATAAGCAGATAGACACCGAGACCGGTAATCAGGGCAAAAATAAAGTAATCGTTCAGTCTGAAAAATTCAAGCCCTTTTCCCGGTTCCGCCTTATGAAGGCGCTGCAGAAATAGTTTTACCGCGTAAAAAGTGAGTGCAGCAAAAATAAGGGCCTGCAGAAAGGAAAGAAAGGGCATCTTGTCCCGCATTATTTCTTCGAAGACCTTGAAATCTTCAGACATTTTTCTTTTCTGGTCAGGGCTGATCTCTGCATCTGTGAGCCTCTTTTCCATTACCAGCCGTGATTGTTGAAGAACATCAATGTTACGGACATTCTTCATGTAGTAGTACTGCCCAGTAAGAAAGGCTCCCGTTACCATACTGGCTGTGACCAGGTAGGCAGTGAGGGAGTATTTCTTTTTAATGGAAATACCACTAAAGAGGCCCAGTATCAGAGGCATGGGCAGAGAAAGGGCCTGATCAAGACTATTGTTTAAAAAGAACGGTATCGCTGCCAGGACTGCCGCGGGAAGGAACGCCTTCCATTCCCAGCGCCATGCTGTATATGCGGCAATGAGCACAAGCGCCAGGGCCAGTGCCGGTATGAGCAGATAACTTATCACCGATATTATTTCTCAACAAAGGGAAGAAGCGCAATGATACGGGCGCGTTTTATTTCCCTGGCAACTGCCCTCTGATGCCTTGCGCATGTTCCTGTCACACGGCGCGGGAGAATTTTTCCCCTGTCGGTGATGAATGCTTCAAGCGTATCAGCTTTTTTGTAATCGATAACGGCATCCTTGTCATGGCAGAAACGGCATACCTTGCGACGAAAACGGGGCATCCGCTGTCCATCGCGGCGGGGTGGTCTCCCGTCGCGGCGAGGTCCACCGGGACGCTGTCCGGGCCTTTGTCCGGGTCTCTGGTCAGATCTCTGCTCAGATCTCTGCTCAGGTTTTTGTTCGGATTTCTGCTCGATTTTTTCTTCTGTTTTTTCTTCTGCAGGGGCAGCGGCTTTTTCTTCTGTTGCTGCCGCGGGTGTATCGGTTTCAGCAGCGGCAGGTGCCGGAGCTTCGGCCGGTGTTTCAGCTGTTTTTTCTTCAGCTTCTGTATTCTTGATTTCTTCTGACATTGTTTTCTCCTGTATCTACGTTAGAATGGGATATCATCATCTGAGAATGGATTGTTGTCGACATCAGGGGGCGGGCTCTGAGGAGCATTTTCCTGTGCCGGCATATCAATCTGAATGTCCCCGCCGGTATTTTCACGGGGAGAAAGAAATTGTACATTTTCTGCAACAATTTCTACGGTTGAACGCTTGTTGCCGTTCTGGTCTTCCCATGAACGCTGTTGAAGGCGCCCTTCGAGACCAAGACGGGCTCCCTTTTTGCAGTACTGTACCACGAGTTCGCCAAGTTTGCCCCATGCGATGCAGTTGAAAAAACTGGCCTGTTCTTTCTTTTCGTTATTCTGCACGTAGGTGCGGTTGTTTGCAACTGAGAAGTTGGCAACGGCGGTACCGTTTGGCGTGTAACGGAGCTCAGGGTCGCGTACCATTCTGCCTATCAACATTACTCTGTTTAGATCGCTTGCCATTGGGAATCCCCCTTTATCCGCGCTCAGGCGGCCTTGGTTTTTACGAAAAGATGTCTCAGGATATCAGGGTTCAGCCTGAAATCGGCTATTACCTTGTCAACGGCTTCCGGTGCAGACTGAACAATGCCGAAGAAATAGTACCCTTCTCTTTCATTGTCAATTTCGTAGGCGAGTTTTTTGGTTCCCCAGGGCTCTTCGCTGGTGATGGTGACGCCATGCTTGGTCAGGATATCTTTCATCTTGACCTCTACCGCGTCAGCATCTTTGGAACGCAGAATTACAGTGAGTTCATACGTGTTCATTGATGTTCTCCTTCCTTTGGTATTGGCTGCTGATATAACATCATATTTATCAGCAGAAAGGTGGAGCAATCTTTTCAAAGGGGGGGTAATTTTTCAAGGAAATTTCCTGACATTTTTTATTTTATGTTGTTTTAGAAAGAGAAAGGTGTCAGCCTCTGATACTGGAGTGTGTATGTTTGTTCTGTATTATTTATGTCTCATTGGAAATATACTCAGGATGACCTGTTTTTCCCCGGGAAAAAGAGAGTGTAGATGTTTTGCCGGCAGGGCAGGGTCAGGAAGTGGGAACAAAGGGTGAAAAATAATCGTTGACGGGGGCCTGATAGTATGACCATTGATTGATGTGTCACTCATTTTTTTGGAATATATGTTAGTGTGTGGCAGAGTTTATATCAGAGAGGTAGGCAACATGAAAAAAATTGTTCTCCTTAGTGCTCTTGTCTTCTTTTTCGCCGCGGGAAGTATCATGGCAGGTAATCCTGATGCTATTCTCGGAACATGGCTTGTAGCGGCGAAAGACGGCAAGGTGAAAATTTTCAAGTGCGGTAAGAAGTATTGCGGAAAACTGGTTTGGCTGAAAAATCCTGATGACCTTGATACAAATAATCCGGATCCCAAAAAGCGTACAAAAAAACTACTGGGCACCCTGATGCTTTATGGTTTCAGCTATGACGACAGTGAATGGGAAGACGGCAAGATTTATGATCCGGGAAACGGTAAGACCTATAGCTGTAAAATGTGGATGGATGGCAATAACAGGCTTTGGGTCAAGGGGTATATCGGTATATCCCTGATTGGAAGGAAAGAACTCTGGACCAGGTCTAATTAACATCAGCAGGGGGGGCGGTTTTTTCGCCACCCCTTTCCCCACCTTGCAGTTTCAATCTTAATTATAGATATAACTATTGGTGTCTTCATCACAAATAGTATTTCATGTTCTTTCATGGAGTCACAGATTTCATCTTGACATAAATGCCAATTTGTCACTATAATTATAATCTACATACCTGTTCTTTGCCGGATATTAAATAATGGTTCTTCGAGTCAGGGATTATATATGTATTTCAGTGGAAAAAATCTCCAAAAAAAAATAGAAGACCTCGAGAGAGAACTAAAGGAACTTAAACATGAAAATGTTTTTTTAAAACAGATAGAAAATTCTCTTTTTGAAAGCCTAAAATCTCATGTTCTCGGTGTCGTAATCAGCCGGGGGGACCCTCCCGAATTTGTTTTCGTCAATCAAAGTCTTGTAGATATGACAGGTTACAGTGAAGAGGATCTTCTCAATGCAAACCCTGAATTTCTTGCCCACCTTATTCATCCCGAAGACCGGGATGAATTTTTTATGCGTTACCGGAAAAGAATTGCCGGTAAAAAGGTAAATAGTATCTATGAAATGCGTATTGTCACGAGTGATGGGGAGGTGCGCTGGGTGCAGGTTTTTTCTGAAAATCTTTATTACAGGGGAGAACCTGCTGTCTTTGGTTCATTTTTTGATATTACGGAAAAAAAGCGTATAGAAAAGGAGCTGACCCAGAGAGAAGAAGAGTATCGGCTTCTTTTTAACCAGACCCCGGCAGGTATATTTTATTATGATATTGAGTGTAATATAACCCATTTCAATGACAAGTTCATGAATCTTCTTCAGTCGACCCGGGAAAAATTAACAGGACTTAATATGCGTCTTCTTAATGATAAGCGGGTGCTGCCCTGTATCGAAGATGCCCTCCTGGGAAAAGAGGGGCATTATGAAGGGGCTTATGATGCCACTACCGGTGACGCACATATTCAGATTACCATGAAAACCGAACCCTTAAGGGATAGTAAAGGGAATATTATTGGTGGCGTTGGTATTGTACAGGATTTGACAAGTCAAAGGGAGACAGAAAAAGCCCTTAAAAAGAGTGAGGAGCGTTTCAAGGAGCTGGTAGAATGGTCCCCTATTGCCATGGCGGTTTTTGATTCGGAGGGAAATATCGTATACCGGAATAGAAGGGCTGTAGATGATTTCGGATATGATGATACTGATGTTCCCCATATAAATCAATGGTGGGGAAAGGCTTACCCTGATGATGCCTACCGGGAGAAGGTAAAACAGGAATGGAACAGGGCAATCGGTGAAGCGCTGGAAAACGGCAGAGAGATTTCTCCCCAGGAATGGCAGGTGACCTGCAGAGATGGTACGGTAAAGGATGTGGAATTTCGCATGATGCCTATAGGCAACAGCGGCTTCGTTACCATGGAGGATCTTACTGTACGTAAACAGACAGAGGCGGAGCTCCTGAAAGCCCGCAAAATCGAGTCACTGGGGGTTCTTGCCGGGGGGATCGCTCATGATTTTAACAATATATTAACAGCGGTTCTGGGAAATATTTCCATGGCCCGCGACGAGACTATCAGCAGTGAACAGAGGTTGCGGATTCTCGACCTTGCTGAAAAAGCGGCATGGCGGGCTCGTTCACTGACGCAGCAATTGCTTACTTTTTCCCGGGGCGGCTCTCCCGTTCAAAAGGCAATATCAATCAGGAATATCCTCACGGAAACAGCGGAGTTTATTCTCAGCGGTACACCTGTCTCTTCCCGTTTTGAAATCGTTCCTGCTCTTTCGAGTGCACATGTCGATGAAGGACAGGTGGGGCAGGTTATCCATAACATCCTTTTGAATGCCCGGCAGGCCATCGATGGAAGCGGAATAATTACTATAAGGGCTGAAAATTTTTTTAACAGTGGATGCATGAAAGATATAACCCCGGGGGATTATATTCGTATTTCCATTCAGGACAGCGGCAGGGGAATATCGAAGGAAGATATCAATAATATTTTTGATCCTTTTTTTACCACGAAAGAGGATGGCAACGGACTTGGTCTTTCAGTGTCATATTCCATAGTGAAAAAACACGGGGGGACCATAGAAGTCAGTTCAGACAGAGGGAAGGGGACCTGTTTTGACGTTTATCTTCCTGCTTCGAAAGAGAAACCGGGTGAAATCAGTGAGCCTTATAATGTTGAAGTTGCTGATACCGGAAGTATTCTGCTCATGGATGATGACCCCATGGTTCTTGACATCAGCAAGAAGTTTCTTGAACATATTGGTTTTTCTGTTGATACAGCGGAGCATGGAGAAGCGGCATTGGCCATGTATGAAGAGTCTTTTAATGCGGGAAAACCTTTTGACCTGGTCATACTTGATCTCACCATACGGGGGGGGATGGGGGGGGAAGAAACCATGCGCGGGCTGAAAAAAATTGATCCTGATGTAATCGGTATCGTTGCCAGCGGGTATTCAAATGATCCGGTTATGGCACGTTTCAGCGAATATGGTTTTTCAGGAGTAATTATTAAACCCTTCAGTATTGATGATGTGAAAGACACGGTTTTTTCCCTTTTGGGAAAAAGAGGACATGGTAGTTAAGTCTGCGGAAAGGATTTTATTTGTGATTGCAGACCATGGGCCCCATTTCCATGCCTCCAAGGATGTGAACATGGAGATGCCAGATCACCTGTCCTCCGGCTGAACCATTGTTGATGATAACACGGTAGCCTTCTTTGTCGATTCCCTTGATTGCAGCAATTTCTTTTACGGCGAGGAAAAGGTCAGACATGATTGAGGCATTGTCCTTGTTCAGTTCATCAATGTTTTTGGTGTGAGTTTTGTGCACCACCAGAATGTGTACCGGCGCCTGGGGGCTGATATCTTCAAATGCGTAGACCCTGTCGTTTTCGTAAACCTTTGTACTTGGAGTTGTTCCTTTAATAATGTCGCAGAAAAGACAGCCCATGAGATACCTCGCCTGAATGTAATGATATCTTTCACTATATTGTCTTTTATTTTCTGTCAACAAAAATGTTGCTTTGCCGCGCGGTGAAATATTTCTGGACGGATGAGTCAACTTCCCCCCATGATGGGCCATGAATTTAGACCTGCATGTTTATGAAAATCTGCGTGACCGTGACCTGCGTCGTGAAGGCCTTTTTATTGTTGAAGGACGCTTTCTTGTTGAACGGCTTCTCGCTTCGTCATGGCAGGTTGCATCAGTTCTCTGCAGCGAGAGAATGGCTCCCGCAATAGAAAAACTGGTGGCGGGGCGTGTGCCTTTCTATTGTCTTCCTGACAGGAAAATTGAAAGGATCGCTGGTTTTCCCTTTCACCGGGGGGTTCTTGCTGCCGGTATAAGGCATTCTCTTTCTGATACTGAAAAATTTTTATATCAGTTCCCCGACGCAGGGAAGGTTGTTGTATGTCCTGATATTACAGGCGTTGAAAATATGGGAGGAATATTGCGCAGCGCTGCAGCTCTTGGTGTTGATGCTGTGATTGTTGGAAAGCGCTGCTGTGATCCCCTGGGCCGAAAGAGCCTTAAAGTTTCAATGGGGGCTCCCTTCAGGATTTCCCTTGTGGAAATGAAAGATGAACCGGGGGATGTCGAAATGCTCAGGGCTGCAGGGTTTCATGTTGTCGGTACTGTTCTTAATGCTGATGCACAGGATATAAAAAATTTCGATGAGGATGGAAAAATCGCTCTTGTCTTTGGTAATGAAGCTGACGGGCTCTCTCCCGGCTGGGAAAGAGCCTGCGACAGTCTTGTGACACTGCCAATGAAGCGGGGAACTGATTCCCTTAATGTCTCAGTGGCAGCAGGTATTTTTATTTATGAATTATTCTACCGGTAACAAAGGTAAAAACAATATTTTTGGCGTTACCGGGAATCCGGATTTGTAGAGTTGTTAAAACTCTTCAAATCCGTCACCATGCATCATCTCCTTTAACCTGGAACTGTTCTGGTCTTCTGTGTCAAGGGCGGCAGTTTCAGGGTTATAAACGGCAGCCTGTTCCCGCTTTTCCTCTTTCTGCCCTGGTTTTTCCTTTTCTTTTTTCCCATGATCAAAGTGAAGCGCGATTTTTTTGTGCTGTTGATCAGCAGTCTGCCTGTTGATTTTAAAGTTGCTCATGAGCTGCAGAAGTTCCTGGGCCTGGTTGGCCATTTCTTCACTTGCTGAAGCAGTTTCTTCAACAAGAGAGGCATTTTGTTGTGTCATGTTATCCAGTTCTGTGACGGCGGTATTAACCTGTGAGACTCCCTGTTTCTGTTCGATGCTTGCTGCAGCAATGTCAGCGATAAGGCGGTTGACGTTTGAGAAGGAGTCAATTATTTCTGAAATGGCCTCGCCACTTTTGTTCGCCTTTGATGTGCCGTCTTCAATTTTTTCAATAGAAGCTTTGATGAGGTCTCCAATTTCTTTTGCCGCATTGCCTGACCTCTGGGCAAGGTTTCTGACTTCCCCGGCGACAACCGCAAAACCCCGTCCCTGGTCACCGGCACGTGCCGCTTCAACTGAGGCGTTAAGGGCAAGAAGGTTGGTCTGGAAGGCTATTTCGTTGATTACCGAAATAATTTCGTTTATTTTTTTACTTGTTTCATTTATTTCGTTAATGCTCTGCACGGCGTCTTTAATGAGAACACCGCCATCTTTTGCCATCTGTGATGATTTTTCAGATTCTTTGCTTGCTTCCCCTGAGTTGTCCGCGTTCTGGTTAATTGTGGCGGTTGTTTCTTCGATGGTTGAGGCAATCTCTTCAAGGGAACTTGCCTGTTCACTTGTGCGCTGTGACAGGTTCTGGTTGCCGGAGGCAATCTGTTCCACTGCCTGAACGAGGTTTTCTGAAGCGAGAAGAACATTCGAGACAAGTTCTTCGAGATTGTCTGCTGAGCTGTTCAGGGCCTTGCCGAGCTGGCCCATTTCATCTTTTTGATCGATGTCGATGCGTTCAGTGAAATCGCCCTGGGCGATGCGCTCGGCAAAGGCGAGACCCTTGCGTGCCGGAATTGCCACGGCATTGGAGAGGATGCGGGTCACGGTGATGACCATGATTATTGCAACACCAAGGAGTATCAAAGAAAATATAAGCGACATTTTTGCAGCATTTTCGATTTCTGCCTTGATCTCTTCTGCAATGTTTTGTTGAAGCTGCATGTTGTCATCCATGGCTTTTTTTGCTTTTCTGTAGACGGCAACCCACTTATCGCTTATTTTTTGACTCTCAACGATCTTTCCCTGCCGCAGGTATAATACAAATTCTTTTGCAATTGTCTGCATTTTTTTATAATCTGATTCAAATTCTAACGCCAGTTTTTTTTCTTTATCGTCCATTTGGGTTTTCATGTAGGCGTCCCATATTTTCCAGTTTTCTTCATGGATTCCCGCTGATGATTTAATGCGCCTTTCAAATTCTTCTTTGTCATTTAACTGTGCGGCGATTTTTTCCTGGAGCATGTTGATGCGTACCTGGAGAAGTCCCTTGAAAATGATGTTAAGCTCTCTTACCGGGACAAAAAGGTCGGCGTAGAAAGTCTTAAAATCTTTTGTCGCAATATTGCTGGTCATTAATCCCTGGATGGAGATGGCTATAATGAGCAGGAGAAATATACCGCTGGCTAAGAGAACCTTCATCGAGATTTTAAGATTGTTGAACCATTTCATGATTTCCTCCAGAAGTTAAAATGATGCATGATTCGATTTCGCAAGGTTTTATTCACGCTCTGTGTGCCGGTATCGAATTTTACAGCAGTTGTGTTATTGCAAAATCATTCTCTGTTGTAATAAAAGCTTTTAACCTTTTATGGCCTGATTGTATCACAGGGAAGGAAGCTTTTCAAGTCGTGGTTTAAAAAAAAGTGTAAAAAAATACGCCCCCTGAATTGGGCCTGTCAGGGGTTAAGGAGGCAGGAAGAAAAGGTGTCGCACTGGTTTGCCTGGTGTGAATGATTGTTTCAATGAAGAAATGATTTATTAAAGATACTGTTGCGCATGCGTCGATTATAGCGAACCGACTTTACTTTCAGTACAGTTGTTTCTTTTTTTTGCGCGAGCCTGACCGTTACCATGAGAGGAGTAAGGATGCCGCTGATTGTTTTTATCATGGTGTTTTCGATATGCTTGTAGAGGCGGCCCTTTTTGTAGATGTCGACCTGGACAACAAAGAAGTCTGACTTTCGCACATGAAGAATGATTTTGCTGTAGATTTTTGTGCCACGCCTTTTTATTGCCTCAACCCTGTAGCAGGCATCGCCACGGGTCATTGTATCCGAAAGTTTTTTGTAACGGTAATCGTTTATCGCCCTGCTCTGGAGATCATGGTAGGTGAGATGAGACCCGGCAAAGGCCTTGCTCTTTTCTGCCCCGGCAATCCGTTTTACCCTGCCAGACGAAAGGCGAATCCACTGGTCATCATCACGGTTCCGGTGGCTGTGTGTCAGGACCTTCATGCGGCTGGGGCGTATAAAGGTGACAAGGGTGCGGGTTTCACCCCGTATTTTTTTTGTACGCAGCTTGAATTCTTTATCGATGGAACGCCCTCCCCGGGATATGGTCATGATAATGTGTGTATAGGCGCTGGCCGGTTCCGGAAGGGCATCGGATTTTTTTATTATCTCCTTTGCCGTCATGGCATGGAGTGAAGGCGCGGCAAGGGCAATGATGAAGAAAAGTGAAATTAGTTTTTTCATGGGTGGTGTTCCTCCAGAAAGTCATCTGTATTAGTTATTTGTATTTCAGCCTGTAAAAAAATCAAACAGTTTTTCAGGTGAATTATTTTTAGAATTATCCTTGAATTGATAAAAAAAGAATTTGAATATAATGTAAAAGTCCTGCAGTTTTAACGTCAGCTGACACTTTTATCCGGAGATTACCATGGAAATTGAAGAACAATCATTTAATGCGGTAAAGAGAAAATTCATCTTTTCACTTCTACTGCTGGCGGCGGGTATCATCTACACTGTATGGCCCATTGATATTATCCCTGATATTCTTGGCCCCGTGGGATGGCTCGATGACCTTTCAATTCTGGCCGCTTCGGCGGTATGGTCTGCCCGCAGTTATTTTAAATTGAAAAAGATGAAAGAGGGAGAAGAAGCCTGATTTCTGCTGCAAGGTGTTCATCCTGCAGGGGGTGAGTCCCCCGCAGGATGAACGGGCGCGTGTTTAAAGGTTCTCTATTGAGAGAGATATATTTTTTGTAACGGCATCGGTGTCGGTGACGGTACGGGTTTTGCTCTCTACTGTCATGGCCCGGTCATAGGAGATAAAGTCAGTCTCTGTGAAAGAGGGTGTAATAGAGAATATCCGGTTGCCCGCGTTGGGTATTTCACCGTTCTCATCGATGCTCATGAGAAGCCCCAGGCCGTTATAGCCGCCAATGAGATAGCCCCTCACGGTAGCCTGAATTTCTTCTGCGGTGCAGCGTTCAGCGTCATAAACCTTTGTCCAGATGATGCTGCCATCTGTATTGAAACAGGTGATGACAATGTCTCCTGCATCGTATCCGTCTGTGTTACCCGCCGCAAGACAGGTACCGTCTTCAGCGATTACGAGGGAAGTAAATTCATCTTCTCCGCTTCCTTTTATATCAAATTTTTTCTGCCAGAGAACTTCCCCCTCTGAATCAAAACTGATAAGAAAAAAGTCCCTGTTGCCGACACTTCCCGGTACGGAAGTTGATCCTGCTCCGAGGTAGCCACCAGCGACAGGTTTTATGGCGTTGATGCTGTTGAATACCTGGTAACCTGAAATTTCTTTTTTCCACTCCATGTTGCCTTCAGCATCGAGTTTAATGATAACGGCGTCGCGGTAAATATTGTTGGTGCCCTCAGGTTCCGTGGGGTATATGGCTCCTGAAATGATATATCCTCCATCAGGTGTAAGAGCGGCGGATTCAATGTCCTGGAAGACGGTCCCGTCCTGGTATGAACAGGCGCGTATCCACTGCATTGAGCCGTTAGAAGTAATTTTTATCAGTTCTGCCGTGCTTGACGCTCCGGCGAGGAGAAGGCATCCGCCATCAGCAGTTTTTATCATCGATTTTGCTGTTGTATATTCGCCGTTACTGTAATTTTTTTGCCACAGGATGTTTCCGTTTTCATCTAACTTCAGTATCCAGGGTGAATAAACAGAGTCAAAGGAGTTGGAACGACATGAGAGGAGAAATTCACCGTTGTCAGTGGGTATTACATCCATTCCATCGATACCAATTTCCAGGGCGCTTCCACTGATCACTCTCTGCCAGAGAAGATTTCCTTCGCTGTTGAGGCGTGCTGCCCAGATGTCTCCCATGTCCATCTGGTCGCCGCGGTTAATGGAAACTGTTCCGGCGATGATGTATCCACCGTCCTGTGTCGGTTTTGCCGCGTAGACAGACTGTGTGCCGTCACTATAGTCGAATGTTTTTCCCCAGTAATGGGGATCGTATTCTGTGTCACACGCCGTCAGGGCAGACAGGGACACAGCCATAAAAATTAAAAGTTTAAAAAAATGTCCGGTCGGTTTTTTCATTTGAATGACCTCTTTGTTTTGTTATATGCCGGGAATAAAGCTTATGCGGGGCTGTTATGTCAAAGGAAAATCAGGAGATCATTTTCATAATTACTGTGAACAGAAAATGCACAGTCCCGTTAGTCGGTATTTGAAGGATTTTTGAGGGAAAGGGGTAAAACTGTTTTCATTGAAGAAAAACGTAGATGCAGAAGGCGGCACAGCAGGTGCTGAGGAAATTAACCATATCATTGTTTATAAAGGCATATCCTCTTACGAGGCTGTTTTTCATGTTTTTTGAGTGAGGACGCTCTGTCATTTTCCCCGAGGATGATTCGCGGTACTGGGCCTGGAGTGTGGCGCCAAGAATACTGTCGACGATGGAACCAAGAAAGCCACCTGAGATGATGAAGATGATTACTTTACTGTCTATCCGGATGAGAAGATCAAGGTGCGGGGCGAGAAGGGAAAATACCCCTGCAATGACTGATGAACCGGCAAGTGAGGCGATAAAACCGGCAAGGCTGACACCACCGGAAGTCCCAGGTGGTACTTTTTTAAGGGTAATAATAGAGACGGGTTCCTTTCGGCTCAGAACACCCAGTTCGCTGGCCCATGTGTCAGCGTTGCTGGCCGCGAGGGAAACGGCCACTATGATAAGAAAAGCCGGGTCCCCTGAAAAAAAATAGAGGATACTGAAAATGCAGGTAAGAAAACTGTTGGCAGCCACCTGTATGCTGTCCCGCCTTTCGTTTTTCTGGTGAATAATTTCAAGACCGGTTTTTTGTGATTTTTTATAAAGGCTCAGCAGTGACGATGAAATGAAAAAGGTGACAAGCAGTATCCAGGAGAGGAGACCTCCGAAAAAATAAATGGCTGTACCGGTGATGATGCCGGTAATACATCCCCCGTTTGAGACTGTCCCTTTTTTCCAGGCGGCAAGCCCCAGGAGAACATTTAATATAATTGCTGTTATTAGAGTGTCCATGATGGCTTTTTATAAGTAGAGTCCATAAAATACAAAAGATGTTGCCAGGGGCACGCTTATGTTGTCAAGGCCAAAGGGGGTAAATGCCTCTGCAAAAGTTGCAACAGCAGCGCAGGCAAGGGACGCGGAAAAAGCGATGGATGGATTGTAATAGGTCAGTATGATGTACAGTACGCACCATGAAACAACGAACATGGTAAAGGTCCCTTCAAGTGTTTTTTTACTTCCTGCGATGCTGAATTTTCGTTTACCGAACTGTGAACCAATGATGGCTGCCATGCCATCGCCATATCCCATAACGAGTATTCCCAGGGCTCCTGTATAGGGCGGCATGGTGTCGCCAAAACAGAGAAGAGAAAGGATAAGAAGAGAGATTGGGAAGTAAACCGTCCCCAGGTTTTTTTTCTTTTCCGGGGCCTCCATTGCCTTAAAGATATGTTTTTTATACGAAATAAAGTTGATGATGATAAAAGATGCCGCCCCCAGTGCAGGCCAGAAGGGACCGGTAAAAAAATACATGGCCAGAAGCCACCAGTTTGATACGCCGATATGGACAACTTTTCGGGCGACTTCTGCAGAGACAACTTTGAAGTGGAGCAGAAGCCCCGCAGTGCCAATAACTATAAATACCATAACATAGGAGAGTATAAAACCGATGATATCACTCTTCATGAAAAACTCCTCGACCTTTTTTGAAAGGTATGATAGTATAAAAGAAGTTCTGTTAAGTTTGAAAGCATTTTTTATATTTTACCAGAAAGGTTTTTTATTTGTTTTACTTTTGTTGTTTTAACGTAACCTGCAGACTCTGATGCTGCCAGATAAAACAATGTCTGAAAATATATATGCCTGCGAGGTGAACCATGAAACTTAAAGAATATTTTGAAAAAGCCGACGGAACCGGAATCCTTTCAACCTCTGACGGAAGCGGAAGGGTTGACTCCGCAATATATGCGCGTCCTCATTTTATGGATGATAACACCGTTGCATTTATTATGGCAGATCGTCTCAGTCATCGTAACCTTCAGGAGAATTCTCATGCAGCCTATCTTTTTTTAGAAGATGCAAAAGGTTATAAAGGGAGAAGGATTAATCTTAAAAAGGTACGCGAAGAAAAGAACAGTGACCAAATACCTGCATTACGGCGCAGTAATCGTAAATACAGTGATGAGTATGAAAAAGAAGATAAATTTCTTGTTTTTTTCGAGATAACTGAAGAACGGCCCCTTGTGGGGGATGACTGATTCTCTCCATTGTAAACAGGGCGGCGGGAGGCTGATAATGAAAATTTTTATCGCCGGGGGAAGCGGTCTGGTGGGCAGACACCTTGCCTCCCTTCTGGTGGAAAAGGGGCACCAGGTAACTGCCCTGGGGCGTTCAATTAATGCAGAGACAATGCCCGGTGGTGTGGAAGTTATACGTGCCAATGCAGAGGAGGCGGGACTCTGGCAGAGGACTCTTTCCTTTCATGACGCAGTGGTAAACCTTGCGGGGGCATCGATTTTTCACCGATGGAGCAGGTCACATAAAGCAAAAATTTTCAACAGCCGTATCAATACAACCCGAAGGGTTGTGGAAGCGGTCAGTGACAGGGAGAGCAGGGTGCGTGTTTTTGTCAATGCATCGGCTGTCGGGTATTATGGTGCCCATGGTGAGGAATTGTTAAAGGAAGATTCTCCTCCCGGGAAGGACTTTCTTGCAGAAGTAACCCGTCAGTGGGAAGCTGAAGCGGTCAGGGCGGAAGAAACTGGTGTCCGTGTAGTGAGAGCCCGTTTCGGTATCGTCATGGCAGAGAAAGGGGGAGCCCTTGAGCAACTGAAAAAAATATTCTCCCTGCGCCTGGGAAGCGTGATTGGTTCCGGTGAGCAGTATTTTTCATGGATTCATCAGGAAGATCTTTCTGAGATTCTTCATTTTATTCTTGAAAATGAAAATCTTGCCGGGCCTGTGAACTGTACCGCACCTGTCCCAATTACCAACCGTTCTCTCACCGGTAAACTCGGCGGCGTTATGGGAAAACCCGCCCTGCTGCCACCGGTACCTTCGTTTGCCCTGCGCATGGTTCTCGGGGAGTTCAGCTCTGTACTGATTAATGGACAGCGTGTGATTCCCGCGAAACTTCTCGATGAAGGATACGAGTTTCGCTTCCCCACATTTACCCCCGCCCTGCAGGACCTGCTGTTTTGATCACAGTGTTTTGATGCTGTTGATTTTTGCCGGTTCCTGTTGGTGTAATGATTGCCCCGCAGGTGTAAAAGGCCGTAAAAGGAAAAACTTCCCCTCACCCTGATTATTATATTTTCTATGTAACTGTTATGTTCAGCACAAGAAAATAAACTGTAAGAAGAAGAAAATAATATGATGGCAGGGGGGCTTTCTTCTCTTTCATCAGCATGGCATAGGAGAAAGCAAAGGCAAGGGCAATAATAAACCAGGCTGTATAATTCTGCATCGGTATGGTGCCGTCACTCCACTGCCAGTATCCGAAAGCAACTGCCACCGGTTCAAGAATAATATCGAAAAGAAGAACAAAGAGTGCCGCCAGGGGAACGTACAGGTTTTTTTGTTCTGTTATGTGCCGTGCAGCATGAATACCGCTGTAGGTTACGATGACCCAGTTGAAACCGATAACAGGGGGTACTCCAAGAAGAGGTGAACCGAGAACGGTCCCGTATGTATAAACGCCGAATATTTTTCCTGTTGCCACCCCTGCGACTTCAAGGAAGAAGGTGATAATCCCCGCGGCAGCAAGCCATGTTATGATGTGCCATTTTTTTTCGCGCAGCGGTTCAAGAAGGATTATGATACCGGAAATGATCAGGACGGCAGGTGTGAGAAAAAACATCAGTGGCCGCAGCGCTTCGATGAGGTGACCCGCCAGCCCCACAGCGTAGATGATGCCCAGGCCCTGGTAGAAATTGAGACGGTCGATAATGTTCATATTTTTCTTCCCTTCCATGTAATGTTTTTTCTTTTTGCCGCCACAACTGATCGCAATGCCACGTAGACCATGACCAGCATCTGGAAAGGATGGAGCAGGAGTGAAAGGAAAACAGAATCTTTTGTCGTACGGGCCAGTACGAAGCGCTGCATCAGGACAGGGATCGCCAGGGGCCAGAGAAATGTTTTATATAAAGGAAGAAACAGGGGCGCCGTAAAGAGCACTGCCAGAAAAAAGATCAAAAGCAGAAAGGGTGTCACGGGGGCGTCAAAGCCGGGATAGAAATTCTTGGTAAAGCCCTCTACAGCATCGTTGAAACCCTCGTACATGGTACAGGAGACCCGGTCTCCCCCCAGGGCAGTCATCATGGGTATGTTTTCTGCTTTTACCCTCCGCGCCAGTTCCATGTCTTCTACCACCTTTGCGGCCACTGCGGCGTGCCCTCCCACGGAGTCGTAGGTCTGCCGGTCAAAAAGCATGAATTGACCGTTGGCGGCAACAAAGGGTTTCCATGGCTTAAGATACACAACGGGCAGCGAAAGCAGGGAGAGGAGAAACCAGTTCATCACCGGCACCACGAGGTATTCTCCGGGTGATGTGAGGCGCTGGCGGGGAAAACAGGAGAGAAGCCCTGTCTGGTATTTTTTCATCATCGATACCGCTGAGGTGAGGGCGTCCGGGGAGAGGCACACATCGGCATCGATAAAGAGAAGCAGTTCTCCCTTTGCCCGGCGTGAAAGTTCGTGGCATGCCCGGTTTTTGCCCAGCCAGCCCTCTGGTAGAGGTGTCCCCTCGATTAATGTCAGTTTTTCATGTTGTTTTTCGAACCCTGCGGCTATGGCGCGGGTCTGGTCGCTGCTGCTGTCATCATAGATTAGTATTTCGTATAACGGGTAATTCTGTGTGAGAAGTGCCTCGATACATGGGCCGATGTTTTTTTCCTCGTTGCGTGCCGGTACCATGATGGAAACAGGCGGCCGGCCGGTGTCGGTGCCGTCAACAGGTCGAATGACCGGTGCTGCCAGGTAGTTGGAAAGGGCAATAAGAAAAAAGATGCCCTGGGTGATGACAGGTATGAGAAGCAGAAGGACCCGGATCAGTTCAGGAGAAAAGGTCACGGATATACCTCCTGCTGTATGATGTCGAATCGAGAAGTGTCATGGTATCGTTAAAGTTTTTTATGTAGGAAGTAAAATCTCCCGCTGCCTCGACAGGTTCCATGGGGGCGCCAAAGGCGGCAATGATTTCAGGGTACTGTTCGGTGTGGTAGAGGATTTTGCAGCAGAGGGGAAGTATAACAAAGGTGCCCGGTGACTCCTGTGCCAGCATCGTAATACCGCCGCTTTTCAGTTTAATGGGGCGGCGGTCGTAGGCAGTAAGGACTCCCTGGGGAAACATGACCACGAGATTTTCAGGGTCACGGAGCAGACCCGCGGTATAGTTCATTGTTTCGGCAACTTTATCTTCGTCTCCCTGTTCGATGGAAAAGGCCCCCAGTTTTTGAAAAAACCAGAAGCGCCGCAGCTGGTCTTCGAGCATCATCACGTGAAAGCGGCGGTCAAGGCAGCGGCGGCAGATGTAGTCGACAAAGAAGCCGTCCCACCAGCTCATATGGTTCGGTGTGATGAGCAGGGCTTTCTCTTCCGGCAGGGTGGGAATTTCATTGGCGAGAAAGAAATGTGAAAAGCTTTTTTTCAGCAATCTCCCTATCCAGGGATTGTAGAGGGCACGGGCCCATCGCTTATGGTCTGCCTGTATCATGACCCGTCTCCAAGTTCATATTTTTCCACCAGGTCGGCGGCGATTTTGCCGGAGAGAATGGCAAGGGGGATGCCGCCGCCGGGGTGGGCGCTGCCGCCGCAGAAGTAGAGGCCCCTGTAGCGGCGGCTACGGTTGGCGTGGCGCATAAAGGCGGCGGATTTGCTGTTGCTGGAGATGCCGTAAAGGGCCCCCCGGTGGCTCCCGGTTGCCGCGGCAATGTCGGGTGGTGTGGCACTCTCTTCAACTGCAAGGTGGTGGTCAACATCGATGTCCAGCAGGTCTTTTATCTTCTTTTTTATGGCCCCTCTCATCAGTTCTTTCTCTTTTTGCCAGTTCTGTCCCGCATCATAGGGGGCATTGATCATGACAATCCAGTTTTCGGAGTCACGGGGGGCGTCGCCGGGGGCAAATTTTGATGATATGTAGATATAGATCGTGGGATCATCAGGGCATTTTTTTTCTTTGAAAAGGCTTTTGAATTCTGCGCGATAATCACCAGAAAAGAGGATGTTGTGTGTACCCAGGTTGTTAAAGGTTTTCTTCATGCCCCAGTAGAAGACAAGTGCTGATGAACTCGGTTCAAGGCGGCGGTAACGGCGCGCGTTCCACGACCGCGTATCGGAAAGGAGGTCGCGGTAGGTAGTGGTGACATCAGCATTGCTTACGATGATATCGAAGGGTATAACTTCCCCCTTTACCCTTATACCGGTAACGGTTTTACCTTTTCGTTCAATGGCCTCAACGGGGGTGCTGCGGTGAATGATTACTCCTTTTTTTTCAGCCAGGCGTGCCAGTGCCCGTGGCAGGGCGATCATGCCCCCGTCGATGACGTAGCTGCCCATGGTGTGCTCGACATGGGGTATAATGTTCAGTGTCGCCGGGGCGCGGTAGGGGTCAGAGCCGTTGTAGGTGGCATATCGGTCAAAGAGCTGGATCATGCGGGGATCGGTGAAGAATGACCGGTTGGCGCGGTGTACTGTTCGAAGGGAATCAATTTTTCGTATGTTCTTCAATGTTTCCAGTGAGCTGTCACCCCTGAAGGTATCGAGTTCATGAAAGTCATGGTAGAGAAACATCTCTGCCGTGAGGTCATAGATGGTGCGGCTGTAGGCAAGATAGTTTTCAAGGGAGGCGGCGGTATCATTCGTATGCGCCTCTACCTCAGCGGCAAAGCGGGTCACCTCATCAAAGGCGGAGAGGCGGGTCCCGTCGGGGTAGGCATAGCGGCAGTGTTCCTCGAGGGGGAGCAGGGTTATGTAATCATCGATGGATTCTTTTGCGTCACTGAAAAGTTCTTTCACCACATGGGGCATGGTGAATAGTGAGGGCCCCGTGTCAAAGCGGTAGCCGCCGCGTTTGATACTTCCCGCTTTGCCTCCCGGTTCTCTTCCGTTGTCGAAGAGCTCCACGGAGAGGCCGCGGCGGGCCAGGTTGATTGCCGCGGAAAGGCCTCCCAGGCCGCCGCCGATGACGGCTGCACGCCTGGTTTTCATCGCGCCTCCAGGCGTGGGTGGTTTTTACCCTTTATTTTCATGCTGTTTTTCAGTATGGTGCCGAGGAGGCGCGGGAGACGGGGTTTTATCCTGCGGCGGTAGACAATAAAGGGGTCACGTTCAATAGTGCGGGCCGTGTAGTTGTACATGTCCGCGGCTGTTTTTATCGGTATGAGAAATCGTTTTGGAATAAAGGAGTACCCGGTTTCAGCCTCTGCCTGCCAGGCGCGGTAGCGGTTGACTTCCCCCCGTATAAAATTTTTAAATATTTCGGGCTTTGACCGTGTCTCCTTTTCGTCAAGTGATGAAAGGCCGCTGCCCTCGAGGGGAAGATAGGTGCGGCCGAGACCGAGGTCTTCATCGATGTCGCGGATGAAGTTGATATACTGCATGGCCCGGCCCAGCATCTGTGCGGCCCTGAGGGATTTTTCGTCGAGGTCCATGATGCGTGCCATAAAGAGGCCGATGACCTCCGCGGAACCGTACATGTAGGTGCAGGTCTCTTCAAGGGTCTCATATTTTTTTTTGGAAAGGTCAGCCTCCATGGCATCGAGAAAAGCCTCTGTCCAGGAGGGATCAAAATTTTTTCTGTCCATGAGGCGGATGAAACCATCAATGATGGCATTGTCGCTTTTTTTCAGCAGAAGGCCGCGGTTGTATTCTTCCCTGAAGGCAAGGAACTCATCTTCACGGGGGGGATTCTCATCAACAAAGTCATCGGCAACGCGTACAAAACTGTAGAGGGTAAAGACATCGCTGCGCCACGGTTCGGGGAAGAAGATGCTGCTGTAGAAATAGGTGCGGCTTCCCTTTTTAAAGATGCGGTATTCTTCTGCGTTCATTTAACTTCCTTTTCGATGATATCCGCAACGATCTGCGATGAAATCAGTACCATGGGCATGCCGATGCCCGGATGGGTGTAATGACTCGAATAATAGAGATTGCTCACATGGCGGTTGCGATGGCCGGGCCGAAAGCAGGCGGTCTGAAAGAGGGTGTGGGCCATCCCCAGTGCAGTGCCCCGGTAGAGGTTGTTGGAGGCGGTAAAGTCGCGCTGGGATATGATTTCACGCACCGCCAGGTCATCGGTAAAGGATGTGCCGATAAGCCCCTCGAGGTGCAGCAGTATTTTTTCGGCAAAGGGGATGCGCACCTCGTCGGGATCATCGATTCCCGGTGCAACGGGTACCAGGATGAAGAGGTTCTCGTTGCCTTTTGGTGCGACAGTGGCATCTGTTTTCGATGGACAGCCCACGTAGTATGATGGTGAGTGCGGCCACCGGGGTGTGTCAAAGATGTCCCTGAAGTGGTTGTCCCAGTTTTCTGAAAGAAAGAGGTTGTGATGTTCAAGGTGGGGAAGTTTTTTCTTTACCCCCAGGTACATCAGGAGTGCTGAAGGTGCAAGGTCTTTTTTGTTCCACCAGGAGGTCCGGTAGTTGCGGTACTGTTCCTCGAGGAGTTCGGTTTCCGTGTGATGGTAGTCGGCAGTGGAGAGAACCCCGTCACAGGGATAGAATCCTTTGTCTGTAAAAACCCCCCGGGCCCTGTTGTTCTGTATATCTATTCGTTTTACGGTTTCTCCAAATTTGAAGGTTGCCCCCTGTTCTCGGGCAAGGCGGTAAAGGGCGTCGACAAGGCTGTAGATCCCCCCCCGGGGATAGCGGACCCCCTGGGTCATGTCAACATGGGACATCAATGAATAGAGGGCAGGGCTTTTATAGGGTGAACAGCCGAGAAAGACAATATTGTATTCAAGTATCTTGCGCGCCAGGGGATTCTTAAAAAATCGTTTCACATAGTTGTCGAGTTTTTGAAAGACATGAAGACGCGTTCCCTCCAGGAGCATGCGCCGGTTAAAGAAGTCAGAGAGGCTGCGGTACTCACGATAGAGAAATTCATCAAGGGCGACGCGGTATTTGTAAGCGGATTGTTCAAGGTAACGGTCGAGTTTTTCGCCGCCCCCCCTTTCAAGGTTTTCAAAAAGGTGACGGTTGTCTTCAATGTTGCGGGTAACAGTGTGTGTTTCTTCGGGAGAGAAGAAAATTTTGTAAGAGGGATCAAGATCAAAGAGCTGGATGTAGTCATGAATATTTTCTTTGAAAAGATTGAAATAGTCCTCGAATACTTCAGGCATGAGATACCATGTAGGGCCCATGTCAAAAGTGAACCCTTTTGTTTCCATTTTTCGTGCCACACCCCCGGGCAGTCTATGGTTGTCGATGACGGTGACGTTGTAGCCTTTTCGGGCAAGGAGTGCCGCGGAGGAAAGCCCTGAAAGGCCCGCACCGATGATGGTAATTTTATCTCGTCGAACTGTTGTCATATCGAATCCCTCTGATTTTATGAGTGCATATCATATTATATACTGGAGTCAATGCAAAAATTTTTATATTTCTTACCCGGTTTCTTTTCAAAAAAACTCTTTGACACTCTTATCAATGACACCTAAAGTGAAGCATTGCCTGCACCAATCAG
>CAZHNW010000064.1:0-25350 GCA_964534225.1 uncultured Leptospirales bacterium | reverse complement strand
TACCCTTTTGGGGCACACCCCCTGGCTCAGAGCCAGTACAGGAAAATCAAAAGCATCCTTGAGCCGGGGGCCTCATTTTTCACTGGACATTTTTTTCCGTCAGGTCTATCTTTACATCATAGACTTTAAAGGAGCCTCAACATGTCTACTGCGGTAAAACTTGACCAGAAGTATACCTACGCTGATTATCTCACCTGGACGGAGGATGAAAGGTGGGAACTCATCGAAGGGGTTCCTTATAACATGTCACCTGCGCCATCACCTGAGCATCAGGCCATTGTATCTAATCTTAACTGGATTTTTGTTGATTTTATTCGTGTAAACAAAGGCCTCTGCCAGATATTCCCGGCTCCCTTTGATGTGCGTTTTTCAGCCGATACAGATGATTCAGTCAGTACTGTTGTCCAGCCCGATATTGTTGTCGTCTGTGATAAACAAAAAATTGACGACAGGGGATGCGCCGGTGCTCCTGATCTTATCATCGAAGTTCTCTCTCCCGCCACGGCCAAAAAGGACATGTCAGAAAAATTTGATCTTTACGAGAAGTATCTTGTGAAAGAATACTGGATGGTTGATCCCGGAAACAAAGTCCTGCATCTTTATCAGCTCAACGAAGAAAAGAAATACCAGCTGAAGAAAATCTATAAGAAAGAAGACAAGTTTGACGTTGATCTTTTTGAAGGATTGAAGATCGATCTGAAAGATGTTTTCACATCTGATTGAAACTCATCATTTTATTGAAATTTTTTCGCAGGCACATTTACCTGAGTTTCAGGCAGACAAATATCTTCCTTGACATCAGGCTATATGAGACATAATATTATCCAGCCATGAGAAAGCCTGAGAAAATACTCATCATCGGCGCCGGTGAAGCGGGGCAGATGATCCTTCGTGAATACCGGCGCCGCGGCCTGTACTCATCAGTCATCGGCTTTCTCGACGATGATCCCGCCAAGGCGGAGAAAACCATCGAAGAAAAACCGGTCATCGGAACCACTGATACTGCCGCGAAACATGTTGCCGAAGGCTGCCTTACCCGCATCATTATTGCCATGCCCAGCGCCTCACCTGAACGTGTCCATGCAATTGTCGAGGCATGTGTCCATGCGGACAGCAGTATCCCCCTGCACATTGTTCCTTCCGCGGAGCGTTACTTTGACACGGTCCCGCTGCTTCCCTCATTGCAGGAGATGCCCCTGGCGGAACTTCTCGGCCGTGAAGAATACCAGATCGACGTGAAAAAAATTACCGGTTTTTTCGCCGGTAAAAAGGTCCTCGTTACCGGTGCAGGCGGCAGCATCGGTTCGGAGATCTGCCGGCAGCTCCTGAAGTTCGGGGTGGGAAAGATCGCCGCACTGGGGCGCGGGGAGCACTCGATTTATTCCCTGGTCCGGTCCCTTGAAGATTACACTTCCGACATGAAAGAAAAACCAAAGATCACCTATCACATCGCCAATGTAAAAGATGAAAGTATGATGCGCCGTGTCTTTGAAAAGGTTCAGCCCGATATTGTTTTTCACGCCGCGGCACACAAGCATGTACCCCTCATGGAATTTAACGAGGCTGAGGCCCTTGACAACAATGTGGGCGGTACGAGAACCGTTCTTGATGTTTCTCTCGCGGCTGGTGTTAATAGATTTGTTCTTGTATCCACAGACAAGGCGGTGCGCCCCACCAGCATCATGGGAGCGTCAAAGCGCATCGCCGAAATGGTAACCGGTCTTTACCATCAAAAGGGGCTGGGGACAGCCATTGTCAGGTTTGGCAATGTTATCGGCAGCCGCGGATCGGTGGTGCCTCTCTTTAACGACCAGATCGCCCGTGGCGGCCCCGTTACAGTCACTGATCCCCATGTGACCAGGTACTTTATGTCAATACCCGAGGCATCGCTCCTGGTGATAAACGCGGCGGCTCTTTCTTCAGGGGGGGAAGTTTACGTCCTCGATATGGGGAAACAGTACCGTGTTGCCGACGTGGCGAAAAAACTCATTGAACTCCACGGCCTTGTGCCGGGCCGTGACATGGAGATCGTCTACACGGGACTGCGCCCGGGAGAAAAAAAATACGAAGAACTTTTTTATAACAGTGATAATCTCGTCATGACCGGGAACAAAAAAATTATGATACAGAAAAACGGCCTCACCGGCGAAGAGGCCAAACGGCTCGAGAAATTTCTGGAGAGTGAACTTCCCCGCATTGCCTCGTTGACTTCAGGTGAGATACGTTCCCTTATAAAAAACCTGGTGCCTGAATACACCCCGGGCTCAGAGCCTCATCCTGATGCGGGACAGACCCGTCTTGCCACGTAACCCACGAAAATTCTTCTTGCATTTACTTCCCTCATGAAAAAAGAATAGACCAGTTTTTAATTGGGAGCCACTAAAAATTAAATTTTTAGAATTTCCCTGTTTTATAACTACTGGCAAACTCTGCAGTTATGTTTCCCCCCCGCCGCTGGCGGGCGGAAAACAATAATTAATAGAGGTTGCCAGTTACAACTGGTCTGATATAACTATTTTTCAAACAGGTACTGCGCATGATTTCAAAACGAGCCGAAAAAGTAACCTCATTTCTGGTGATGGATGTCATGGCCCGCGCCGGCGAACTCGAAAAGGCGGGCGAAAACGTGATCCATCTCGAGGTGGGGGAGCCTGATTTCAATACGCCAAAAGTGATCCAGGAGGCGGCAATCCGCGCCATCCGTTCCGGCAGCACCCACTACACCCATGCCATGGGGATGCTTACCCTGCGTGAGGCGATATGCCGCCACTACGAGAAAGAATATAACGTCACTCTATCACCGGAACAGGTCCTTGTCACATCCGGCACATCTCCGGCGATGCTGATGATGATGCTTGCCCTTGTCGAAAAGGGCGAAGAAGTAATCCTCTCCAATCCCCATTACGCATGCTATCCTAATTTTATCGAGGCAGCAGGGGGGAAGGTTATCGACATCAAGACCCGTCCCGAAGAGGGGTTCCAGTACCGCCCCGAAGACATTCAGAGACACCTCTCCCACAGGACACGGGGTATCGTTATAAATTCACCCTCCAACCCCACGGGAATCGTCATGACCCCGGAACAGCTCAAGGCCATGGCGTCCTTTGAGGGGCAGTATATCCTTTCTGACGAGATCTACCACGGGCTTGTTTATAACGGGAAGGCACATTCAATCCTCGAGTATACTGACCGGGCCTTTGTGATAAACGGATTCTCCAAGCTTTATGCCATGACGGGCTGGCGTCTCGGGTACCTGGTATTTCCCCGTGAGTTTTCAGCCGCCCTGGAGCGTATTCATCAGAACTTTATGATTTCCGCCAACAGTTTCGTCCAGGAGGCGGGCATCGCCGCCCTGGAACAGGCGGGCCCTGAAATCGAAAAGATGACCGCCACCTACGATGAACGAAGAAAGTACATGATTGCCCGCCTCACAGAACTGGGCTTCAAGATTCATGTGGAACCCACCGGTGCCTTTTACGTTTTTGCCGATGCCCGGCATTTTTGCAGTGATTCATACAACGAGGCCTTTAATATTCTCGATGCCGTCAAGGTGGGGGTCACTCCCGGTGTTGATTTTGGCTCAGGGGGAGAGGGTTTCTTACGTTTTTCCTATGCCAACAGCCTGGAGAATATCAAAGAGGGATTGGATCGTTTAGAAAGGTATCTTGAGAACAGAAGGTGATTTTATGATTTATGCAAATTGAAAAAAATTATTGCAATTTACATAACAGAATTTTTGCATGAGAAAATTTTGTGATTTTTATATTGAAGGCGAGCATGGCGATGCTCGCCTTCAATATAAAAAAATGCTCGCCTTCAATATAAAAATGCTCGCCTTGAATTTTTTAAATCGCCTTCAATTATAAAAGGCCCCTCTTCCTTCGGAAGAGGGGACGCATGTGAGGGCATTTAATAGATTTCTACCGCGGCGAAACCCGATACCGCAGTAAGAGACGTATGGTCGTCATAATTTGCCGAACCGCTGTAGTATTCAGGAACATCAGGATCAGCCCATTCATCTTTCGGTTTCTTGTCGAAATCGTAGAGTGCCACCCTGAAATAGTATTCCCCATCGTTCAAGGCATCGGGAGATACCGGTATACTGACAGTCTGGTCATTAAGGCCCATGGATGTAAAAGAATCAACAATGTCCGGAAGGGTCGTGCCAATGGGTTCACTGGCAGCCACGACAAGGTATCTTCCATACTCGTCCCATGGATATTCGGTCATGTAGACCTCGTATCCCGCGAAATGGTCTGAACTGTCTGTTTTTGTCCAGGATATATCAACAAGATAATTAGTCTCATCATAGACCGCTGTAATAGAAAACGACGCGCGCTGGGTGATAGCCCCTTCCAGTGCGTCCATACCGTAGGAACATCCTGTTGTGAGCAGTACCGGAAGTACCATAAGGCCCGCAAGGACAGTGTATTGTAATATTCTCAATATTGTTTTTCTCATTTTTGACCTCCCTTTTTGCCTTCCTTGAAGGACCAGAAATTCATGGAGACATTGAATTCCCACTCAAGGGCGACCTTGTCTACGGTTTCTACCAGCTTGTCAAGTTCCTCGGCATCGTTGTAGGCGATCCGCAGGGCGGTACCAAAGTACTTTGTCTTCCATGCTACTGATGAATAGAACCCGTGTGCCCTGAATCTCCCGTCGTCGGTGTGGTAGGGCATTCCCGGGTCCCAGAAAGTGCTGTAGCCTACAGTGGCAAGAAGTTTCTGTGACGGGTCTGTGTGAAAGATATCATAGGCCACGGCGAACTTGAATTTTCTCAGGGGATTGAATGATACCTTGCTGTTTCCAAAGCGCTTCAGGTACATGTCTTCAGTGACCCACTGGATTTCCACGTCAGCGCTGATGTAGATCATTTTGAAGAGGTTTTCTTCCAGCAGCATTCTGAAAATGTAGAGGTTCGCCGAGTCTTTTGCCGTGCCATCGACATAGACGTCTTTGACCCATACCGGGTCCCAGGCCTCGTCATTGAAGATGCCAATCTGTTTATACCCAAGAGTCACCCCGGGGATAAGGGGATTGAGCTTTTTCAGGAAAATATTGACCAGTTTATTGATGTTGAGGTCGACTTCCAGCGATTCAATCTAGCTTTCCCTGAGCATGAACTTGTTATCGAGAAAGCCGAGAATATTGGAGGCAATGAACCAGCGGTATTTCAGGCCTGAGCTGTTGAAATAGTCCATTGTCCCGTCTTCGTTAGGCTCAACGATATTGTTCATCAAAAGGCCCCCGTGAAAGTAGACATAGGGTTTCCAGACAAATGAGGCGGCAAAGATATCATCAAAGAACTGCGCGTATTTATAGTCGGTGATGGTTTCAGTGCCCGCTGTGCCACGATCGAGTTTTGCTGATCGTGTGAGGCCGTAATGGTAGCCCACGGTTGAAATGCCCAGCTGAATGTCACTTCCTTCGGATTCTTTGCCCGGTTCGGGCTCGCCGAACTGGTACATCCAGGTAAAGCCGCCATAGGTGCGTATGAGGCGCATATCCACGGCCTTTTTTTCATCTGTAAGGCGGTCAACCGTGTAGATCTTGAATCCAGGTACCCAGTTGATTTTGCCGTAAAAGTCAAAGTTCCAGTTGTTGTCCTGTATCATCTGCCAGCGCTGAAAAAAGAGGCCCTGCACGCTTTCGCTGCGAGCCACTGCGTTGTGAAGCGTTGAGGCTTCATAGGCAACAGGAAAACCTGGAACTGCGGTCATGAGAACGCCTGCCATGACCAGCAGGTAGGTTAGTTTTTTCATATTGAACTCCCTTGATACGTGAGAATAAAAGTCATTTTACATCCAAAATTTAATGGGGTCAATTGTAATTTCAAGTAAAAATACTTTACAAAAATGATTGCCCTTTATAGTTTCACAGAATCAGCGAAGTGTCAGTTGCCGGGCCGTTCATTTCCGTTGAACCATAAAAAGAGACTACTGCATTCCGGATAGAAGGGCCCCATTGAGGCAGCGTACTGTTGAATCCACGCACAACCTGTTATTGATATACTTGTGGAGCTGAGATTAATGGATCTTTAGGAGGACATGATGTTAAAAGAGTACAAAACTGACCAGATCAGGAATGTTGCAATCATAGGCCACGGTCAGACAGGAAAGTCAACACTCCTCGATGCCATGCTTTTAGCGGGCGGTCAGCTGGACAGAATGGGAAGCCAGAATGCCGGTACCCTGGTATCCGATTTCGACGAAGATGAGAAAAACCGGAAAATATCTATTCGAAGCGCCATGGGTTTTGTTGAAATGGATGGCGTGAAAATAAATATACTCGATACGCCGGGCACCGCTGATTTTATCGGTGAGTCAAGGGCTGCCCTTCAGGCTGCTGAATGTGCCATACTGGTTGTTGACTCCGTGGATGGTGTTCAGATCGAAACGGAAAAATGGTGGCGCTACCTTAAAGAGAACGACATACCCCGTATCATCTTTGTCAATAAAATGGACAAGGAAAGGGCGAATTATGGGGAAGTTATTGATAACCTTAAGACAAGCCTCGGAGTAAATGTTGCCTCACTCTGTATCCCCCAGGGAGAAGGGGAGGCCTTTACCGGTGTCGTAGACATCATCGATATGAAACTGATCACCCCCAAAGATGGCGGTAAGCAGGTAACTGCCGGCGATATTCCAGGTGACCTGGCTGACCAGGCCGAAGAAGAACGTATGAACCTGACAGAACTCGCCGCTGAAGCTGACGATGATCTGATTGAAAAATTTCTCGAGGGAGAAGAACTTACCGAGGATGAAATCAGGAATGGCCTTCGCTCTCAGTTAAAAGACGCCAAACTTACTACCGTTATCTGTGGTTCTTCTGAAAAGGTCATCGGTATCAAGAACCTTCTTCGCGTGATAAAAGAATTTGCTCCCGCTCCTCAGCTCGGTGTCGAGTACACCGGCCTCGAAGCTGGAAAAGATGGCGGAGAAAAGAAAATTACCAGCGCCGCTGGCGGCCCTGTTGTCGCGGTAGTACTGAAGACCTTTATTGACCAGTACGCGGGGCGCTTTAATTATCTTAAGGTCGTTTCCGGTGAACTCAATCCAGACACTGACCTTATCAATGTTCGCCTTAATGGCAAGGAACGCATCGGCAAGATTTATGCCATGGTGGGAAACAAGACCCATGATTTGCCGAAGGTTTGCGCCGGTGATATCGGTGTTGCCGTGAAACTCGACAAGGTTACCACGGGAGATACCCTCTGCACCGCTTCTGACCAGGTAAAACTGAATATTATTGATCTTCCCGATCCCCTCTTTTCATATGCCATTGAACCTGTCAACAAGGGCGATGTCGACAAGATTGGCCAGTTTTTTATCAAGGTCACCGATGAAAATCCCACGGTCACCTATGCTTATAATGCTGAAACCCGCGAAACTGTCCTTTCAGGTATGGGGGAGATGCAGCTTTCCATTATTCTCGAAGAACTGAAAGAAAAGCATAAACTCGAGGTTACTACGCGTGAACCCCGTGTTCCCTACCGTGAAACAATCACCAAAAAGGTGGAGTCTCAGTACCGCCATAAGAAACAGTCCGGGGGGCACGGGCAGTTCGGGGAAGTTTACATCCGCATGGAGCCACTTACCCGGGGCGAGGGATTCAGGTTCAGCGAGTCTATCTTTGGAGGATCTGTTCACAAGCAGTATATTCCCGGTGTTGAAAAGGGTATTGTTGAGGCCCTTGACGGCGGCGTTTTAGGGAAGTTTCCTGTTGTGGACGTTGCCGTTGATCTCTTTGATGGAAAACACCATGATGTTGACTCATCGGAGATGGCATTCAAAATTGCCGCCCGTAACGCCTTCAGACAGGGCATGGAACAGGCGGGGCCGCAGCTTCTTGAGCCTGTCATGGATGTCAAGGTCTTCGTCGACAAGGAATTCATGGGAGATGTCCTCAGTGATGTGACCAGCCGCCGCGGCAAGGTTCAGGGAATGGACAGTGCCGAAGATTCAGGCGGAAATGTCTCTGTGGTAAGGGCACAGGTTCCCCTGTCAGAAATGCTCAGGTACACCATTGACCTGCGGTCCATGACACAGGGGAAGGCGTCTTTTGAGATGACTTTTTCTCATTACGATCCCGTCAGCGGCCGTGACGCTGATAATGTCATTGCGTCCCGTAAAAAGCAGCTCGAAGAAGAAGAATAAAAAACGACATCCCCAGGCGACGTGATGTCACGTCGCCTGCGATGTCGTTTTCTACTATTGATTTCTACATTACTCTGTAACTTTTCTTTTTACCCCGCCTTCCTATAATGAAAAAGTAGTGATGAAGGTTAAATGCAGGATCACTCCCACATACATATATCTCTTCTCATTGTAGTTTCATTTTTTCTGCACCTGACGGTTTCAGTCATGTTCATGCTGCCTGATTATGAAAAGATTTTCAGTTTCGACCAGTCAGTGCGTAAAAAAATTACCGGCCTTCGCGATGTTATCGTCAATATCAACCAGGATAATACCAGGGAGATAAACAGGCGCACCCTTCTTTCTGACAAAGACTCAAAGGCAAAGGGATTTATCACCCGCAGGAGAGGAGACCGCTGGCTTAATAACTCACGGGAGTTCCAGGTACGGAGCGGAGACGGCAAGAGCTCACGCCTGGGTAAAAATCAAAAAGTCAGCGCCGGAAAGGAGACATTTATTCTCAGCAATGATTCAGAAGTGGTTGCCATTCTTCAGAAAGAAGCGGCCGGTTCAAGCAAAGCGGGACAGCGGGGTATGTTCGAGAGGATTACCGTGCCTGACAGGTATAATGTGACACGCAAAAATGCCATCTATTACAGCAACTCGGGACTCTTTTCGTACAATACTGCAAAGTTCAGGCACTTTGAATATTTCAAAAAGATGAAAGACAGGATCGCGTCGAACTGGTTTCCCCCGGTTATGGCGAACATCGCCATCGGGGGCTATGCCCCGGGAAGGACCCGTATCATGGCAATCCCCAGCCAGGAGGTGCGTCTCTATTTTATTCTCGATCGCTCGGGGGAAGTAAAGAAGGTCAAGATACTCGATTCAATGGGAAATGACTCCCTTGACTCTTCATGCGTTGAGGCAATAAAGCTTTCAAAGAGTTTCGGCCCCGTGCCAGAGGACATGCTCCAGGGGAACTATTTCGTTGTTCCCTTTATTTTCGGGTTTTATTCACATTGATGCGCCATTGAAGGCGACATTCGCCATTGAAGGCGACATGCGCCATTGAAGCGACATGCGCCATTGAAGGCGACATTCGCCAATGTCGCCTTCAATGGCGTGTTTAACATTCCGCGTCAACTTTTATGAATAATATCATGTAACGTTATTTTTTCAAGAAGCTTTGTTCTCGAATCCGCCATGCTTCCTAAAAGCTGTGCCATGTAATCCCTGAAGGGGGATTTTTTTGTTCCCGGCGGCACCTGCAGTGTCACGTCATGGAGAAGTTCCATGATGCTGTTGAGCCCGATGTTCCGGGATGAGTTGGCAGGGACGTATCCGAAATCGTCATTCTGGTAGATCAGCTCCGCTTTTATGAATTCCTGTGTTGTAGGCGCAGGCCTTCTGCAGTTCCTTGAACCAGGTGGCACCGTTGCCCTGTTCGAATTTTTCATAGATATAGTGAAGTATGGCTATGCCGTAGTATATCTGGACAGACCTGCGGTCGAATTCAGTGTTTTTCAGGCTGTGGTATGTTTCCGGGTGCATCAGTGTGTACGAAACTTCCGCCCCGTAAAGAACAATAACTGAAGAGGCATAGACAAGGAGCAGAAAGAGGGGGATCGATGCCAGGGCACCGTAGATGGCGAAGGTCCCCCGGGCAAAGGCCTTGGTATAGACAATGAATCCAAGGATAAAGAGTACCCAGACCGCGCCGGTAAAGGCCGCCCCCAGTGCCGCCCCCTTGACGGGTACCCTGGTGTTAGGCAGCGTGAGGTAACAGAGAAAGAAGAGAAGCCAGATAATGAGAAAGGGGGCGATAAAGTTCAGCAGCATGCCGATAACGCTGCGCCCCTCGGTGCCTTTCCATGTGCGCCCCTGGTCGCGGGATGCCATGAGCATGCCATTGTCTCCCGCCGCCCAGTAGACGCCGTCTGAAACTGCAAGGTCGTTGATCTTGTAGGTGGGAAGTTTTTCTTTTTTCCAGCTTTTGCCACCGTCGCGTGTTGTTATGACCGCGCCGCTTGAACCGGTGATAATACCTTCACGGTTGTTCTTGAACCAGCCGTCAAAGTAGTTATATTTTTTAAAGCGGAGCTGCTGCCACGATGCGCCGCCCTTTCTGCTCTTGAGAATGATTCCTGAATCGCACATGAGCCATATGGTCCCGTTCCGTGCAAAAAAGGCATTGTTGATATTGACAAGGCGTTTTTTCAGCCGTGCCTCGGCAATTGTTTTCATCTTCCAGTTTTGTCCGCCATCTTTTGTCTCGAGTATGGTGCCCCGAGTTCCCGTAACGATGCCGTGTTTCCCCCTGAAGGCGATGTTCTTAAAGTTTGTGTTCATGCCTTCCCACTTGAGTACGTCCCATGTCTCACCGCCGTCTTCGGTTTTCAGAAAAATCCCGTTATCAGCGGCAAGAAATCCACGCTTTCGGGAAATCATGTGAATGTCATTAAAGGTAAAACTTCCCCACTTGCTTAAATTCCACCGGTTGCCGTTATCAGTGGTGTGCAGGATGACACCCTGGCTGCCCGAAGCCCAGCCTTCTTTGCCGATAAACTGCAGGTCATGGAACTTTGTGCGGTTGAAATGTATTGGCTCGAGATTGTGTTCTTCACGGAGAAATGTGTTTTCTTTGCTGTTGTACCTGTATGCTTTCTGGTTGTCAAAATCGATGTTGCGGGTGGTGACTTTTACGAATTTCATTTTTTCCCCGGTGTGATACTTAAGGGTCGTCTTATTGCCCGCCACCCAGAGGCGTTTGCCGCTGTCTACATAGAGCGAGTTGAAATTTGGTGAAGAGAAAAATTCTGATATCTGTGCCGCCACGGTGGTACCCGCTACAAGCATGACCGGGCCAAGGGTAAGGGCCGCCCAGTAGTAGACGATTTTCAGCATAAAGGGGCGCTGCCTGGTAATCTTCCAGATATCATTCAGTGATTTTTCAAGGCTGCGAAGCATGGCAGTGGCGGAAAATATTACCACCACGGCACTGATGACACCGATTTTTCCCGCGTTGTCCACCAGCTCAAGGATGGCATCGAGAAAGATATCGATGTTGAGATTTATGTTGTTTTCAAGCATAAAGTCGGTGATTTCTGTGAATATTTTGTTTTTGTCGAGGCCGGTGACGATGGGGTAAATCATCAGTGCAACTGTCAATGTCGGAATCAGTGACACAACGATGGTATAGGTCAGTGAGGATGCCTTGGTGAGACATTCATCCTCAATGAACTTGCGGGTAGAGACGATAAAGACCTTCGCGGTATTGATTAATTTTTCCGCTGGTTTATTGAAATCGATGTCTCCGTGGGCAGCTTTTTCGATAAAGGCTATGAAGGCATTTTTTTTCGCTGTCAGTTTTTTTTTCATGGGTATTTTTTCGGTTTTTTTGGGGGAGGCTGTTTTCTCTTTCATGCTTTCTCTCCATTTCGTTTTCAACGACCTCATCATACATTATGAAAGTTTTATCAGTCAATAGTATTTTCTTCTTTCTGTACTGCGCTTCCGGGTAAATCAAAACAGGGGAGAAGGAAATTAATATTGACTCCTGCATTCTTTTCAATTAATCTAATGTTACATGTCCCTCTGAAAAACAGGAGAAAGGAGCAGAAGAGTGAATGCAAAAAATGTTATAGCAGCCCTTATTATTATTATTGTCATGTTTACCGTGTATCTCGCCTATCATGGTCTTTTCTCCGGTGTGACGGTGCAGGAAGTAAAAAAAGGCCCCTGGGTCTTTGTCTATGATAAACATAACGGCCCCTACAAGGGGGTCAAAAAGGTGGCCGACCGCATCTACCGGTCCCTTTTGAAAGATGAAAAGATCGAGACCATCCGTGGTTTCGGCATCTATTATGATAAGCCCGGGGAAGTTGAAGAATCAAAATTGCGCAGCATTGCCGGATGCCTCATAGAGGAGAAGGACCTGGGCCGTGTTCCTGAACTCGAGAAAAAATACCATGTCGGTGAACTTCCTGCTGAAACATATCTTTTCGTTGAGTTCCCCTACAAGGGGGGCATGTCACTGATGCTGGGGATTTTCAAGGTATACCCGAAACTGGCTGACTACATGGCAAAAAAGAATTATGCCCCTGTTCCCATGATGGAGATCTACGATGTTCCCGCGGGAAAGATTTATTACATTGCGCCGGTTAATGTTAAAAAGGAACGATTCGATTCCTTTCTGAGGTGAAGGCGCGAAAGCGCTTTCTCACCTTCACCGGTGTCTATGAAATAAAACAGCTCCTTGTGGCAAAAGAGGGGTCTGTTGTCAGGTTGATCCCGAGTTTTCGCAGGCCCGCCTCATCTCCCGGTGTGGGCATATGGGTCATGTGCATTTCACAGTTTTTAAGTTCCTTGAGCCTTTCCATTGCCACCTGGGCGGTGGGGTTCGTTGCCGCGCTGATGCTCAATGCTATCAGGGTCTCTTCGAGGTCAAGGTTCAGGGTTTTGACTCCCAGGACATTCCCTTTCATGTTCCTGATTGATTCGATAATCTGTGGCGAAAGAAGATGAATATTGTCAGGTATTTTGGCGAGTATCTTGATGCTGTTCAGAACCACCGCTGAAGCCGCATGGATAAGGGGAGAGTTTTTTCCTGTTACAATTCTGTCATCATTGAGTTGGAGTGCGGCACCGCAGAAGATGCCGTCATTTCCCTTACCTTCGGTCACCTCTTCAGCTGCTTTTCTCGCGGGAAGTACAACGGGCCTGTCTTCGGGCTTTACGTCCACCTCTTCCATGATGAGTTCAGCCCGCTGAACGGTTTCCCTGTCTGCCATGCCCAGGGCGTATTCGCATGAATAGCGGAAGTAGCGGCGGATGATTTCCTGCCTGGATGCGTACCGGACAACATCATCATCAATGATACCGGAGCCGGCACAGTTTACTCCCATGTCAGTGGGTGACTTGTACATTATTTCCTTTCCCTCTATGCGTTTCAGGATTCTTTTCAAAACAGGAAAGGACTCGACATCCCGGTTATAGTTTACTGCCTTTTCATTATATGACTCAAGGTGAAAGGGATCGATCATGTTGAAGTCAGCAATATCAGCTGTAGCCGCCTCGTAGGCGACGTTTACCGGGTGTTTCAGGGGGATATTCCAGATGGGAAAGGTTTCGAATTTCGCGTATCCGCTTTTCATGCCCCGCTTGTGGTCGTGGTAGAACTGTGAAAGGCATGTGGCGAGTTTTCCGCTGCAGGGGCCGGGAGCGGTAACGACCACGATGGGATGTTTCGTTTCGATGTATTCATTCTCGCCATACCCTTTGTCGCTGACGATGAGGTCAACATCTGTGGGATACCCCTTGGTATAGGGGTGGGTATAGACCCTGATACCGAGTCTTTCGAGCTTGTTTTTGAATATGACCGCCGCAGGCTGTTCCCGAAAACGGGTGATCACCACGGCGGTGATTTCAAGGCCCCATTCTTTCAGGTCATCAATGAGTTTCAGGGAATCAGCATCGTAGGTAATGCCAAAATCAGCACGTACTTTTCTTCGTTCAATATCACCGGCGTAAATACAGAGGATGATATCGATTTTATCTTTTAACTTTTGCAGAAGCCGCATTTTAACATTGGGGTCAAAACCGGGGAGCACCCTTGCGGCATGAAGGTCATATAATAGTTTACCCCCGAATTCGAGGTAAAGCTTGTTATCAAAGAGTTTCAGTCTTTCAAGAATGGCATCGGTCTGTTGCTGCAGGTATTTGTCATTGTCAAAGCCGGTTTTTTTCATGTCTTCCCCTGTTTGTGACAGTTACATCTTTTAGACCCAAAAGTATTATTTGCAGTAAATGCTACATTCAATGGTCACTGCACTGGTTTTATTGTTCACTGGTTTGGGACACAATATTATGTCAGGTCGAAATAAATCAAGTAAAAGCCGAAAAGATGAGTTTTTCGAAGAATAAAAATATGATTCATCAATGAAGGCGCGAAAGCGTTTTCGCGCCTTCATTGATGTGGTTTGTTCCCGGTATGCAGGGATCGTCGGGATTTTTATTGACATATAATTCTTTCTGTCAATAGATGGTTTTTTGGTGGAAGCGTTTTAAACTTCCCCCCCACTCATCTAATAATTAAAGGATGTGATTTGTATGACCAAGCCTTTAGAAGTTGAAGTCAACGGGGATATCGAAAAGGCCTTTAAGAATCTCAAGAAGAAGATGGCCTTTGAAGGTATTTTCAAAGAACTGAAACAGCGAAGGTACTATGAGAAGCCAAGCGAAGAGAAGAAACGCAAGAGAGACGAGGCCCAGCGCCGGAGAGTCAAGAAAGTGAGACGCATGGCATCTCAGCAGCAGGCGAAAGCACAGCGCAGCTGATTGCCTCTTTCTCGAGGCAGAAAGAAAAAGGGGTGTTCCGTAAGGGCCCCCTTTTTTGCTATCAGGTTATGTAAAAGGCAGTGCCATGGACAGCAATAAAGAAAAACAGTTAGCCCCCCTCGCTGAGAGGTGCCGCCCCCGCCGTCCTGAAGATTTTATCGGCCAGGAGCATCTTATGGGTGAAGGGCGCATTATTCGCAGTATTATTGACACCCGAAAGGTTTTTTCATTGATTCTCTGGGGCGAACCCGGTTCAGGCAAGACCACGCTGGCTTCGATTATTGCCCGGCACTGTGACATGGAGGCGCATTTTCTCTCAGCAATTTCCGCCGGTGTTGCCGATGTGCGAAAGGTCATCGAAAAGGGGAAGAATAACCGGCAGCAGGGAATTCAGACCCTTCTTTTTCTCGATGAGATTCACCGTTTTAACAAGGCCCAGCAGGACGCCGTTCTCGGTGCCGTTGAATCGGGAGACATCGTGCTCATCGGCGCCACAACGGAGAACCCCTCTTTCAGTGTCATTGCCCCCCTTCTTTCGAGAACACGGGTTATCCGTCTTGAAATGCTGGGCCCCGAAGCACTTGGCGAGATCATGGACCGGGCCCTTGCCGGTGATGAGCTCTTCTCGGGCAGCAAAGTTTCCTTTGAAGAGGGAGTGCGGGAACGTCTTATTGAACTTGCCGGGGGTGATGCCCGGAGGCTCCTTAATATTCTTGAAACGGCCTTTTCTCTTTCTGATAAGAAAACTATCACTGAAGATAATCTCGCCGAGGCGGTAAAACACGCGGTGATTTACTATGACCGCGCCGGGGATAAACACTATGATACGATTTCAGCCTTTATCAAGAGCCTGCGGGGCTCTGACCCTGACGCGGCGGTTTACTACATGGCGCGCATGATCGCGGCGGGAGAAGATCCTCTTTTTATTGCCCGGCGCATGGTCATTTTTGCCTCCGAGGATATTGGCAACGCCGCTCCCACGGCCCTGAATCTTGCCGTTTCGACCTTTACCGCGGTAAGGAACATCGGCCTTCCCGAGGCTGAAATCATCCTCTCCCAGTGTGCCACCTTTCTTGCTTCGGCTCCCAGGTCTAATGCTTCATACCTGGCCATTAAGGCGGCAGGGGAGGCGGCGCGTAACCAGCATGCCATTCCCCTTCATCTCAGGAACGCCCCGACAAAGCTGATGAAGAAAATGGGATACGGCAAAGAGTACCGCTATCCCCATGATTTTCCGGGGCATTTTGTCGACGAGGTCTATCTTCCCGATGAGTTGAAAGGCACGGTTTTTTATAATCCCACAGAAGAAGGAAGTGAAAAGGCCCTGCGCGACCGCCTCAAAGCCCTCTGGCCGAAGAGGTATAAGAAGTAGACAACAAAAATTAATCAAAAAAAGCATGACATTTAAAAACAGGCATGGTAATCTTGATTGATAAACGCAACCTGGCCATGCAAATGAAAAAGTATATTAAAAAACTCAGTATTGTTGTTCCGGTTCTTATACTTTTAGGTATCATGTCCTGCGGCGGCCTCCCGTATCGCCAGGGAGGGGGACAGGCCGAAGCCTATCGCAGTGATAAAGCCGCTCCCCTTGAGCGCGCGAAAAGAAATTATCGCAGCGCTGCCTCTGATGAAGAGACGTCTCCCGGCGGGAAAAGAAACGGTGGTTCTACCGCAGACAGAAGTACACAGAAGACCAGCCCCGGCCCCCGCATTGTTATCTATCACGGCTATTATACCATCATTGTCGAATCTGTTCCCGTGGCACTCAAAGAAGCGGGGAGGGTGGCAAAAAAATTCGGCGGGTACATAGAATCATCATCGACGAGTGACCGTTCCCGCCGGGCGCGGGTGAAACTGAGGGTGCCGGTAGAGAAATTTAATGATGCCCTTAAGGCATGTGAGGCAATGGGGGAAGTTAAAAGCCGAAAAGTGAGGGCCAGGGACATCACCCGTGAATTTCGCGATACAAAACTTCGCCTTGAAACACACCGCAGGGTACTGGAACGGTTAAAACAGCTGCTGAAAAAAACCCGGAAGGTAGAAGAACGCGTAAAGATCCTGCGCGAGATTGAACGGATTACTTCGAAAATCGAGACCCTTACACGGCGTTTAAAATATCTTCGGCGCCAGGCTTCTTATTCCACTATATATCTGAACCTGAAGGCGCGGGTCATGGGCGTTGTGGCGGGATACATACCCTCTGCTGTTGAATGGGTCGCCCGCCTGAAACCTGAAAGGCGAACCATATACGATGACGGAGGGGATATCGAAATCAAGGATCCTGTTGGGTTTTTTCAAAACCGCTATGCCTTTTACACGAAAAAAAGAAATACCTGGCTCTTTCGGTTGCCCCGGGGAAAAGCAGGTATTCGTGTGGGAACAGTCAAAAATGAACCAGAAGGGACACCGATTTTCTGGAAAGAAATCCTTGAACACGAGCTGAAAGGGCGAAAGTATACTTATAAGATGAAAACCGAGGGTAATCTCTCCCGGTTTACCGTTACCCTGCCGGATAAATCCCTTTATGAAATTTATCTCATTCCCGGCAAAGAAAGAATAGCCGTGATTGAATCACTTTTTGCCAGTGGCAAAACTGCAGCAAAATGGAAAGGGACTGTTCGTAAAATGGTTAAAACAGTGAGGATAAAGTGAGGATATAATGAAGAGTGTAAAAATTCTTATTATGATAATCCTCGCCTCATGTCTTTCTGCTGATACAGCAGCCGGCGGGGAACGTGTGCGGACAACAACGGTAACTTTTTATGTTGCGCCGGTAAATATTGAATCAAAGATTGCCATGCTGCGGCACTTCGCTCCCGGTGCGGGAGGATATGTCAGCTATTTTTCAGAAAAACTGGTGATACTTCGACTGCCCGATACATCAATGAATGAGCTGAAAAGTGTTTTGGGCCAGGGGGCATATATACTTGACCAGCGGGTGAGGCATCGTGACGTCACCCTTAAGCTGATTGACCTCAGGGCCCGTCTTGCCACAAAAGAGAAACTGCGCGGCGAACTGATGGCCCTGTTTAAAGGATCTGAGTTTCACCAGACTATTGAAATTGAAAGGGAACTGGGAAAGGTTGTTATTGAGCTCGAAAATCTGCGTGGCCGGATACGGTACTATAAAGAAAATGCGGCACTCAATGATGTGAGAATTTACCTGCAAGGGCGCAGGGGAAGGCATTACATGCTGGCTCCTTCTTATTCATGGATGAGGAGACTCGGTGTTGAAGATATGATTCGGCGGTGGAACAGCAAATGAGACGGTTTTGTATACATCTGATCATTATTTCTGCAGTACTCTCTATTTGCGGGTGTGCCGGTTTTGAAATGACAAAGCCCGCAGATTTTTCCGCCTATAGGTCGGATCGTGACTGGTATCGCGCCCTTGCTTCAGATGGTGTGAGAATACGGGGCAGGCTCGTTGAGAGCCGCAGTCATGGCAGTACTGCCATGTGGCGGTCTTCTGCTGAGCATTATCTCAGGAAAAAGGGATACCGGTTTAAAACCCGCAGTGTTATCACCACCAGGTCAGGGCTTAAGGGGAGTCACGCTGAGTTTCGGTACCGTTATTTCGGCAGAGAGTTTGTCTATACCATGACAGTTTTTGTAAAAGAAAAATATCTCGGTGTCGTAGAGACGTCCGGGGAAAAAGATTACTACGAAAAGCACAGGAAAGAACTGCTTGAGGCAATAAAAACTTACCGTTTTAAGTAATGTACCTTACGGATGAAACCGAAACAGGGGCATTGCGTAAATACAATTGAACAGAAGGCCGGGTCACGAGACCCGGCCTTCTGTATAAATATATCTTTGCCTGGTTATTTTAACTTAGAGTATGGCCAGACCAAAGGCGGTACCTATAGACCAGCTTCTATTGTCATCGAGAGCGTCAGTCATGACAATGTCAATGTTGAACTTATAGCGGCTGGTTTTGAGAATGGCAAAGCGAAAGCCCGTATTGAAACTTGCTCTGTACCTGGCCTCTGAACCAAGACCTTCTACGCTGTATGAATAGTTGGCGAAGTCAGAAACCCAGTGTACATACCCCTTGAGGTATTTGGGTAAGAAGTCAAGGTCGAATCCCATGGAGAAATCGACATCTGCGTTGCGTGTGCGGGTGCCGAAACTTTTCCCCAGAACCAGGGTTGTCAAGGCGGGCATGCCAAAAAAATTACCGCTGTAGGTGACGGCGACATAGAACTGGCCGGCAGTCCCATTGGATGTATCATTGCCCATATCGATGAGTTGAACATTTCCACCAACGGCAAGTGCCGAGGCACCGGCATTGTAGAAATTGAACTTGCCGTGAATGATCATATCATTGTCATCGTCGTGCTGGTCCTGAATATCGAAGGCCATACCCAGTTCAACGCGGCCAAATAACTGGAAGTTTACCTTCGGGATATGACAGCCTTCAGCATCACCGATATAGTGATACCCGATATCAAGGGCAAGGGTTTTCCCTGCCCAACCGGTCTTGGCTGAAGGGGTTGCAATGTAGCCAGTGGTCCCCCCGAAACTGGGACTCATAAAGGCTGCTGCTGATGCGGGCTGTGATGAGGCGAGAAAAAGCACCGCTGAAAACAGAAAAACGGCTGTAGTTAGAAGCGCGAATCTTTTCATGCATTCCTCCTGAGAAATGGTTGTTGTATGTTATTTCTGCGGATTATATCACCGGCAGGCTTTTCTGCAATAAAAAAAAGCTGATTTTTATTTTTGAACAATCCGTCGGGGTGGTTTTTGCGGTTCTGCGAAGGACCAGAAGGAGACATTCATCGGGTTGTACTGTGCTGTTTTGGGGCATCTTTTTCTGTAAGATAATAAATGACTTTATGATCTGAGTTGATTGTTATGGTGAAGTCAAATGTCCCGGGGTGAAAAGTCGTTATGCGCAACCTGTAGAGTGACTGGCCGTCGAGTTTTTTCAGGGGAAGGCGGGGGGAGGCACAGATGGTAATTTTTCTGCGGCGGTTCCAGCGGGTGGTAAAATTTTTACCCAGCTCTGTGTAGACAGTGCTGTCATCTTTCTGTTTCGCAACCGAGGTGACCAGTCTTTCTACAATGAAGAATGTTTGTGCAATTTTTTTAGATTCTGCAAACTCGTAGGGAAAATACTCTGCCGAGACCTGAATACTGATGCAGTTAATTTTTTTTTCAAGGGTAAAAAATATTTCATGTGTCCGGTAATTGTCAATGGCATCACGGGAAAGGGAGAGCCTGTCTGACGACACTGTAATAATCCGGGCGTTTCCCGGTTTTTTCTGCCCGCCGCCACAGCCTGTTGTTACCACCAGCAGCGTAATTAAAAATATTTTTGCAGTCTTGATTGACTTCCGCAGGTCAGGGGCTGCCGGTTTGTATCGGTTTTTATGGGGCATGTTTTTATTATGGATAACGTGCTGTTTCATTAGAGGGTAAGTTTACGTCTCCCCTGCAGGAGAGGCAAGGTTTTTTCTTTAAAATTCTGGGGTCTTTTCGGATTATCAGGAAAACCGGAAAGTACCAAATTTTGTACCATGTTAACAGAAATTTCAATGGAATGACCGTGGACAAGGTATGCTTTTGCACTGAAATGCTTTGTCGATGCCCCGGCCCCGGGCGGAGACCAATTAGTGAGTATTGGTCCAGATACTTCGGGGGTGCTGAAAATTTTATTCTGTCCGGGAGGAAACGGGGTAAGCAGAATTTTTACTTTATGTTTTTGCAGGGGGGAAGTTTACTCTCAGCCCGGGTGTTATTTTTTCAGGGGGAAGATAAACTTCCCCCTGCCTGAATCTTTTATTATGTCTCATTGAATCATTTTGTACCGGGCGCCGCAGAAAATTTGTATTATGTCACATAGCAGCCTGTTGTTACTGAAACTGCAGGTTTCAGGGGCTGATTTCCCTTTTTCAGCCAGTGAAAACAGCGGTGTATTAAATTTTTTTATCAGGGTGTAAAATATTCTTGCCTAATGGCGGTCAATAATCATTTAGTTACAGTCTGTGACGGTTTTCGTGCAGCAGCCGTAATCTTCCACACTACGGGAATCCCGTCTGCAGCCTGCAGGCAGGGCCTTCATGGCCGGCACAATCCATTAAAGAGTACGAATAAAAAAGAAAGGGGAGAAGAGCGTTATACCATGTTTCTGAAATCGATGGAACTTTTTGGTTTTAAATCCTTCGCCGATCGCACCATGGTCGAATTCGAACCGGGGATTACTGTTATCGTCGGTCCCAACGGATGCGGAAAGTCCAACGTGGTCGATGCCATTAAATGGGTCCTGGGGGAAAAACAGGCCAAGAATATTCGGGGTCAGAAAATGGAGGATGTCATTTTCTCAGGGACGGAACAGCGCAAACCTGTTTCCCTTTCCGAGGTGCAGCTTACCATTGATAACAGCGAGCGTATCCTTGATATCGATGCCGAGGCGGTCACTGTAGGGCGCCGGATATTCAGGGACGGCGAATCTGAATATCTTCTCAATAAATCACCGGTTCGCCTTAAGGATATTGACAGACTCTTTATGGATACGGGTATCGGTAAATCAGCCTACTCTGTGATGGAACAGGGGAAGATGGACCTGATACTGTCAACGCGTGCTGAAGATCGCCGCTATATTTTCGAGGAAGCCGCCGGCATCTCCCGATACAAGCTCCAGAAAAAAGAATCTATCCGCAAACTCGAAGAGACGGGAGAAAACCTTAAGCGCATTAATGATGTTATCAAAGAAATCGATCGTGAAAAAGACCTTAAGGCAAAGCAGGCTGAAAAGACACAGCAGTACCTGACCCTGCGCGGCCGATTTCAGGAACTCGATATCAAGATCAATATTCTCAAGTTCCGTGATCTCGCCAGGCGTCTCGAAAAAATACAGGATGAGATCGAACGCCTCAAAAAAGAAAGAGAAGCCATTTCCGCCCGCGTCGCTTCTATCTCTTCTGAAAACGAAAAAGACGAAAAGAGAAAAAACGATATACAGCACCAGCTCTGGGAACTGGACAAGCGCCTTGATGCCTACAAAATACGCCTCGAGGATATGGACAAGAAGACTGATAAGAACCGCCATAATATTGCCGAGCAGCAGGACCTGAAAAAGTCAATTGATAGAAAAATTGTTGAGCGTACAGACAGCCTGAAACGGCTTGAAGAAGAAAAGAAAAAGACTGAACAGTCAGAGGTGGATATCCGCAAAAAAATAGAAGAAGACAAAGAGCGCCTTGCCCGTTATTTCGAAACCCGCAAGAAAAAGATTGAATCGATCCACCAGAGTCGCGATACTATTGAAAAAAATCGAAACCTTATTTCTGAAAAAGAAATGCTGCTGAAAAAACTTCGTGAAGAACTCGAAGTTGTCATTCGTCAGCTTATTGATGCCATAGACAAGAGAAAGGCCGAACTCCAGGAGTCAGAAAATGAGCGTCAGCAGGTAAGGGAAGATATTCACGGCGTTCTTGACGCAATGGAAAATTCCCTCCGTGGTGCCCGGCAGTCTCTTGAAGCGGGGCTTGCCGATGAAGCGGCAGAGACTCTCAGCGGCATCGACATTTCTCTGCTCCGGGGAAAGATTAACAAGTTCGAAAGCTATGAAGACGGTTTCCGTTCGATTCTATTCGATAAGACCGGTATCCATGCAAAGAAAGAAGCCCTTGACGAAAATATTCACGCCGGAGTCACGACCATAGAAGAGCTGCGCGCCGAGAATGCCACCCTTGATGACAGGATTCAGAAAGAACAGTCTGAACTCGAAGATGTCAATGCTATGATTACACGCATTGAAAAGGACCTTTCAAAGTACGAGAACGATATTGCCTGGATGGAGAAACACCTGCAGACACTGACATACCAGATCAAGGATGTCAATATGCAGATAGACAATCACCGTGAAGACATGCGCCGCGCCGATAAGACCATTGAAAACCTTGAAAAAGAGATTCGTGAATGGGAAAGCCGCCTCATCGAGTTTAATGAAAAGAGCAAGACCCTTATTAAAAATATCGCCGAGCTGACAGGTAAAAGAAAGGAAATCGAGGAAAAGATCCTCGATCGCAAAAACGTTTCCCGCAGGGACGAAGATGAGCTGAACCGTGTAACGGAACGTATCGGCACTCATGAAAAATCAACAGTAGAGCTGATGTTTAGAAAGTCAAATGTCGAGGATTATCTCTGGGTCGAATATGAAAAGAAGCTCAATGACCTTAAAAAGGTGTCCGTCGACTCGGGGCAGCAGGGAGACATTCAAAATGAGCTGGGGGAAGTTAAAAAAAGCATACAGGCCCTGGGCCCGATAAATAACCTGGCCATCGAAGAGTACAAGGACCTGAAAAAACGCTTTGAGTATTACATCAACCAGCGGCAGGACATCGAAGAAGCCAGGGCCGATATCTTTTCTGTTATCGAGGACATCAACCAGACCTCCGTGGAGATGTTTCTCGAAACCTTCAAGGAAATTCAAAAGAACTTTTCACAGGTTTTCAAGCAGCTCTTTGAAGGGGGCGACGGCCAGCTGATAATGAACGATCCGGAAAATGTTCTCGAGAGCGGCATTGATATCATCGTGCGCCCTCCCGGGAAAAAGACCAAGAATATCAATCTCCTTTCAGGGGGGGAACGGGCCCTGACGGCTATTGCTCTTCTCTTTGCAACCTACATGGTCAAACCCTCACCTTTCTGTTTTCTCGATGAGATCGACGCCCCCCTCGATGAAGAGAACATTGGCCGCTTTGTCAGGATGCTGCGTGAATTCGCCAGGGGAACACAGTTTGTTATCGTGACCCACAACAAGAAGACCATGAGTATCGGCGAATCGATTTATGGCGTCACCATGGAAGAACCGGGTGTCTCCAGGGTTGTCTCCCTGCAGATGGCTAAACTTGCCTCAGGTGAACAACCTGTTAATTAACAAAAGAGGGCAGGCTGTACCTGCATTATTTCTGTGATACACTCTCATGAAAAATGATTGCTGGCCGTCATTATTTTCCCTATATTGTTTTCGATGAAAAAAGTTATTTCATATTATTTTCTGACACTGCTGGTTCTTGTCTCTTTTCTTTCCTTCAGCGGATGCAGCGATGACGGGCGTGACAGTCCCGGTCCCGTTATCGAGACACTTCCCGCAGCTTATCACGATTTAACTGAAATCAATGAGGTAATCGATGACCTTGAAGCGACCTATCCTTCTATTGTCATGCGGGGAAGTTCAGGCACCTCCGTCGAAGGCCGTGATATTCCCGCCATCATAATCTCGGACAATCCCGAAAATCGTGAAGAATCTGAACCGCGGGTAAAACTTGTGGGCGGTGTGCACGGGAACGAAATATTTTCAATTGAACTGATGGTCCGGTTTGCCCTTTACCTGGCTGAAAATTATAATACGGACAGTACCATCAAGGGCCTGGTTGACAGCCGGTATATCGTTATCATACCCGTGCTCAATCCCGATGGATTCAACGCCGGGATTCGCTACAACGGGAACGGTATCGACCTGAACCGTAACTGCAGTGTCATCTACCAGGGTGAAGAAAAATTTGTTTCTTCATATTTTAACGGAGAGGTCCCCTTCAGTGAACCTGAAGTGCAGGCCCTGAGGGACTATACACTGGGCATGAATGGCTTTGCTGCTCCCTTTCATCTCTCTGCCACTTTTCACAGCGGCGCGGTTATCGTCAATGTCCCCTTTGATTTCGCCGTTGATGAAACGGCTGCTCCTGTCGAATATAACACGGTAAAAAATTTTGGCCGGGCCTACAGTACAACGGGAAATCCCCCCTTTAAGGACCAGGCTGGTTATCTTATTGATAACGATATCATAGACGGAATAATCAATGGTGGCGACTGGTATGTCGCCACGGGAACCATACAGGACTGGCATTATCTGTCCGCTGGTTGTCTCGATATTACCATTGAACTGACCAATGACAAGGCGGGGCCTGATACAGAAGAAGGCATTGGAGAATTGTTTGGCTATAATCGAACCGGGCTTCTTGCCTATATTGATAACGCGGGGAGGGGGATCAGTGGTACCGTTACCGATGGCACAAATCCCATCGAAGGCGTTTCTGTTTTCATAAAGGATGCTGATCCCGTTACTGTCGGCGACCAGCCGGGAGACCTGGTGACAAGGACCGATACCACCGGTTATTTTCACAAGATTTATTTTCCTGATACTTTTCCCTCAACGGTGAAACTGGTTTTTGAAAAGACCGGTTATGGTTCACAGGAAGTTGAAGTCACCGTATCGGATTCCATGACACCATTGAATGGTGGAACCATTACTCTCCTGGCAAAATAAAATAACATTATCAAATATTTGACGTAAACAACCGGCTTTGCTGGTAGTACATGACTACTGGATAAATTTATAGACAGACATGAGTATCGTAAGCATGGCGAAACCGGTGGTAATGAGAAGTGTCATGCGGTTGAAGCGTTTATCAACCTGTTCAAAACGGAGGTTCATGTCAGAACGGGTTTCATCAATACGCTTATCTACCTGTTGGAAACGCTGGTTCATGTCAGAACGGGTTTCATCAATACGTTTATCTACCTGCTCGAACCGCGAAAGTGTATCTGCGCGCGCGGTTTCAAAACGCTGGTTCATGTCAGAGCGGGTTTCATCAATACGTTTATCCGTCTGTTCGAACCGTGAGATCATGTCAGCGTGCATTGTCTCAAAGCGTTTATCCGTCTGTTCGAACCGTGAGATCATGTCAGCGTGCATTGTCTCAAAGCGTTTATCTGTCTGTTCGAACCGTGAGATCATGTCAGCGTGCATTATCTCAAAACGTTTATCCGTCTGTTCGAACCGTGAGATCATGTCAGCGTGCATTATCTCAAAACGTTTATCTGTCTGTTCGAATCGTGAGATCATATCAGTATGCATTGT
>CAZHNW010000063.1:0-25562 GCA_964534225.1 uncultured Leptospirales bacterium | reverse complement strand
TAGCTGGGAATGCGGTGGCATGAACTGGACTGATAATTTTGCAGAGGAGTTTCAAAACTATCGGGGCTATGAGTTGGAAAACTTTCTGCCCGTTGTTGCAGGCTATGTTGTAGACGACATCAAGCCCCACGGCGGGAATGGCTATTTTTTTGAGATAAAGGCGAAAACCAGCTCCGGGACCGTAACAGTTTTCCAGGGGCAGCTCATCTTTTTTAAAGAAACCCTGTTCCCACGACAGGGTTGCACTTGCTGTTACAAGCCTGTGGCTCCAGAAGGGGTATTCGTATGTCACCGTTCCACTGAAAAAATAGTCAGCGGATATTTCATTGCGGGGAAGTGTCTTGAATCCAATGGTACCGCCGATTCTCTCTTCAAAGGCGGTGGGGATGTCACCTGATCCCCCTCTCGCCAGCAGTTTAACCCGGTGGGAAGAGAAAATGGGAAATGAATAGCTTGCCAGAAGGCGGCTCTGGTTGTGGCCGGAGACATCACCGCTGACGGGGATCCCCCTGCAAAAGTCTGCCACCACTGCCCAGCCGAAGGTGAGCACTTTCTGGAAATACTGGTTACGGTACTTATATCGAATCCCCTGGTAGAAGACCTGGACCGATGCCGGTTCCAGGAGGGCATCATCTGTAGAGCCGGTGTTGCCCAGACGGTACCTGCTAAGTATGGAGAGTGTATGATTTTTATATATCCTGTAACCGAAAGTGAGCTCCGTTAAAAAATGGAATGCCTGAAACCGCTGAAAGATTGCACCGCCAGGCATCCTGTTTTCGAAGAGTTCATCTCCCACTATTACTTTTCCAGATAAAACAAAAGATGATAAACAGATTTCAGGATCGATATACCCTGCCTGTACTTTCCACCCCCCCTGGGGAGAATAACTTGCACCGCCGTAAAACTTTTTACCCAGGCCGAGAAAGTTCATATCCAGAAGATAGAGGCCGTATGACTGGTACTTTCCTGAAAAGATTGCATAGGGGAGGGGGATGAGGGTATGTTTCTCCCTGAAAAAGGCAATGATATTGACACCCTCTCCATTTGGCTCAAAGTCAATCCTGATATCATGGAAAAGCCTCAGTCGCTGGAGTTCCAGCATGGCATATTCCGTATCAAAGGATGAGAGGGGCTTCCCCTTTTCGATTGAAAGCCTGTTGAGGATAACACTTTCACTGGTTCGTTCAAGGCCAATGATTTTTACTGAACTGATGGGGAGGTCACCATGTTCCCTGATAAAATTTTTTTGACGCACCGAGAGATTTGGAATCGCCGCGGCTGCAACGATTCCGGTGATGGTCATTGATATAATAACTGCCAGTAGAATTGATCTTCTTCTCATTTTTTTCCTGTTATCCGGTGCGGCAGGTGCGGCGGAATTAAACCGCCGCTTTCAGGGTGCTCCCTTTACTGTTGCAGGGCCTTAAACTTCCTGCATGCATATTTCAATAACTTAACCTGAAACGGGTGCCTTTTCGCTCCGGGATTTATGTTGGACGATATCTTGCCTGTAACTTTTTCCGTTAGGAAGACTCAAATAGAGTAATTTGTCAATAAAAATCGATTGACGCAGAGATGACCTCTACGATAATTTGCATCAATTTGTCTGAATCCCAACAAAAAATAAGCATAATTCCTGAAAAGGAATTATATTGAAAAAGTCACATAGCCGGTTCTTTTGAATCAGGGGGCATTGTTGTAACCCTGGTAGTAATTTAACCAGTCTCCTCCATCTTTTTGGAAAAGTATGTATAAAACGCCCTGCAGGGCAGGGCATAATAAAAGGATATAAAAATGATCAAAGTTGGATTTGTCGGATGGCGCGGAATGGTTGGTTCCGTGCTCATGGATCGTATGTGCGAAGAGAAAGATTTCAAAGGCTATGAGCCACTCTTCTTTACGACCTCCCAGGTGGGCCAGAAAGCCCCTGACATCGGTATGGATTTACCTCCCCTGGTGGATGCCTATGATATCGATACACTGAAAACAATGGATGTCATCGTGACATGCCAGGGAGGCGATTATACCGGCAAGGTTTTTGGCCCCCTTCGCGAGACGGGCTGGGATGGTTACTGGATCGATGCCGCTTCAAAACTGCGCATGGACAAGGACAGCATTATTGTTCTTGATCCTGTAAACCGTGACGTTATTGATAAAGGCCTGGCTGGTGGCGTAAAGAACTATATCGGTGGTAACTGCACGGTTTCCCTGATGCTCATGGCCCTGGGCGGCCTCTTTCAGAATGACCTTGTTGAATGGGTCTCTTCCATGACCTACCAGGCGGCTTCTGGCGCCGGTGCAAAGAATATGAAAGAACTCGTTAACCAGATGAAAATTATCGGTGATAAAGCTGAGGGGCTTTTGAATGACCCTTCAGCGGCAATCCTTGATCTTGACCGCAATGTTATCGAGACGGTTCGTAATGGAAGTTTTCCCTCCGAAAATTTCGGCGCTCCCCTGGCTGCATCTCTTCTGCCCTGGATCGACAGTGCCATGGAGAACGGGCAGACACGCGAAGAATGGAAGGGAGTCTCTGAAACGAACAAAATACTGGGACGCGAAGATAATCCCCTTCCCATTGACGGTATCTGTGTCCGCATCGGTTCCATGCGCTGCCACAGCCAGGCGATGACCATTAAACTGAAGAAGGATATTTCAGTGGAGGAAGTCGAAAAGATCCTGGCCGAAGCCAATGACTGGGTAAAAGTCATCCCCAATGATAAGGAAGTCACTCTCCAGGAACTGACACCGGCAAAGGTTACCGGTACGCTTTCTGTTCCCGTGGGAAGGATTCGTAAGATGAATATCGGCCCTGAGTATCTTACCTGTTTTACCGTGGGAGACCAGCTCCTCTGGGGCGCCGCGGAACCGGTACGCAGGATGCTGAACATCGTTCTTGACTATTTGAAATAATCTGCTTTTTCAGCGGGGCGGAGCATCCGCTCCGCTGAAAAGATAATACAATACTACTGAATATCCACGACAACGAGGGTAAAGTCATCACTGAATTGCCTGTCACCGCCAATCCACTCTTCAAGGTGGGCATACACATCATTACAAAATTTTTCAGGGGATAGATTTTTCCCCCTGATGATAAGCTTCTCAAAATTTTTCATTCCGAACATTTCTTTTTTTTCGTTAAAAGACTCCGGGATACAGTCTGTGTAGAGGATTATCCTGTCTCCCCTGCTGATCGATGTGACCGCCTTTTCTGCCGGCAGTTCTTCTGTGATGCCGATGGCCCTGCCGCGAGGCAGTAGAGAATCTATACGATTCTGTGCGCGGCGATATATCAGCAGTGGCTCGTGTCCCGCCCGGGCGTGAGTTATTGTTAACGACATGGTGTCAATAAGAGTATACGAGGCGGTGAGAAAATTATCTTTTATGAGCTTGTTGAGTATGCTGTTCATTTCAACCAGGAGATCCACGGGGCGTTCCCTGTAGGGCTGAAGAACGTTGAAGGAAACCTGTACCATGGCCGCTATAACTGCCGCGGGAATACCATGACCTGAAACATCGGCAAGGAGCAGTCCCATGCGGTTTTCATCGATTTCCGCGAAGTTGTAGAAGTCTCCGCCAATTTTTTCCATAGGCTCAAACTTCACTGCCGTGGAGAAATGTTTCAACCGGGGCACATTTTTTGGCACCGAAGCCATCTGAAGTCCCCGGGCAATGGACATTTCTTCTTCGAGGTTCAGGAGACGTTTCTCTCCCTCAAGAGCCTGCTGCAGGCTGGTGTTGAGTTTTTCTGCGTCGTTGAGGGTTGTGACAAAACGATTGACCAGGTGCATTGCGACTATGAGCAGAAGGAGGGGAATCCCGTAGACAAAAAGGGCCACGCCGCTTTCAATAACATTGAGGGAGAAGGCGAGCACATCATGAAACCCGAGGAGAATGATGGGCAGCATCCCTCCAAAAACGAGAAATCCCCGCCTGTTTTTTTTCAGAAGCTGGCTGATGGAAACATACAATATATCAAGTGAGTAGAGCGGAATCGTTAGAAGAAAGTAGTTTCTCCATGCAAGAATTTCATACCGCTCTGTTGCGGTAATCATTAAGATCCACATAACCAGGGAGGGGAGACAGTAAAGTATGGTTCTGGCGCTGCTGAATGTTTCGTAAACATAGGAACGAAAAAACAGAGCAAAAAGAGGGGGAAACCAGACCATACCTGTCTGTGTTATTTTGAATATGTTGTTTGATGACAAGGGGATGTCGGGAAAGAGGGTTTCAATGTACTGCAGTGAAATGAGAATCGAAAGCATCAGGGAACAGAGAGAGAAAAAGAGATAACCTGTTTCTTTGTTTCTTCGTACAAAGAGAAGAAAGAAAAAAATGGAAACCGGGAAAAGTAGAAAGCTGAACCCCTGCATTGTATGGTTGAGGAGAATATCCATTATCAATTTGTTCTTTTTACCACTGCGGCCATCAGTCAGTTCAATGGGGCCCATGATCCAGGCTTCTGCGTTGAAATAGACCTGCATGGCAATGGTATTCTTCCCTTTTTTGAGCAGAAGGTTCGGTACGGGATAGCTGCGAAATTTACTCCATGCTGACCTGAAACGGGGAGGGAATCGTCCGCTTGAGCCGATTCGTGCACCGTTCAAATATATACGGTCAGCATTCATTATTTCAAGAATCTGAAGGGCGCAGTCTTCGGGGGGAAGTTTTGTGATCTTAAATGTTTTGCGGTACCAGACGTATCCTTTATGGGGATCTGTTTCTGCGGCCGTCTTTCTGCTGAAAAGATGTGCCGTGTCTGACGGCATCAGGTGTTTTGAGGGAAGTTTAATCTCTGGCCATTCGGTATCGTTAAAATCGGGCCTTGCAAAACGCAGGTTATTGCCACGCATGATTTTCCAAGTTCCTGAAAGGTCATACTCCCATGGGGTATACTGCTTCTCTCCATGAAGTGCAACAGCAGAAAAAAAAAGAATGCAGATAACTATTTTTCTTTTCATCTGGAACGGTAACCCTGCGGTAACGGTGGCTGGATCCTTTTATTTTTGTTTATAATTGTCAGTGTAAAAATGACTAATGTCAAGAAAAATACAGTTTTCATTACTCTATGCCTGTTGAAAAGGTGTGATTTCATTACCTGACTGCTCATGCCTGGTTTTATCACGCAGAGGCATCACGGAATTCACTTGGTGTTTTTCCTGTCAGGTTTTTGAATACCCTGTTGAAAGTGGAAAGACTTTCGAAACCAACGGCATAGGCAATTTCGATGATTTTTTCATCTTTGTTTTTCAGGCGAAGAGAGGCGTCTTCTACGCGGAGCCTGTTGATGTAGTCATTAATTTTTGCCCCGGTGTATGTTTTGAAGAGGCTGCTCATATAGTTTGCGTTCATATCCACGGCAGCGGCCAGTCCTTCACGGGAGAGGTCTGAGGTATAATTTTCTTTGATAAAGCTGATGACCTGGTCGAGTTTTTTTCGAGATACTTCGTTTATCTGTGAATCATCATTGTCCTCATCCGGGACACCGGATGAGGGGAGGAATTTTTCTGATGGCGATTTCTTTTTCAGCAGGTTGTAGAGGGCCTTGAGTTCGAGGTTTCTTTTCATCCTGTCACGCGCGAATATCACTGAGAATATCAGTAGAAAAAAGGGCGAGCAGAAGGTAAGAAGAAGGAGTGTGAGACGCCCCCCGGTCATGTAGTAGTAAACCTCTATCAGGGCAACACCGAGGCCTCCGGTAGTAAGAATTATTAAGATGACAAACTTGAAGCGGTCAGGTTTGAGCCTGTTCAGCATCAGTATTGATTTATAATATACTGGAGTCATGATGACCAGGGTCATAAATGCAAGAATTGACACAATGTAATGATGTTTAAGCATCTGTGTTCTGGAAATCAGGCTGAAATAGAGTATGATCAGTATTATGGTTCCGAGAAAAGGCATATATCTCAGGTTGATTTTTTTGACATATATGCCGTAGAGAGACTGGATAATCAGAAGTAATGCGATGGAGAAGAACTGAAGTGAAGACCAGTGCAGAAACTGTATAAAGCGGGGAGAAATATATTGAAAAGTGAAGAACATCGATGCGAGGAGAAGGATATACAGTAGAACAGCAAAGGAACTGTAAAGATAGAGACGTTCAGTAGTATCCCATAAGAATGCTATGATGAGAATCAGCAGGCTGATGAGAGAAAAAAAGAGTATCTCAAGGGGAAGATGGATATAAATGAAATCACTGAAAAGACGAGTGAAATGAAAATCCTGCTTGGTTTTAAGGCTTATGTCAGAGGTTATGCCCGCCTGTTCAAAACCAAAGGTGCCTATGTAAATGTAAAGCTCGTTGGTTCCTTTTTTGAGCAGCCCCGGGGGAAGAGTGTAGTTTCGTCTTCGGGGGAGCATGCTTATCTCTTTGAATCCACGGCTGCCGATCAGTTTCCCGTTAAGATAGACATAGTCTGAATAGAAGATTCTTCCCAGGCATATGCCGTAATAGCTTTCAGGGGTAGTGACAATAAAACGGTTTCTCAGCCAGAGATGTTTGAACTCGGTGTGGGTTGTTGCGGGAAGGTGGAAAACATTGGGCAGCTGAATGGGCTGCCAGCCTGTCTCCTTTTTGACCGCATCAAGGGAGGCGGTATCTTTGAAAAGAACTTCCCAGTTCGTGAGGGTATATGATCCCTCTTCGCTGTCGCAGCTGCAGAGAGGAAGGAACAGCAGGAGTAATAGAAATATTTTTTTCATAGGTTAAAGAAAAAACTTACCGGTGAATTCTATCCTGGTAAGAATTATTTATAATCACTGTAAAGGATCATTATATTCATTTATTTGAAAATTGTAAAGACTGGTTTTTCTGTTCAAGATGTTCTCTTATATATTACTGAAAAGCAAGGTGTCAAGGAAATTAAGAAAGAGAAAGAGGATGTCATGGATTTGTTTTTTGTATATTTTAAAAATTACTTTCAAAAGGTTTAATTCGGCTATAATTAATACGAATTAAGCTTTTTTGTGTCATTTCTGATAAAAGGAGCAGGCAGTCCTGAAAAATGGCTTGCTTTTATCTGGCAGCCGCTTATCTTTTACAGAGTTTTTGCCGATAATAATAAATACAATATTTGGTACGTGGAGGATTGAGTGGTTTCTGTTGAGGTTGATACATTCGAATCTATTGCTGTCTTAAATGTCAGTGGCAGGTTTTTTACTGATTCAATAGATTATGTCAACGATATATGGACATCAGTCGTTGAAAAAAATCCCCGTATCATTGCCATAAACTGCAGCAATCTCTCCTGTATCGATTCTTCAGCTGTGGGAACACTTGTCAGATTTCTCAACTACGCAATGGAACAGGATATTAAACTGATTTTCCTTGAACTCAATAAAGAGATCAGTCGGCTCTTTGAGACAGCAAAGTTGAACAATTTTTTTACTATTTCCTCTGCCAGTCAATTCTGCAGTAAATACAAGATTACTCTTCGTGCTCGGGCCTGCTGAATTTTCAGCACTTTTATCAGCTCTGGTTAATCCTGCGGACAGTAATACCGCACATTACTACTGTATTTCTGATTTCAATTTTTCGATCAGTGCTTTGTAGTGCCCGTTTGAAAAGGTCTTGTAGATGTTAATTCCTTCGTCTTTGAGGGTTTGCAGTATTTTTTGAAACTGGCTTTTTTCTTCGCCGTGCGTAAAGATTTTTGTACAGATTCCGTGCCTTTTTCCGTACCCGCATTTCATGCATGAGGGGTTATGCCTTTTGGATACGGTTATTGCGTGGTTGTATTCGTTTCTGTAGCAGAAGGGGCAGAGTTCATAAGTGATCCCTGAAGCCTGGTGGCGCAGTATTCTTTTTTCTATCTGTTCCCAGTATTTCTTTGCTTCTTTGTCGGACCAGGATAAAATTTCTTCCCGATCTCCTTCCTGGAAATACCATTCTTTTGGAATGGTGCACATCTCCTGGAGGTTGTTTGCCTTTGATTCCATGAAGGAAATGAGAAGCTTATTGTATCTGTTCATTTGCTGTTATCCCTTTTGTAAAACCCTTAGACGGGTCACTGAAATGGCTTTTATCTATTTGTCAAATCATTTCTGGTTCATGGACAATATTTAGTCACACATGTTTATATTTTCAACTATTTTATTTTTTTAATGAGTTAACGATTCCCCTGCAGGGGTAAATAAACTTCCCCCCCCCCCTGCTTTACTAAGCCGGTTCATCGGTTAAGACAATGTAAACACCCCGTAATGAAAGATTCTGTCTTTGCTCTTATTCTGATCTTTTCCCTGTTAGTATTGACATTTTTTACAATGAGTATATAATGAATACAGAAAGTATCCCATGGGCTAACAGGATAATCCCCTATGGTAAAAATAGGGATTCCCCTATGCATAAAAAGCATTCATGCCTATTGCGTTTTTTTCCGGCTCAATGTTAAGTAAGTTTTTTTAAAAACATAATATGAACCTTTAGTCTATGTTATGCGATTCTCGCGTCCCGGTGATACACCATTCCGGAGATTACATTTTAGAGGAACCAGGTTATGAGATTTATTTTCTGCACCGCCATCGCATTCGGGTTATATCTTGCTCTTACCGCCGGTTCAGGCGATATCCTTTCCTTCTGGTCACCTGAGGAACTTCTTGTCGGCGTCCTTGCCAGCCTCTTTGTTGGTTTTATTACCTATAAAATTGTACCAAAATCTGTAGAAAAAGAGATTGCCAATCCTGTAAAATGGCTTTTTGCATCTATCTACATGATTGGACCTTTTTTTCTATCTCTCCTTATCGCAAACATTGAGGTCCTGTACCGTATTATAACAGGTCGTATAAACCCTGCCATAGTCAAGGTTGAAACCGGTCTCACCTCTGAAACGGGAACCTATTTTTTAGCAAACTCCATTACTCTCTCTCCGGGAACGCTGACTATTGCAGTCGATGAGGAAACTCACGATCTTTATATTCACTGTCTTCAATGGTCGAAAAGCGAGGATGAGGCGGCTACACCAAATGATGTTTCCACCTTTTCGTATTTCTGGATGAAAAACATTTTCGGTTAATTTTAAGGATAGAACAATGCAACAGTTCCTGATTATTACGGCCCTTGTTATCAGTATTCTCATCTTGCTCATGGTGGTTCGTATAGGTTTCAGTAAAAATGTTCCTGAACGGATTGTTGCCCTTGATACGATTAATACCATGGTTATTGCCCTGATGATTGTACTGGGGGCTTTCACACGTAAGGCCCTCTATATCGATATAGGTATCGTCTATGGTATTATTTCTTTCATCGGCACCCTCTTTATTGCCCGATACCTGCGAGAGGAGAGGAAATAACATGGATATTCTCGTTTACATTTTAGTTGGTTTTGGCCTTTTTATCAGTTCAATGAGTGTAGTGGGGCTGATGAGATTCCCTGACATTTATACCAGGCTGCATGCTGCCACAAAGACTACGACATTTGGAAGTATTTTTATTGTTGCCGGTGTTATAGTTGAAAACATCATCTACGCGGATAACTCGAGCACGGTCATTGTGGTTCATGCCATTATTGCTCTTCTGGTTATTATATTTACCAATCCTATCAGCGCCCACGCCATTGCCAGGGCATCACTGATTTCTGGAATCCGACCTTTCGGGGTAAAAATCAACCAGTTCCCCGGGTCTAAACGGGGGCGCAAGGCTGCTGGCCCGGCGGTTGAAGAAAAAAAGACAGAAGAAGAGGAGAAAGACTCATGATTACATCTGTTATTTTTATTATACTCTGTCTTGTGGTTATTGTAACAGCATTGCTCAGTATCTATTTCAGGGACCTGCTGGCAAGTGTTGTCAGTTATTCGGTCATGAGCCTTGTTCTCACAGTTATCTTTTTTCACCTGGATGCGCCTGATGTTGCCATCGCTGAGGCGGGGATTGGTGCTGCACTGACTATCTGTATTTTTGTCATTGCTGTCAGGTTAACAAGAAGGAGAGAAGAATGAAGATCGGATCAATCGGAAGTTTTCTTTCATTATTCCTTATCGCGGGATTTCTCTTTGTTGGCATCAGTCGCCTTCACCCCGTGGGTGAACCTTTGGGAAACGCCCATGTTTTTAAAGAAAGGAGCAACGCCAGGAGTGATATTAAAAATGTTAATACCATGGATGATTATTTTTTAAGGAACGGGCAGAGAGAAACAGGATCAAATAACATCGTCGCAAGCGTGGTCTTTGACTACCGTGCCTTTGATACCCTTGGTGAGGCGACGGTACTCTTTCTCGTGGTAACAAGCATCTCCATGCTCCTTACGTCGGCCCTGAAAAAGAAAAAGGAAGTTCTGCATCTCAGGGACAGCGAAACCGGTTTTCCCATCAATATGACCCGTATAGTTTCCAACGGTGCCTATTTCATGTACCCGATGATTCTTGCCTTTGGACTTTACCTGGTTATTCACGGGCATATATCCCCCGGGGGAGGGTTCCAGGGGGGAGCTGTCATGGCATCGGGAACGGCACTGCTTCTTATCAGCAGCTATATTACAAATCATATACAAAAAACCTATAAAATCTTCTCTTTCTTTGAGTCACTGGGCCTGACTATTTTTATCGGGCTGGGATTTTTCGGTATTGGTGTTTCCTTTCTGTCCAATTTTCTGGCAAATAACTGGCCTGCTTTTCTCGGGCGTATTGTTGAGTTCGGGCCTAATCCCGGTTACCTGAATTCAGCAGGAATACTGCCGATTCTCAGTCTTGCCATCGGAATTGAGGTCTTTTTCGGCCTCAGCATTATCCTGGTTTCTCTTTTTCAGCTGGCGCGAAAAGAAGATGCACAGAAACAGAAATACTAGGCAGGTGAGGTAAAGAAAGTGAGTAATTATTTTTTATATGTAACGACGGTACTTCTGATTTTTATCGGTGTTGTTTCTGTTCTTTACAAGAAAAATCTTATAAAGATTGTTATTGCCCTCAACATCGTGGAGAGCGGCCTCAATCTCTTTTTTCTTACCCTGGCATACAGGCCCGGGGGTACGGCACCTATTTTTACCCTGGCTCCCGATCTGGCAAAACTGAAGATGGTACTTCCCACTCCCCAGGCTCTGATTCTCACCAATATTGTTATAGGGTTTGCCACCTCAGCGCTGATGCTGACATTTGCAATTCTTACTTACAGAAACAACAAGACGCTGGATATACAGAAACTGAGAGGCGTAGAAGAAAATGAGTAAACATATACCAATCCTTATTATCGCCATCCCCCTCCTTGCGGCATTCATGCTTCCTATCGTGGGACGCGTGGGTGCGCGGTTTCGTGATCTTCTCGTTCTTGCTGTACTGCTGGCTGTTAATTTCTTCCTGTTTTTTATACTTCCCGACGTGGCCTTTCACGGAAGAATTTTCTACTATGTTGTAGGTGCTGCAGACCCGGCAGTGGTCAATCCCATAAATCTTCCCTTTCCCATACGTATTGTATTGAAAGTAGACGGGTTTTCTCTTTTTATGGGGATTATTTCCGCTGTCGTTGCACTGGCAGCTTTTCTTTATTCTTTGCAGCATGTTAAGAATGATGACAGAAAAAATTATTACCAGGTGCTTCTCCTTCTCATGCTGGTGGGAATGCTGGGGCTTGAGTTTACTAATGACCTTTTTAACTTCTTCGTTTTTATGGAAGTTCTTTCTATCTCATGCGCCGCACTGGTGGCTTATAATACAGATGAAAGACATCCCCCTTATGCGGGATATAAGTATATGCTTATCAGCGCCATTGCAACCAGTTTTCTCCTTCTGGGTATCGGGTTCTGTTATGCACAGTATGGTTCATTTAATATAGATTATATTCATAATGAAATGATCTATTCCCTCCTTGACAAAATGGCGATGATTTTTATGATTATTCCCCTTGCCATGAAGGCCGGGGCCATCCCGATGCATATGTGGGTCCCGGATACATATTCTGAAGCACCCGCGCCTGTAACAGCCATGCTTGTTACCGCAAGCCAGGCAAGTCTTTATGGTCTCTTTCGTCTGATTTTTTCTCTTTTTGGTAACCCCATTGGCGCCATTTCCATTAATTATCATACAGTGGGATGGATTATCATCGGACTGGGGGTCCTTTCCATGTTTATTGGTGTTGCAATGGCCCTTGTTCAACATGATGTAAAGCGTCTCATGGCCTTCCATGCCATCAGTCAGACCGGATACATGCTCATGGGAGTCGGTGTTGGCATTGCCGTATATGCCGCCGCCGACGGTGGAGCCGCTTACAGGGCTTTCGGACAGGTGGCCATGATTGGAGGCATCTTTCATATAATGAACCATGCCTTTTACAAGGGACTTCTTTTCCTTACATCAGGTGTCATGGTGTCACGTTTCGGTACACGTAACCTTGATAAGATGATAGGCCTTGCCCACAGGGACACATTTACCGCTGTGGCCTTTATCATTGGTGCCATGGCCATTGCGGGTATTCCTCCCTTTAACGGTTTTTCATCAAAACTGCTGATATATGAATCAGTCTACAAGTTCAGTCCTCTCCTTTCGATTATTGCCATGTTCGTCTCTGTTTTGACTCTGGCGTCTTTCGTAAAGGTTTTCTACAGCGCCTTTCTCGGGCCGAAGCGGGATGATCTGATCGTGGACAGTAAACCACTTTCCTTCGGTATGAAGGCAGGTATGGGGATTCTTTGTGTGCTGGTTGTTCTTCTGGGCCTCTTCCCCGAGGTCATTATTGATACACTTGTCAAGCCGGCTGTTTCCGGACTGGTTACTATACGATAGAGGATAATAGCATGAGTGATTTTTTTCTTTCACTGGACATAGCAGGAATATTCTGGAGTCCCCTGGCACTGTTAATCATTCTTTCACTCTTCATCATCCTGATCTTTTTGTGGGGCAGGATATCCTTTCGCGAAGATTATAATGAAAAGACAGGACAGGTAAAGCCCTTTAATTCAGGTAATGTCGAGGAAATAAATTATAATGTTCAGTCATCACATCTCTACTGGGGATTCAGACGGGCATTGAATGGTTTTTATACCTGGATGATTGATTATCACGATGGAGACCTGAACAATTATATCAAGTGGATGGTCATTATCGTGGCCCTCTGTCTTCTCCTTATAAGTGGAGGGTTTCTGTAATGAAAATGAAGAATATTAAATACCTTAAAAAGTCCCTCTGGGCATTTCACATCAATGCAGGTTCATGTAATGCCTGTGATATCGAGATACTGGCGGCCCTTACTCCCCGATACGATGCCGAGCGTTTCGGCATCAAGCTGGTGGGAACTCCACGGCACGCAGACATCCTTCTGGTGACGGGAACAGTTACTGAGAAAATACGCCACCAGGTAATAAGGGTCTACGAACAGGTTCCTGAGCCGAAACTGGTCATGGTCATCGGGGGATGCGGAGCCACCAAGGGGGTATTTCAGGATTCATATGCCATGGCGGGGCCTGTAGATTCTTTTTTTCCTGTTGATGTATATGTCCCAGGGTGCCCGCCGCGTCCCGAGGCAATCATCTATGGTGTGGCAAAGGCATGGGAAAAAATGGAAGCGCTGGAGAAAGAACAATGAGAAATTCACCTGAAGCAGTGGCCAGCCGCCTCAAAGAGGCCTTTGGCGATGATATAACCGGTGTCCGCCTGCTTAAAAGAGATGCGGGGCACCTTGAAAATGTTGAACAGAAAGGGCTCTGGGTCACTATGGCACGAAGGGTTTTTCACCGCGCTGTATCCTATCTGAAAAGCCATTACGGGCAGCCCCATATCTGCTGTCCCATGGCATCAAAGGAATATGACGACGGCATTGAACTGATATATCCTTTTACACTGTTTTCCGGGGCCGGTTACATGAGAGAGTTTACTGTGACAATTACGGTTTTTGTTCCGAAAACAGACCTGAGGATTCGTACCATTACTGACATCATTCCAGGTATTCTTTTCATGGAAAGAGAAACCCGTGAAATGCTCGGTATCTGGTTCGAGGATATTCCCGATGAAAGACGCCTCTACACTCCTGATTATCTCGAAGATGATAACTTCCCCCTTCGTGATAATTTTAATGATCCCCACACTGATGCGGAGAAAATTGCGGGAGGAAGTGAATGAAGACGAAGCAGACATACACATTGAATCTCGGACCCACACACCCCGCTTTCAAGGAACCGGTGCGGTTTAACTTTGAAGTGGATGGAGAAAGGGTGATAAAAACTGATATAGATTTTGGTTATACACACCGTGGAATCGAAAAGATGGCGCGGAGCCGAAATTTTATTGAGATAATATATCTCCTTGAAAGGGTCTGTGGCATCTGTTCTGTTTCTCATCCCATGGCATACTGTCTTGCCGTTGAGCAGGCGGCGGAAGTTGAGGTCCCCCCCCGGGCGAAGTATATTCGTACAATAATGGGGGAACTTGAACGGCTCCATTCACATCTTCTCTGGGCCGGTGTTGCCGCTCATGAAATCGGTTTCGATACACTCTGGATGTACACATGGAACATTCGTGAAAAGGTCATGGATGGTCTCGAGATCATCACGGGCAACCGTGTCAACTATGCCATGATGACTGTAGGCGGAGTAAGGAGAGATATTACCGAAGACCTTGTTCCCGTAGTCTATGATGTGATCGATTACTATCGTTCTCTCTATAACCGGGTAAGTGAAATTCTCATGGGAGACAAGAGCGTACAGATGCGCAGCGAGGGCGTCGGTATCCTGTCGGAAGTCGACGCGGTTGAACTCTGTACTGTTGGCCCCACGGCCCGTGCATCCGGCCTCAGCAGGGACGTGCGGGTGGATTATCCTGTTAATGCCTATCCCGATATGACATGGCTCAAACCTGTAAGCCCCCGGGATGTGGGCAGGGAACCCGTGGGTGATGTCTATGACCGGATCATTGTCAGGACACTGGAACTGCTGCAATCTGTGGAAATCATCGAATTCTGCCTGGAACATATGCCCGAAGGTGATATCGCCTGGGAAACGAATTCGGTTAAAATAATAAATAAACTCAAAAAAATACAGGGTGAAGGCATCGGCCGCTACGAAGCCCCCAGGGGAGAAGTGGCACATTATGATCTCCTCGACAACAGGGAAGGCCCGTCACTGCTGAAGGTCAAGGCTCCCACTTATTCCAACGCCCCGGCCTGGGTGCCCATGCTTAACGGCGTAGAGATCGCTGATATCCCCATTGTCGTTGCATCGATAGATCCCTGTATTGCCTGTGCTGACAGGATGAGTTTCACCAAAAAGAACGGAAGGCGTTTTCATCTCACATCCGCTGACCTGCACAGGCTCAGTGTTGAAAAAACCAGGGAGGTAAGCGGAAGATGCAGTCTCTGATTATTCTGATTGTTGCCTGTTTTTTTACATTTGTTCTCAGTATATACGTGGGTCTCTTCCTCAAGGGGATCGACCGTAAAGGAGCCGCTTACTACCAGTCCCGCATCGGGCCGCCCCTGCGTCAACCCTACTGGGACCTGAAAAAGCTAATGCTGAAACAGACGATTCTTCCTGAAAATGCTGTTGCCTGGATTTTCAAGGGAGCGCCTCTTCTCTCCTTTGCATCATCGGTGGTGCTTCTGATTTATATTATTCTTCCCTACTTTATGCATCTTGCGGGGTTGAACCACTACTTTATTCAGTCCGGTGACCTTGTGCTTGTTGTTTATCTCCTGATGATTCCCGCCATTGCCATGGTGGCAGGGGGGTTCGCCTCAGGTTCACCCTACGCAACAGTAGGGGCACAGCGGGAGATGGTCATCCTGATGACCACTGAACTGCCAATTGCGGTGACCGTCATTACCTTTGCCTGGAAGATGACCCAGGTCGCTCCGGGATCCCCGAGTTTCAGTCTTGTGACCATTGCCGATAATCCCATCTGGAAGGGAATGGGGCCCCTGGGAATCATGGGAGGGATACTTCTCGCCCTTGCCATGGTCGCTGTGGTTCCCGCGGAACTGGCAAAGGTGCCCTTTGACCAGGCGGAGGCTGAAACTGAAATTGCCGAAGGTCTTCTTGCTGAATATTCTGGCAAGTATTTCGCCTTTTTCTATCTTGCTGAAGCAGTGAAGGTTCTGGCCATCACGTCCCTGATGGTGATACTCTTTTTCCCACAGGGAATTGTCGGTCTTTTCGGTACGAATCTTGTTATTGCCGGTTACGACGTGACCATCGTGGCGGATGTCATATTTTTCCTGGTAAAGCATGTGGTCATTTACTTCTGCACGGTAACGACCCTGCGGATCGCAATGGCGCGACTGAAAATTACCCAGGTGGCGCGGTTCTTTCTGCTGATACTTACCATAATCAGTCTCATGGGTTTTCTGCTTATTTATCTTGATCCTGTCATTCGAAAAATATAGTAAAAAAAGGAGTGTATAATGGTTGGAAGTATATATCAGGTGCTGGAGCAGCTTTTCTCCAGAAAATCCACCAACACATTTCCTGTTAAATATACACCGAAATCTATTGGCGCGGCCCTTAAGGGAGACATCACCGGGCCCGTTCCCATGCCGCATGGTTTCAGGGGGAAGTTGACCTTTGACTATGAAAAATGTATCGGCTGTGGAATGTGCGAAAAGGTATGCCCCGCCGCGGCAGTGGAACTCTACCCGGTAATGGCGGGTGAAAAAAAATCAAAGCGTATTGTCATTTATCTTTCACGCTGTACTTTCTGTTCAGAATGCGTTACCATATGTCCGAAAAATGCCATCGGCATGGAGGAAAATTTCATGCTGGCGGATTATGATAAGTACGGTGATTCTCATGTCGTTGGTGCTGAAGAACGCCGTCAAAATGAACTCCAGGAAGAGGAAGTGACTGAAAGTTAATAATTGAGCATAATCATTACGATCCTTCGTTGTGATTCCCAATAGTCTTATGAATAGATTGTTTCATGCAGTAAAAAGGGGCCCCCTTCGGGGGCCCCTTTTATAGTTTCGAGAGCGGGATTTCATCAAGGCGCCCGTGACGAAGTATTTTTTCAAGATATTCTGATGCCTTTTTTACGGGGGCGGACAGACCTTCTCCGAAACCGACATCCAGCGGCTGGATACCGATGAATATGACTTCCCCCGCATACTCTTTGAGATAATTGATAAGGAACGTAAGGGGACCGCTGTGTGTGTTGAAACCGCTTTCATCGCTTAAGGCATCAAGAGGAAGGCGCAAAATGGTGCCGGCTTTTTCTTCAAGATCGGTGGCATCCACCAGCACCAGGAGATCAGGACGTTCCCTTTTTATGATACCGGTAAAATTTTCAGGTATATCCGCACCGTCTATTGTCAGCCATGATGAATCGATCATGGTATCGGCAAGAAAACTTCCCACACCATCATCACTGCGCATCCGGTTGCCTATACCGAGTAGAATCTTTTTCATGATGTCTCTTCTCTTTGTTTTCCCGAGGTGATTTCAAGGGCGACGATACATATATCATCTTCGAATTTGCTGCGCCCGGTAAATGTTTCCAGGTCCTGGTAGAGGCGTTGAACAAGGCGGTTGACAGGAAGGGGGGCGCAGGAGGCGACCATTGTAAGAAAAACAGTTTCGAATTCGATACCCTTGTTGTTGCGTTCCTCCGTGAGACCGTCGGTGTAGAAGAGTATTTTATCGCCATGATAAAGGGGAATTTCAATTTCTTCAAAGGTCAGGTTTTGAAATGATCCGAGTATATTGCCCCTGCTTTTAAGAGGAATAAGTTTTTTTCCTTCATTGCGTATCAGCAGGGGATAGGCATGCCCTGCCCGGGCATAAGTAAATGTTTCCGACAGGGGATCAAAGATGCCGTAAAAGGCGGTAAAAAAATTTTCTCCCGTCATTCCGTAGAGGTTGTCGTTGATGTAACGCAAAAGCTTTTCCGGTGAAGGACGATGGCTGCCAGAGGTCTCCACAAGCATTTTGACCATTGATGTTATAAGGGCGGCATGGACACCGTGACCGGATACGTCTCCTATGATAATGCCTGTTTTACCCTTTTCGTGGAAGTGTATGAAATCAAAAAAGTCTCCTCCCACTTCATGGACGGGGAGATAGAGGGTATAGAGATTGAAATATTCTGATTCGGGGGTATTCTGGGGAATCAGGTTGTGCTGTACGCGCCGTGCAAGTTCAAGGTCTGTCTGCATGTGCGCGTTATGGAGGGCGATAATACTGTTTTTTTCTTCGATAATTTTTAACTGTTCGAAGTTTCTGCGGCGGTTCCTGTTCTGGACCTCCGAGATAATGAGTGAACCGACAATGGCTATGAAGGGATTGATGATAACCTTGAAGTCAATTACTGTTTCATCATGTAAGAAATAAAGACCTGCGAGAAACAGGGTAAAAGGAACAAGGTAAACGGGAAGTAGATGCCAGACCCCGAAGGGCGAGGTGATGAGTATACCGAAGATGACCACAATCATGCCAAGCACCGCGGCACTGAACATCTCAGTGCCGCAGGTAATGAGGGCAAGTGCACTCATCATGGCCATTCCCGAAAAGAAAAAGAACAGGTAGAGTGCGCGAACCAGGGTGACATTATTGCGTAAAGGGGAGTTTAGAACACCCAGGAGGGCAAGGGCAGCGATGATGGGAATGCCTCGTATCGCCAGGATTATACGCGGTAGTTCGAGTATCATTAGATCATAATAGAGCAAAACAAAGAGAAGAGGGAGTGCGATTATTGAAACGTATGTGCCATATCTCAGTGTCAGGCGGTGCAAAAAGTTTTCATAGGGAGGTGCGGTCAGTATATCTATAGTCATTATAAAACTCGAATTGTTGTTGCCTCGTGCGGAAAGCAGGCTATACTTATCCTGTCAGTCAATATTAAATTAATACTGGATATTATAATGAAACATGTCATTTTATCAGTAATTCTGATTTCTGTCATATCATTTTTTGCCTGCGCATCTTCCGGGCCGGAGAAAAGTTCTCCCGGAAAGGCCTGCGTTTCAGGCGACTGTATCAATGGCAATGGTACCTATATCTCCTCACGGGGAACACGTTACGAGGGTGAATTCAGGGACGGGTACCCTCACGGGAAAGGTGTTCTCACCACGAGGGGGGGGAGTATCTACCGTGGCGAGTTTTTCAAAGGAACCTTTCATGGAGTAGGAACCTACCTGCAGAAAGACGGGACCCGCTACGAGGGAACATTTCGCCAGGGCAGGTATCATGGCACAGGCACGGTAAAATACGCGGATGGCACCATCTATACGGGACAGTGGGCGGAAGACAGGCCGAATGGTAAGGGGAAGTTAACCACCCCCCGGGGGGATGTCTATACCGGCAGTTTCAAGGACGGGAAATTTCACGGCTACGGTACCCTTGTCGAGGCAGCCGGGGACAGGTACGAGGGTGAGTGGAAGAACCACCATAAACATGGCCGTGGCCGTTATTCCTTTGCCAACGGGGAAGTATGGGAAGGTGAATTCGAAAACGACCGGTACCTGGGAAAGAAGAAATAATTGGAAAAGCCGGTTCAATGGCCAGGCTCGCAAAAAAGGATATGCAGAACCTGGCCTGATACAAAACATGAGCGGCACACCGGGCATACGCCCGGGAGAAGTTTACTGCGAAGAGGAACCTGATTCTGCACAGAGGGTGACTTCCCCCTTCATGAAGAGTATCTTGATGTAGTAGCGCAGAAGTACCGATACCTGGTGCAGCAGAAAGACCCCTGCCACGGGGAGTAGACTTCCCCCCTGAGAAAAAAGCAAGAGAACCACGCCCGCAAGAATAAAATATGAAAGAAAGAGAAAGAATGTCATGGCCTTTTGCTGCCTGAGTGTAGCCAGCCCCTTTTTTATGGCGGCAAAGACACCGGTATCTTTTTCGGTGAGGTGTATACGTGCATAGTCGAAAATGGCCGCGCCGATGATGAGAAAGAAAAGGGCCAGGGGTATCCAGAAAAAGGGAAAAAAAAGCAGAAGGAGTTCCGATTTTATATTCTTCTGGAGAAGGTAGTAGAGCCAGAAAACCAGGCCCGGCAGAAGGGCCATGACAACCCAGAGGGGAATGGCCGCCAGGGCCAGGCGCAGCATGGATGCAAAATGTTCAGCGGACTTTTTTATCAGCGCACGGGGCGTTGACTTCCCCCCGTCATTAATAATCGCGTAAATGCCCCCTGAAAAAAAGAGTGAAAGAAGCAGCACCAGGATCAGGAGGACACCGCCCGCAAGGGCCACGGCAGCAGCAGTGCCGGGATAGTTGACGGTCATATCAGACCAGAGGGTGGGGAGCCAGACGCGGTAGCGTCCCGCGTCGGTAACAAGGCTGCCCAGGCTGGTATGCAGGCAGCAGTAGAGCAGGGTGATGACCAGCAGATCGATAATAAAAAAGACGGCCCAGGGAACCAGGGCAAGAAGTAACTCGCGGGGACCGGTCGGTTTATAGAGTGTGAGAAGTTTTTTCATTGAAAGGCTCCTTAGAATACCAGAATGCTGAGAAGGGTTTGTACAGCGCCGCCAAGGTGTGAGAGAAAGGCAGAGCAGTGACTGTAATCGCCTTCGATGATGTGGCTGTTGTTGATGAAGTTCACATCAAGGGGGACCCTGTAGAGGGGATCGAGCACCACTGACGAGAGGGGAACTTTTGAGTAAAAGGTGTAGCGCTTCCACTGTCCCGGGTTATTCCACTGGAGTTTCTTTTGGCTGCCATCGGTAAAGCTGACAAGGCATTCTACAGGGAACCAGCCTCCATCGCGAACCAGTACTATTTCATTTTCGTATTTACCTTTCTTATGGTTCACCTCGAATGATTCTGCAAAGTGTACCGCGTGGTCAAGTTTTACATGTCCCTTTGTGAACTGGTCAAAGGCCCAGGAGTAATCTTTTCTCATGTACGCGTTAAAATCTTTGATAAAATCTTCGCCTGTCGGATGGGAGTATTGCCATTTGCGTACAAAGGCACGGAAAAAACCGTAGAGTTTTTTCTCACCCACCAGTCCCTTGAGGCTGAGAAAAAGGAGGGCCGTTTTGGTATAGACATTGCCGCGGTAGGTCAGGTAGTCCATGAATTCCCATGAAAACGTTGCCGCCTTATCCACATGTGCCATGGACGTATAGGCGGTGCGGCGGTCCTGCCAGTCGTAGAGGTTAAAGGGGGGGATGCCGAGAAAGCTGGGGGCGCCGGCAAAGTATGCCTCCATGATTTCCATTTCAAAGAAGGTATTGATCCCCTCATCGAGCCATGCCTCGCGGGTCTCATCAAAGCCGATTATGCCGTACCAGTACTGGTGACCAAATTCATGAATGGTCACCTTTTCTGCAAGGTGGTAAAAACCAGGAGTGAAGGGCATGTGCGCAGTGGTAAAGAGGGTGGGGTATTCCATTCCCCAGGACTGCATCCCCATCCAGGGGGCGTCGACAAGGGTTATTTTTTTATAAGGGTAGGGCATGATTTTTTTCGAAAAGAACTTCATCGCGAAGGCAAGTGACTTTCTATTGCGTTCAAGGGCCCCTTTATGCCAGGGGGCGTAGAGGATCTCCGCGTCGGTTTTGCCTCTTTTCCCGGGGAGGGAGAGTTTTTCTTTGTGAACCTGGTAATCAGGCCATGCGGTCCAGACAAAATCATGGATATTCTCTTCGGTATAGATGCGGGTTATGGTACCGTCATTGTTTTTCAGTTCTTTTTCAAGGGTTCCCGTTGCACCCACGGTAAATGTTTTGGGAAGCGTAATGCTCACCCTGAAGCTGCCGTAGTCGGCAAAGTACTCAGCATTATAATGGTACTGGTGGCAGTGCCATGTGCCGTCGGGCATGAACACTCCCGGTTTCGGAAACCACTGGGCAATGAAGTAGTAATCATCAACCACGCCGGTACGGGAAATGATTTCGGGAATTTTTACCTCGAAATCAATGACCAGTGTTACCTCCCCGCGGGGAGGGACAGGACGGGGGAAGCGGACTTCCATCACTGTTCTGTCTTTTTTATTGTCGTCATCAGGTGTGGGATATGAAATACCCGTAAGGCGCGGACCGTTTTTCAAGCGTAGTGATTTTATTGTAATACCGCCAAAGCGGGTATCGGCCAGTTCTTCGGTGTCTTTCCGGTGCCAGCCGTCTTCACGGAGAAAGGTCGTGTCTGCGCTCCTGAAAGCATTGTAGTATAGATGAAATCTCATGGCCGGAGCTGGATTTTTGGTTTTATTGCGCCAGGTAATGGTTTCCGAGGCGGTGATGATTTTCTTTCGCGTGTTCAGCTCCGCGTTGATCTGATATGTGACGATTTCATTTTTTGCCGGCCATGCGGGCAGGGCGGTAAAAAGCACGGTGATGAAAAAACTGAAAAGAACAATGGGTGATAAAGTTTTCATGATGAGCCCCCGGTTGATATCTGCTTCAGTTATACTGGTTCGGAGAATATGTGCAAGTATTTTTCTGGCATGATTGTTTGAAGTAAACCGCCGGTTTGACAGGTAGAACATGATTTCATCAGGCCGTTATAGTGTTAATATATTGACAAAATAATCGCAATCTTCAAAATTTTTGGATCTTCCCGGATTATTGGGGAAATAATTAAATCATGGTGATAGCCCCCCTTTGGGTGGAGACGGGATTTCAAAAGTATTATCATAAAACCGGAATGAGCCAAAGTTTTTAATTCATACAAACAGAAGGTAGAATATTTCATCTCCAGCAAAAGTAAATTGCAGCCCAGGAGTTAGTATACAATGTAGATTGAAGACGGACTCCGGAGAAAATTTTTAATATTTGAATAAAAGGAGTGACTATGGCAGAGATAAATGACTACCCGGTTGTTGTTGAACTTCCCGTGGAGTGGGGGGACATGGACGCCTTTGGAATGGTGAACAATACCATCTACTTCAAGTATTTCGAACACGCCCGAATCGAATACTATAAGCGCCTTAATCTCGATGTACTCTCCACTGACAGGGACGGTACCGGCCCCATCATGGCTAAAACTTCCTGCACATTTATCAGGCCCCTGCGCTATCCCGATACCCTGCAAATCGGTGTGCGTGCCAGGGAGATCGCCGAAGACCGTATTTTTTTCGAGATGGCCATATTCAGTGAGACGGCGGGACTGGCCGCCATTGGCGAAGCGGTTATTGTTATTTTTGATTATCGTACGAATAAAAAGTCGGGGGTCCCTGATTCTCTCAGGAGCGAAATCGCAAAGATCGAGGGTAACAATTGAATGCGAGGTTGGCCAACCTCGCATTCAATTGTTATATTTTATCAGATCATTCCCAGGGGAATGAATACCGCCAGTGCAATGACCACCAGTGCCCCCATGATGCTGACGAAACGTACCTGCTGCTTTGTTGTGGGCAGGTCATAAACATGGTAGGCCACCATGAAAAAGGGCCAGTAGCCAATGATAAAGAGAATCCAGGGAAAGTTCGGCTGCCACCACCAGTAGTTCCATTGAAGGGCCCCGATAAGGTTCAGGATAATCTCGATAAAAACACAGAGCCAGGCCATGACAAAGGCGGTGAGGTGCCTGTTGTTGATACGGCCGAAAACAAGTTTCTCTTTGTCTTCTGGCAGCAGCTTTGTACTGGCAAGGCCGAGAAGAAGAAACATGAAGATGATCTCGATGTTCCATCCCATGAGGGGCTCGGAGGCGGTGGGGTACTTGCACATCCACACCGCGGCATAGCCACCCGTTGCGGTATGAAAAAGGCCGTTCCAGATTTCGTTAAAGGCATCCATGAGAAAAAAGGCAAGGCCCGCGAGAACACCCGACCAGTTCTTGTTGCGGATTTCATCACTGTAGGCATTGATCACCACAAGGAGAAGGGGGATCACGTACCATTTGAACTGGCCGTAGTCCCGGAGAATAGCCTCTGCACCGGCTGTGCCCGGGGCCTTTCCCTGGTAGGTGGCAAAGAAGGGTATAAGCCAGACACCGACATAGGTGATACCGATAATGGCCCAGATGATTTTTTTCTGTTTGATGCGAATAGAGCTGTCATTACCTGACATGGCAACCTCCGTAGTGAATGAATGAACAAATTGTCAATTTGTTCATTAGACAATGAGTAATCATTCATGTCAAGAAATATTGCTTATTTGTTTATCAGTAAAAATACCCGGCAAAAACACAAAGGCTCGTCGTTGAGCCCAGGGCCTGGCCGCTGTCGGTAAGGACTCCCTGGCCGTCATTGAACCAGACGGTATCGACCCCGTCAGAGGCAATAACAATGTCAACAGTGCCGTCTCTGTTCAGGTCCTGTAACAGGGCGTGGTTTCCCCCGGTGCCGTATGTTTCTGTTGAAGCGGTAAAGGTGCGGTCCCCGTTATTGAATTCAATGGTGTTGCTTTCATCATTGCCTGAAAATATATCGGGATAGCCGTCACCGTTCAGGTCGGCGGCAATGATAAATTTTGAAGTGTAGGTTCCATTGAGATCGGTTCGTGAATAGGTGCTGCCTTCTGCGAAAAAGCAGATATTGGACTCTGAATTGTCTGATAGGGCCAGGGGATAATCGATCAGGCCATCATTATCTAAATCTGCAGGGAAAAATTTTATTTTTTCAGAAGTGATTAAATATAATAACTGTGTTGATGGTTGACCTTCAAATGAATGTGATGTCTGCCAGGTATTTGTAAAAGGATGGAGTCTTGTAATATATTCAGTACTGTCGAGTTCGTTCTCTAAGAATAAAATATCCTGAATGCTGTCTTCATTAATATCTATAGTTGCAAGATCAACTATAGATATTGCAGCAGGTAATTCCGTAAATTCATAATCCCGACTGAAAGCCCCTGTACCGTCATTAACCCATATCGAGGCTTCTGAAGCAGAGTCAAGGGTGGCAAGGTCAGTGTTCCCGTCATTGTCAACATCGAGGGTTACGACTTTTTTCGCCCCCGCCCCGAGCTGATGGGCGGTAAAGGTACCGTTTTTATTGTTCATGTAGACATGAATGTCTCCGGCCTCGCCGGTGACCACAACAAAGTCCGTGTAGAAGTCGTTGTTCAGGTCAGCCGCGGCGCCATGTGCGATACCGGCAAGGGATTCGCTCCAGGTCGCAGCGGCGCCGAAATTTCCCTCCTGGCTGTTTTGCCAGATTTCGACACTTCCCCCCGTGAGAACCCGAAGGTCAGGAACCCGCGTGTTGTTCAGGGCATCGTGAAAGAGACTGTTGCACCCGCTCATTAAAAAAAGGATACATGCGGACAGTATAAGTTTTTTCATTATGGCCTCCGGTATCACAGGGTAAAGCGGTAACCCGCAGAAAGGGAGAAAGCGGCAAACTGCATGATCCCTTCCTCTTCGATAATGATATGGTAGTGGAACCCTGTTTCGAGAAAGAAGTTTTTGAAAATGTCAAATATGATGTCGATTCCCGCTGAGCAGAGGGGCTGAAAGGCTGAAAGCCTTTCTGAAGAAAGGCGCATAAAGGCGGCCCTCTCAGGAGTGTAATCGAGCATGGTAAAAACAGTGCCGGCGCCAAGGGAAAACCGGAAGGAAACCGGGCTGAAGGGTTTAAGAAGGTAATTCACCTTTCCGAGAAGGGGGACCATCATGGCGCGGGAAATGATGTCTCCTCCGGCATGGAGGTACCAGAAACCGGTTTCGATACCAAGGGTGAATCCCCCGGTTATATATGAACCGATGCCGAAAAAGGCGGTGGTTCCCCCACCCATGCTGGCAAGGTCCGCCAGGCCTCCC
>CAZHNW010000062.1:0-25607 GCA_964534225.1 uncultured Leptospirales bacterium | reverse complement strand
CTGATCCATTCATCCTCTTTAAAACCGCTGCAGAAAAAATCCCTGCACCCGGAGGGACGATTGGCATAGTTCATACAGTTTCCCTCCGCGTCGAGGTGGGGGCAGGCCTTAACCACCCTGCCGTCAGTGAGGGTCAGAGCCTTCACCTCTCCTGTCATGGGATGCCTGCCGCAGCACTGGTAGAGCTTTTCTTCGATGGAACATTTTTCACAAAGTGACATGACAGCAGCGGCAGGGATCAAGCCCCGCCCTTTCTCTCCTTTAAATATTTGCCCATGACAAGGGCAATGAGCAAGAGGACGGCAGCCATGGTTGCCATGATAGCTGACTGTTTTGCTGCCGAGGCAATGGAGGCACTGCTTTCTATGACTGCGGGAACATTCGGGAATTTCATCAGAGAGACTACGATCAGAACATTCTCTGCAAGATCAAAGGCCACAATAGCCATGGGTATGGCCACGAGGCGGTAAAATACCTTATTCATGGAAGCCTTTTTTATCAGCCAGAGAAAAAGGGCCACATAAGCGGGGCCGTATGTCATGGGAAAAAGTATATCCAGTGTACACTGATTGATCAGGTACCAGCTCCGTCCCGCCTCGCCAATTGATGCGAGATAAAATCCCACCATGGAGGGCTCATAAAACATCTGCAGGTCAAGGGGGGCGCCCCCGCCCTGCTGTATAAGGGGATAGGTTCCAAAGAGTATTGCCCCCTGCACGACAAACTGCATGGCAAGGAGTATCAGCACGTGCTTCCCTGTAATCTTTTCAGCCAGTTTTTCTATTCTGTTCATTGTCTCTCCCTGATACTAAAATTTATTCCTGTCTTTTCTCTTAATCTTTTTTCTGCCCACCGCCCTGAGTCGCACCTTCTCTACCGATTTTTCCGTGACCTTCTCGGCAATAAAGGTAATCCCGTCATGGACAAAACGCTCTCCCGCGGAGGGTATGCGCCCGAGAAACCAGGTAATGAAACCTGCAATGGTTTCAAAACCCTTTTTTTCGATCTCGATATTGAATACCTTCTGAAAGTGTTCTATATCGAGATCGCCGGAAAGGATATATTCCCTTTCACTGACCACGGTGATGAGTTCTTCTGAAGTATGATCCCGCGTATGAATTTCTCCCACCACCTCTTCGGCGATATCTTCATGGGTTACCAGTCCCACCACGGCCCCCTGTTCATTGACCACGAAAACCATGGGGACATGTTTCTTTTTCATTTCAAGAAAAAGTTCGAATATATTCTTGGTCCCTGGAACGTACCAGGCGGGATACATGATATCTGTGAGGTTTTTTACCGACTTTTTATTAAGTATGTCGCGATAAAAAATATATCCCCGTATATTATCCACCCTGTCGCGGTAAAGGGGAATGCGTGAAAAATGTGTCTCCTCCACGGCCTGAACTAATCTTCTGACGGCCCCCCCCTCTTCGACAGAAGCGATATCAATGGTGGGAGTCATCACCTCGTAAGCGGTCACATCCCTGAAAGAAAGTATCTCGTCAACAATCTGCTGATGTTCCTCCTCGATAACCCCCTCTTCTTCACCGATTCTGAAGAGGCGCCCCAGTTCATCCCGTGACGAGACAAAGGAACTGCTTGTTTCAGGTATACGAAATATTTTTTTCACCATACGGGAAAAGAAAAGTGAAGAACGGGTCAACGGTTTAAGTAGAATTATCAGGCCCTTGATGGGAAGTGACATGACCAACAAGAACGACTCCGCACGGGCCCGGGCAATCACCTTGGGAGATATTTCGCACAGGATGAGAAAAATCAGTGTCTGTGCCGCTGTCACGATAAGGAGCCCCTGGTCATCAAGTGCATAGGCGCGGGTGGCCACAAAGGTAATAAAAGCCGTGGCAGCGATATTGGCGATATTGTTGCCCACCAGAACCATGCCTACTGCCTCTTCGAGGTTGTCCAGTATAAAGATTGCTCTCACCGCGTTCCCTTTCCCCCTGACGGCGCGGGCCTCAATACTTATCCTCTGGGCCGACACCAGGGCCGTTTCTGCACCGGAAAAAAACGCGGAAAGTACGATGCAGATACTTATCAGCACAAGGTAGATGATATGTTGAAGGATTGCTTCCATAATATGCGTTTACTTATACTCTTTTCACCACGTCATTCTCAATCAATTCTGCCCCTGAATCCTCGTTCTCACAACGAGGTTGATCCCAAAAAGATACAGGATCTGCCAAAAGTCTTTGTCCCGAAAAGGGACGTCAAAGACGATACTTCTTCTTTCGCCCCCTCCTGGGGGACGGGGGGCTGACCGGAGCCGGTTAAAAATCCCCCGCTTCAACCGGCACCGCCTGCGGGAGAAGTCTCTTCCCGGTCCCTTTTATCTATCAGTTCCAGGGACTCTATATGGTTCTTCTTCTTGTACCTGACACGAAGAACATAATTTTCCACTTCAACTTCCTCTCCCTTTTTGGGGAAACGGGCCATCTGTTCGATAACGTAGCCTCCAATGGTTTCAGACTCGGTGGTATCGATCTCTGTTTTAAAAGTGGCGTTGAAATCGGCAATCTGCATGTCCCCTGACACAACAATGACCGAGTCTGACAGGCGCTTCACGTCAGGGCGGGCATCAACTTCCCACCGTGTAAAACCCTCACCCATCAGTTCAGCCAGGAGCCTGTTCAGGGTCACCACTCCGTCTGTGCCGCCGTATTCATCCACGAGAATGGCAATCTGTATCCCCTTGTCGAGAAAATCATTGAGCAGGTCATTGAGCTCACGGGTCGAGGGGAAAAATTGGATCCCCTGGATGAACCGGTTTATGTTTCGAGCCTTTCGGTATCCCATGTAGCATGCCATGAGGTCCTTTGAATCGACAAAACCCACCACGTGGTCAAGGTCCTTTTTATAGACCGGGGCGCGTATCACATTATTTTCGAGAATCACATTCATCGCCTCATCAACAGTGGCGCCGTAGGGAATAAAGGTGGCCCGGTTGCGGTGAAACATGACGTTACCCGCTTCTTTTTTGGCAAAGACCATGACATTCTTCAGAAAGGCACTCTCATTCTTATCAATGAGCCCCTCTTCTTCACCGTGATGAATGGCCATGCCCAGCTCATCCTCTGTTATCGCGTCATGTTCAACCCTGAGACGAAAAACCCGTATGAGCATCTCTGTCAATCCCAGGAGCAGAAGGCGCAGGGGAAAAAAAAGTCCGTGGAAGAACTGAAGAAGGGGAAAAACTTTGCGGGAGAAAGACTCGTATGAACTGATGGCAACCGCCTTGGGAGATATCTCGCAAAAAAGAATCATCAGGGGAGTAACCACGGCAATACTGATGATGTGACCGTATTCACTGAAACGTTCGAGAAACAGTTTCGTTGAAAAAACCGAGGCGCCAAGGTTGACAAAGAGATTGCCGATGAGAATGGTGATGAGCATGTTCTGGGGCTGTCTCATCGCCTCGTTAATGGCCCGTTCTGTCCGATGGTGAGACCCGGCAAAACGGTGAAGATCGGGTTTGCGAAGAGAAAAAAGGGCAGTTTCAGAACCTGAAAAGAACGCTGAAAGCAGTGAAAATATTATAAGAATAATGAGTGCCAGGTAATAACTATCCATAGATAATCATCATGAGAAGAGCTCGACTTCTTTGACCTTCAATATTTTGGCGCATTTTTTCTTGAACCTGACATTTGGCTGCTGCAGGCCCTTTTCGACTTTCGAAAGATAGGAGGGGGAACAATCAAGCATACGGGCCAGTTCATACTGCTTGATGCCGCGCTCACGGCGGACACTCCAGAGCTTGTTGCTGCAGGTATTATTAATGGTTTTTATCTTTTCGCGCTTTCGTTTTTTCGCGGGGAAAAGTTCCTTTTTAGGCACCTGGAGAAAATCAGAAATCTCTTCCATAAACTTTTCTGTTGGTTCCTGCGTTCCCTTTTCGATCTTGCAGAGATATGACGGAGAGACCTTCAGTTCACGGGCCAGGTCTATCTGTTTGATCTTCTTTTCACGCCTGAAGTATGGAATCATGTTTTCCAATAGGGATGCCTCCGAAGGAACTACTTCATATCAAGATTGACTCTACAGGTAAAGTCTTTTTCAATACTGTTGCCGGCAAAATCGAGGGCTTTTACCCTGAAGGTATTCTTTCCCTCTTTATAAGTGATGCCGGAAATTTTATAGTAGCCCTTTTCATCAAAAACATCCTGAAAGGCCTTTTTTTCCACCTGGAGGCCCCCTTCACTATAGAGGAGGGAGTTGAACTGCACGGAAAATATCTCGCGACCGTTATGGCTCACCCTGAGACGGTAAACGCCGAGACGTTCCCTGCCGGTTATGGTATCTGTCATTTTTATCAAAAGGGGATAATGCCGGGTCAGGCGGATCTCGCTGTTGTTTCTCAGTTTCACGTACTTATCATCAATGCGCAGAAGAAACCCCTTGATAGCAGGGCCCTTTTCGTCTTTTCGGGGGGGAAGTAGTTTCATCGGGTTCACCGACACCCGTTCTGCTTTTTTTAAAATGCTGAAGTGAAGATGACTGGCAAAGGAGTGCCCTGAATTACCAATAGTGCCGAGAGACTCTGTTTTTTTGTAGGAAGTTGCACCCGCGGTGCCTGCCTTGAGGTGCATGTAGATGGAATAGGTGCCCCCTTCATGTTCAAGTACCTTGTAATTCCCGCCACCGGGAACCGGGTCAAGGGGAAAAACAGAGCTGTCCCAGTAGTAGACCAGCGATCCCTTTTCTACAGGATAGATTTTATTATCGGGACAGACCATGTCAACGCCGTCGTGAAAATGGTCGCCACGGGATTCACCAAAGGAGGAAGTTACTCTTCCCTTTTCGACGGGCCATCTGAATGAAAGAAAAAAGAAGGCACAGGCCAGGATGGCAACGCAGAGGGATATTCTTTCACATTTATTCATAATACCTTTATATAGCTTTGATATTAAATTAGAGCTTATTACTAAAAATGTTTTTTACTGCATAAAATGAAATAATTTTCCCCACCGCCTTCGGCGGTGAGAACTCTATTACTTTTCATTATATAAAAAATCCAGAAAATAATTACTGTCTTTCATTGCATTGAACAGAATTTCCTGTATAAATGCAATGAAAATTCAGTTTTTCAGTCATGTTTCGCGAATCTTTTACTAAAAATTTCTGACGGCTTCAGGAGGCTTTTTTATCCTCTGCGGGGTTTTCTTTTTTCCCGGTCTCTTCTTCAGTATTTTCTTTTTTTTCTTTTCCGTGGAGTTTGCAGTATTCACCCGGCTCACTCCCCTCGTAGAAAAGCTGTCCCCTGGCGACCTTTTTGCATTTATCCTCGATAGCCACCTGTCCTGATTCAAGGCAGATATTTTCCCGGGAAATACCCCTCGCCGGAACCGGAAAATCAGGTATGGTCTTCCCCCGGTGTGCCTTGTCCATATACTCAGCCCATACCGGTGCCGCCACGGATCCACCGGATCGTCCCGGCCCCAGGGAAACTGCGCCGGTGCGGTTACCTATCCAGACGGCAGCTACAAGCTGTGAATTATATCCCACGAACCAGGCATCGTTATAGTGGGTACTTGTTCCTGTCTTCCCCGCTATCTGAAAGGGTATCTTGCGGTACTTTGCCGCGTAATAGGCGGTTCCCCCTTCTTCGAAAACACCCCTGAGCATGGAAACCGTTACCGCTCCCGCACGGGGGTCAAGTATGGTTCCATACCGGGCGCGCCGGTCATTGATCTCCCTGAGAAGGTCTTCTTCAGGATTCCATACCACGTTCCCGCTGTAATCCTTTACATGACGAATACCGTAGGGCTTGATAAACTTCCCCCCATTAATCAAAAGAGAATGAAAAACGGCATTTTCAAGGGGTGACACCTCGTAGGTTCCCAGGGCCAGGGAGAGGGTCTTTCTGAAACGTTTGCGTCTTTCACTCCCCGACAGGTCAAGGGCTTTCTGGACTGTCTCCATGACCGTGTCATAACCGGTCTTTTTCAACACCTTAACGGCTATGACATTGACGGATTTTCTCAGTGCCTCGCGCACAATAATTTTGCCCTGGTATTTGCGCGTATAGTTGCGGGGTGTGTACCCGCCCTTAAAGGTGACCTTTTCGTCAACCATGACCGTGGCGGGGGTAATGTCCCTGTCGGCAATGGCAGAGGCATAAATCATCGGCTTGAATGAAGACCCGGGCTGGCGGCGTATCTGGGAGACATGGTCGTTCTGGCTGGTCATGGAAAACTCGTATCCCCCTGCGTAGGATATTATTTCACCTGTGTGAGGATCAATGGCGACAAGGGCGCCCTCGATGTTCTCACCCTTCTCTTTTTCAGCCTTTGAGCGCCGGTGATTTCGCATTTTCTTTGCCCGTTTAAAATGGTATTTCCGCTGTCTCTCGATACCGGCACGCAGTGCCTTGAGGGCCACATCCTGCCGGGGCCCGTCAAGGGTGGTATAGACACTGAGTCCCCCTTTTTTGACAGCATCCTCGCCGAAACGCTCAACAAGATGGCGCCGCACCTGCTCATTGAAAAAAGGAGCCCTGTTTATCCGGTAGGAGCTGTGCATAAAGGTCCCGATCAGTGACGACACGGCGACACCCTTTTTGTCGAACTTGACGTCCCACTTCTTCAAAAATTTCTTATACTGGTAATCGGCACGGGCCTTTTTTGTATATCCCGCATCAACCATTGATCTCAGGATACGACGTGTCTTGCGCACGGAGTTTTTCAGGTTGGATATGGGAGAATAGATACGGGGTGACGAGATGGTGGCAACGATCATGGCGCACTCCACCTCGTTTAAATCGGTTACACCGCGGCCGAAAAACATCTTTGATGCCGCCTCGACCCCATAGGCACCGTTTCCGAAATAGATGAGGTTCAGGTACATGGAGAGAATGTCCTGCTTATCATAACGGCGCTCGATTTCCTTAGCGCAGAATACCTCGTATATCTTGCGCCTGAGGCTCCTCTCCATGTCGGTAAAGAGTACCTTGCCCAGCTGTTGTGTGATGGTACTTCCCCCCTGGACAACCCGGAAATGTGCCAGGTTTACAAGAAAAGCCCTGAATATTCCCTTATAGTTGATGCCGTCATGCTTATAGAAACCACGGTCTTCGCTGGCAATGACCCCCTTGACAATCCATTGCGGAATAAAGTCATAGGGTACAATTTCCCGTTTCTGCTCAAAGAACTCGCCAATGATCTCATTGTTCCGGTCATAGATACGTGTCGGTATGTCCACCACCTTGGCATTGAGATCAACATCACGGTAGCTGTAGGCATAGCCCTTGCGCATCTCTTCGGTGCGGTCAATGAGTTTCTTATAGCGGGTCAAACGATCCAGGGCGGCTTCCCGGTTATTGAGCCACCCGATGTAAATGACCAGTACATAGGCGGCAATGATGATGCCCATAGCCAGGGGCATATAGAGAAAAAGGAGCTTTTTATGGCCCCATATCCAGGATAATATCATACGCAGTATTTTCATGACTCTGTCCAGTGAAAGAAAGTGATGGTATTCATGACATTTTCTGGTTTAATTGTCAATACTTTGTCAACTCCCGCCGCATGAAGCCTTTCTACCGGAGAGCTGACCGCATGCCCCGGAAATATCACTACCCAGGGACTTGCGTACCGAAATGGGGACATTCATGATTTCCAGTTCATGAATAAAATCGTCCATTGCCTCCCCGGTGGGGACATCTATGTCATGGTCTCCCGCGTTGAGGGGTATCAGGTTCAGCTTTATTCGTCCGTAACGGAACATTTTCTTGAGGCGATGGGCATCTTCGCGGGAAATATTGTCCTTTCGCATCACATATTCTATGGTGAGACGATTGCGTGAAACGGGAAATTTTTTCCGCAGCAGTTCTATTATCGACTCAAAGGAATATTTTTTTTCAACGGGCATATTCACCCTTCTCTTATCCCATTCCGTATCATTGAGAGAAAGGGCAAGGTTATAGGGACGCTTTTCGTCGATGAAACGTTCGATACCCGGGAATACGCCGCATGTTGATATGGTTATCTTTCGCACGGAGATATGAAACCCGAAGGAATAGTTCATAATGTCAGCCGCCTTCAGGACATTGTCATAGTTCATAAAGGGCTCTCCCATGCCCATGAATACAATATTGTTGTTGATCAGGCCTGAAACTCTGCGTACCTGGTTGAGCTGATCGAGTATTTCCCCGGTTTCGAGGTTTCGGGTGAAACCGAGCATGCCGGTATGGCAGAAGGCACAGTTCATGGCGCATCCCACCTGGCTGGATATACAGACGGTGAGACGCCCCTCTTCATTTCCCTCGTTCTTTATCAGGACAGACTCGATGTAATGGCCGTCACGGGTACGAAAAAGAAATTTCTCTGTGCCGTCTTTCGGGGAAACGAGATGTTCTTCGAGTTCAAGAGGGGTAAGAATGAATTCCTTCTCGAGTCTGCTGCGGAGGGCCTTTGTAAAATTGGTCATCTCCTGGAAGGAGACAACATTTTTCTCATAGAGCCAGTTAAAGAGCTGCCGGCCGCGAAATGTTTTATCACCAATGGAAGAGAACCAGTCTTCGACTTCACTCAGGGAGAGATTCTTTATCAGTTGCCTGTTCATCTGCTTCTTTTATCAGTTTCAACTCGAAAAGCGCCTTCTTGTTGTCTGAATCAATATCAATGACCCGGTTAAAGGTACGCTCAGCCTTTTCCATGTCATTGCTCTTTTTGTGTGTCATACCAAGGCCAAAAAGGGCATTGACAAAATGCGAATCAAGGTCAACAGCGCGTTCGAAATTCTTTGCCGCGCTGTCAAAATCCATTATCTGGTAACAGGCCGCGCCGGCTATATAGAAGGCATACTTGTTTCTCTTGTCGTGATCGAGGTATTTTTCCATGGTCTCGATACACTTATTGTAATCATTTACCCTAAAATAATTCTTTGCCAGGTTGTAAAGTATTTTCTGATTATCAGGAAATTTTATCATCGCCTCTTCAAGCATCTCAATGGCCTGGTAGTACTCATGGCTGGCTATCAGTTTGCGGGAACGCTTGATGGTGTCAATCGCCTCATCGCGTGCCAGTTCGATAACCAGGAGGGTGATATCATCTTCCACCCGGGCGTGACCGATATATTCCTGCACATCCTTGATGATATGATCGGCAAACTCGTCCAGGGGCAGATGACGGTTCTCCAGGATGACACGTTCAAGACGCTTGTTCGAATATTCTTTACGCTTTTCGTTGAGAGCTTCAGGGATACCGTCGGTGTAGAGAACAAGGCGGTCTGAATATTCAAGGCGGGTTATTCCCTCGTCATAGGTATCACGTGCCTCTTCGACGGCACCGATGAAAAGACCGCTTGTATCGAGAAGTTCCACCTCAGCCGCCTCTGTCCGCAGCAGAACCGCCTTCTGGTGACTCGCGTTGGCATAGACGACATTGTATTCATCATCCACTGCGACCATGAAACAGGTCATGTAATCCTGTGTCTTGACGTGATCGAGTATGTTCTGGTTCACTTCCTGGAAAATCTGTTTTGGTGAATCGAAACGGGCACCGGCATTACCAAAGGATATCTTTGCCATGGTGGTTACCAGCGCCGCGGGTATACCGTGGCCGGATACGTCAGCGATCATGATACCGAGCTTGTCGTCCTTCAGCTGATGGATGTCATAGAAGTCACCACCAATCTTTTCCATGGCAATGTAGCGTACAGCAAACTTCAGTTCGTTCCAGTCTTCTATCTGTCCCGGAAGAATTGACCTCTGGATAACAGATGCCATATCGAGCTGTTTCTGGATCTGACTGTCCCTGCCCCGCAGGTCAGTAAGGGCGTCCTGCAGCTCCTTTGTACGCTGTTCCACCATGGTTTCAAGGTTTTTCCTGTGATCGTCGATCTCCCAGGACATTTCCATAAGGGCGTACTGGATGGAGGCGAATTCCTTTTCGAGTGAAAGAACCTTAAAACCCGCCTGCCCCCCCGCGGCAATCTCTTTGGTAACACGCCGCATGTCATTAAGGACTTTCAGAATGGATGAAATGGTAACCTGCATGAGATAAAAGGCGGCCACAACAGAAATCAGGAAATACGTAATGACCCACCCCGGCTCGAATTCAACGTCGTAACGGGTCTTTTCCATGAAAGCGGCAAAGGTAAAAAGTGTAATGACGAGAAGAACAATAAAAAAGAAAAACTTCATCCTGATGCCGATAAGAGACTCGGGATGAATCTTTACCCCGTTCCGCACCAGTTCATTATAGGTCATGGCCCTTTCGTTGGAGGTCAGGGCTTCAGTAAGCAGGTATGTTGCCATACCATAGAGTATCATGGTTATCAATACAGACAGACCGACAATACGATTAATGAGCTTTACCTCGGCAATGGTTATACTGCCACTGAACTTATATTCATAGAACATGGCGCCAATAATGATAAAACCTACGATGGCGGTATAAAAAGCGGAAGTGATGAGGTTCTGCATGGGCAGGTTGGTAAAGTAGTTAAAAAGGCCCCGCATTTCTTCGGTACCGACATTAAAACTGCTTTTGAATGCCTTGTTAATACGCCGATGACTTTTCAGTATCGCAGGCACCCGCAGGGGCGTGAGAAAACCGAACTGAACGTAATGCATAAATGTGACAATAACCACTGCCACAGGAAGCCATCGGAGGAAAACAGGTATCATTTTTTCATAGGAAAAGGTAATAAATGACGTTCCGAGGAAGAAGCCGAACACAGCAACGATCCAGGCAATGATGACAGTAAAAAATGATACCGCAAAGGTATAGCTGATATTTCGAGCAAGGAAGTAGAAAAATCTCATTGTTACCTCATACTTTTCAGTGACTGCCTCTATTCAACAGTGTCCCCTTGAAATTACCACAACTTTTTCCCTTTTTCGCTGCAGTTTCTTTACAGGGACTCCGCAGCAGCGGGGAAGTTACTCCTCTGCGGCCAGGTTACCGGGCGTTACGTCCCTGACACAGCGAAATCCCGCGGTATTATCTCGGTAGAGATCGGGGATACCCCCGAATTTCCTGTTGGTGACCCTCAACTCTCTCCGCGATGAATACCAGGCGCCTCCTCGAATGACTTTGTACTGGGTACCATACGCGCCCCTGATGCGGTAATTCCCTTTATAGGGCTTATACCATGAAGCAGTCCATTCAGAAACATTCCCCGCCATGTTTACCGCTCCCGTGGGAGAGATATCTTTTTTCTCAAAGGCGGTAACCGGCATGGTTCCCCCCTTCTTTTTTGGTGCCTCCGCCTTCCAGTAGGGGGCGCCGTTGCACCTGCCCGCCCGAAACTTCCCGCCCCAGGGATAGAGGGCGGTGAGATTTTTTTTCTTTTTCCCGGTGCCCTTGCCACGGGCGGCCTTTTCCCATTCCTTTTCAGTGGGGAGTCTCTTGCCCGCCCAGGCGGCATAGGCCCGTGCCTCGTGCCAGGAGACCTGCACGGGATAATCTGCTTTCCCCTCGGGATATTTACTTCCCCCCCACACCGCGGGAGGTGAAGCATTGGAAGCGGCCATGTAACGGTAATAATCACCATTGGAGACTTCGAACCGGTCGATATAGAAGGCTTTCAGGTAAAATACCTGTTCAGGCTTCTCATCATCGTCACCATGACTGCTTCCCAGTATAAACTTCCCCGCAGGGACAATAACCATCTCCCGGGAATCGGGACTGGTGATTATTTTCTTTTTATAGACCTTTTTCTCACTGTACCAGGGCTGGGAATAGTTCTGCTTATATGGTTCACGTTTTTTTACCAGCCCCACGGTCACCCCCGCCCTGAGGAGACCGCGGTACCCTTTTCGGGCCAGGGAAAGGCGCCCCAGGGCACGAAAATGATGGCTGCCACAGCGACAGGGCGAAACAGTATAAAGTTCAACGGTTCCGATGACCTTTTTTTCTTCTATAACAAGATAAAGGCTTTTCTCTGGAAGTTTTTCGAAAAGAAGGGTGACTTCTCCCCTTTTACGAAGGGAATCAATTTTCGCGGTAATTTCATACTCCTGCCCCGCACCCGGCGCAGGCATAAGGACTGCCGCCATGAGTGACACTGCTGCCATTCCTTTAAAAAACCTGAGAAAATATTTTTTTAGATTTCTCACGTGATGTCCCGCCCTGTTTCCCCTGTTATTAACTGTAGAAGATCTTTCGGTCCGGCCAGCGCAGGCATGCAAGGGGATTACCGAAAATTACCCCGTTGTCCATGGCAATAATATTTCTTGCCTCATCGATAAGTACGCCCGGTTCTTTCTTTAGAAGGCTTGCCGGCGTATGCCCGAAGATAACTGTCTTCTCCCATTTCTTATCGGCACGATAAAAGATATCCCTTATCCAGATCATGTCATTTTCGCGCTGCTGGTCCATACTTTTTTTCAGGGGATGAAGGCCCGCGTGCACTGCTATAAAGTCATCGCCCTCATAATAAAGACGCAGGGAGGAAAAAAATTCTTTATGGCGCTCCGGGAAGGAAAAACTGCCAAGATGATGGCGGTAGCTCCTGATGGTGGCTCTTCCCCCGTTCATCAGCCAGGCATCCCCCCCGTCACGCCCCGCGAGGAACTTCAGCATCATGTCTTCATGGTTTCCCTTTAAAAAAACAGTCCGATAACGCTTTGCCAGGGCAAGGAGAAACTCAATCACCTCGAAAGAAGAATCCCCCCTGTCGATGTAATCCCCCAGAAAAATCATCACATCACCAGATGAGACATGGGGAATGACTTTTTTCATAAGGGATGAAAGAAGGGTAAAATGGCCGTGAATATCTCCAACAATGAAGAAACTCATTTCCCGGGTTATTCCTCGAAACGCTTCACTATGGTATCAACTTCAATGGGCTTTTTCAGGACAGTGACCCCCTTTTTCCTGAAATTCGTCAGGCAGTGCTCGTCCTTCTCCTCGTAGAGAATTATCACCTTTTCGACATCGCCCCACTCTTTGAAAAAGTCATTACCGCCCCCGTAGCCTCTGCTTATATAATCACAGTCTATTACGATACCCTTAAGGCCCGGGGACCAGCTGTTTTCTTTCAGTTTTTCCAGGGTCATACGGCTCACGATGAATCCCTTTTTCCTGAAGATTTCATCAAGCAGCATTTCGATAATACGGTCCTGGACAACAATGATTATTTCCTCTCCCCCGGGAAGGGCATCTTCATCGCCCCTGTTCTCCTCCCGGATCTCCCTGACTGTTTCCATGAAGGAAAGGGAGGGAAAAGCCACTTCGACGATAATGCTGTTACCCCCCTGAAGGAACCTGACATCAACCCGGGCACCCATGTCGCGCAGGGCATTTATGGTGGTATTGAGTCCCATGCCTACCTTTCTGCTTTCCCCTGTTTGATAGGAATAGAATGCCTTGCGGATACTGGCAGTACCGGGAAAATTTTCACGCAAATCAAAAAAACTGAAACTGATGATGACATTGGAATAATTTTCCGTTACCTCCATGCGGCAGCGTGACTCTTCTTCCATAAAAGGTGTCATTGCGAGAAGAATATGATAGAGTTCCCGGGCCAGTTCTTTCGGGGGTGCCATGAGCTGGAAGTTGTCTTCTGCCTCGATGGATATCCGTGAATCGGCAAAGCCGAAAAGGGTGTTCATCTCGTTTGAAATGGAAGTTAGAACCGTTGCCACGTCCACCACTTCAGGGGTTTTCTCGGACACCATGGATTCGAAGTTGACTTCCTCCTCAAGAAAAGAGGTCGTAAGGGTCATCAGTGAATTTATCACCTGCTGGAACTCTTCGGGGATCTCACCATCGAACCAGTGGAAGGCATTGTTGATAAGCATATCAATATTAATATGCAGAATATTCATCAGTGTCATGCGTCGCAGGGCCTGCTGCTCCGTCAGCTTTTTGAGGGCCTGTTTAATCACTCTGTCAAGGTCAAAATCCGGGTTCATGCCACTTCCCTGTTGCTTTATTCCCCCGGCAAACCACCGGGACCAGTACAATTTTACCCTGCAGGGGAGAAAAAAGCAAGCATCTGTCTGCAAATCAAGGGAAAATCCTCTTTGAGGGTAATAAAAGAAATTTTTGACCTTACAAGGCTGAACAGAATTTGAAAGGGAAAGGCCGGCAAAAATGCCTCTTAACTCCTTGACATTCTTCATCCTAATAAACAAAAGGTTATAAAAGTATTTTTGAGTAAAAAAAAGGGTATTATATGAGTCATCTTGATATAGCATCCCGAAAGACAGAAACGTATCTTGAAAAATTTAATCATCCCGGGCCCAAAAGACTGAATCAATTCATTCTTAAAGTTATGGGGTGGTTTTTTATGAAGCTGAAATATAAGATTACAGTAAATGGGATTAACCATATACCCCGCTCCGGTCCCCTGTTGTATCTTATCAAACATCAGCGATTTTCAGACATTCCCCTGGGTTATTCTTTTGTTTTAACGAAAATACGCCGGGATAACTGGAGTGTCATGATGCATTCCCTTGCAAAGTGGTATTTTTTTGGTTTTTTTCTTAAGACCGGAGGCATCCCCCTGACACGGCATGACAGGGAAAAAAGCAGAAAGGAGCTGCTCCTTGCCAGGGAAGTGCTGCATGAAGGCAATGCCCTTGCCCTTTTCCCTGAACAGAAGCTGCATCCTGGCAGAATGGGGCTGGGTAAAATTACCGGTTTTAAAATTATTGCCGATAAACCCCAAAAACCAGTTCAGGTCATAACAACCGGTTTTAAATATAAATCAAAAGGGATTTTTCGCCGAACAGAGGTTACCATAGAACTGGGGAAACCCCATCTTTATAAATATACTGATGATGCAGAACTCTTTCTTCATAACAGAATGGTCGAAATGGCAAATCTCTGTAACCTGGAATATACCTTTGAGCATCCCTCGGAGAGACAGGCCGGTACTTCATAACTGATGTTTTCCAGAAACATTTTAATTTGTCACCAATCAGTTAAATTTTATTTTTACAGGTAAATTCAGATAATGATCACAGAAGATAAATTTATTCCCCCCTGGTATATGAAAAACGGAGTGTTTCAAACTATCCTCTCAAACACCGGAATCAGGAAAATATGGGCAAGCCATCTTAATAACATATCAGATGAAATGATTATTGATGCAGGCGAAGGTGTTATGCTTCAGGGATTTTTTACGCAGACTAATGAAGCATCTAAAGGAATGGTTGTTCTTCTGCATGGCTGGGAAGGCAGTGCCCATTCCGGGAACATATTATATACCGCGCGACATCTTAACAAAGAAGGCTATGATGTTTTCAGACTCAACCTGAAAGATCATGGGAAATCACATCATCTCAATGAAGATATTTTCATGGGATCTGATACTGATGAAGTCTATGAAGCAGTTAAAAATATTGCTGCCCTATCAGGGGATAAACCGCTCTTTATAATTGGATTTTCCATTGGGGCCAATTATACAATAAGAATCGCAAAGAAAAGCCAGAAAAGCGGGATTCCCAATCTGCAGAAAATAATTGCCATAAATCCTCCCCTTGATCCGGAACGGGCAACAGGAAATATTGACAGATTGAAAATTATTAAATTCTTTTTCATACAACAATGGAAAAAATCGCTGGAAAAAAAACAGAATCTCTTCCCCCATTTATATGACTTCAAAGAAATAATGAAAAAGAAAAGCTGTACGGGAATGATAGATATATTTGTAAAAAACCTTACCAGTTTCAAGGACGCATCAGACCATTTCAAAAGTTATAACCTGACCCGGGGTTTTCTCGATTCTCTTAAAGTACCCGCCCTGGTCATCGCCGCTGAAGATGATCCCATTGTCCCGGCAGATGATTTTTATCGCGTCAGAACAAATGATATGGTCTCACTGATTATGAATCCCTTCGGTGGTCATTGTGGATACATAAAAGGCCTTTCCTTTGATGTATGGTTCCGCAATATTTTACTGACTTACCTGGCCATGACCTGATATTTATTAACTATACAGATCAGCTGCAGCAACAGTTCACACTTCAAAGAACAGCCGTCCCCGGCCAGGCATCGGTATCCGGGAACCATCTTGCAGCAGTTTCAATAAACCCTTCCCCGTAAACGAAGAAGCCTATCCTTTTTTTACCGCCTTCGGGTCCATGGCGTCCTGGAGCCCCTCTCCCACCAGGTTATAGGCGGTGATGGTAATGAAAATGGCAAGCCCCGGTATAAGGGTGAGCCACCAGGCAAAATCCATGAAGTCCCTTGACTGGGAAAGAATGTCTCCCCAGCTGGGTGTGGGGGGCTGTACACCGAAACCGAGAAAACTGAGGGAAGACTCCACCAGGATGGTCGAGGCAATACCAAAGGTGGCACTTACCAGTACCGGCGCCAGTGAGTTGGGCAGAATATGGCGAAAAATAATGGCAGCATCCCGCGCGCCAAGGGCCCGCGAGGCGGTAACGTAATCTGTTTCTCGAAGCTTGATGAACTCACCCCGGACAATACGGGCGATTCCCGTCCAGCCGGTGATACCGATGACCACCATGACACTGACAAGACTCGGCCCCCAGAGAGCAAGGATAGTCAGTATTAAAAAAAATGTGGGAAAACACATGACGATCTCGATGATACGGGAGATCACCATGTCAACACGGCCCCCGTAATATCCCGCCAGTGCGCCGATAATGATGCCAATGGAGACGTAAATGAACACGGCGATGAAACCCACAAAGATAGAAACACGCGTGCCGTGGATCATGCGTGAGGCAAGGTCTCTCCCCTGTTCATCGGTACCGAGTATATGTTTTGATGAGGGGGGAAGTACAATGGCATCCAGGTCATATTCTGAGGGTGAATAGGAAACCGGCGGCATTACCATAAAGGCACCGCTTTTGTCCGCACGAAAATCATGATTGCGCAGTTCAGGATAATCAAAAAAAAGAGGGAAGTAAATCTTTGTTTCGGTTGCATAAACATAGGGTCGATCATTTGCCACCAGGGGCGCCAGTATGGCCAGGGCAAAGAGGACAATAACTATAACCATGCCGGTAACGGCAAGGCGCCGGCGGCGAAACTCATTATAGACTCTTCTCCAGTATCCCTGTCTCATGCCTTTGCCTCCAGCCTGATACGGGGATCCACCAGGGCGTACATGATGTCTGCCAGAAGTATACCCCCCAGGGTTAACAGGGCTGAAATCGAGGTGATGGCCATAATGAGGGGAACATCCCGCACCAGGATGGCCTCAAAGGCAAGAAGCCCCATTCCGGGAATGGTAAAAATCTGCTCAACGATAACCGATCCCCCCAGAAGCCCCGGCAGGAGTGTTGCCATCAGGGTAATCAAAGGAATAAGTGAATTGCGAAAGGCATGCACAAAAATGACCTTTTTCTCGTCAAGGCCCTTGGCCCGCGCCGTGGTGATATACTGCTGATTTATTACCTCCAGCATGTTTGCCCGGGTATAGCGCGAAAGAAAGGCAAATCCCCCGTAGGTAAGGGTTATCACCGGCAAGACAAGGTGCCAGATAAAATTCCCCGCGCGCTGGAAAAAGGTGGCAGACTCCATACCGTCAGAGATGATCCCCCCCAGGGGAAAAAGGTTCAGGTACTCACCACCGCTGAGAAAATTCAGAAGCAGCAGCCCCACCCAGAAGGCGGGAAGGGAATAAAGGATAAAAAGGACCAGGCTCGACCCCCTGTCAAAGAGGGAGTCCCTGCGCACAGCGGAGACGATTCCCATGGGTATGGAAATAAGATAGACCACCATCATGGTGAGAATGTTCAGGGTCAGGGTTATGGGCAGGGCATCGGCAATACGTTCCGACACGGCACGGCCGTCTTTGCGGGAGATACCCATGTCACCGGTAACGAAACGGACTATCCATTTGCCGTATCCCACCAGTATAGGATCATCAAGGCCGAAAAGTTTTCTCTCCTGGGCAATGATCTCCTGGGTCTGGGCGGAAACCTTCATGCCCCCCTGCATGTCAAGGCGCAGGCTCGTGTAGTCTCCGGGGGTAAAGCGCACGATCATGTAGGTTATCAGGGTGATCCCGATAAAGGTCGGTATGATGAGGAGAAGTCGTTTAACCAGGTATTTTTTCATTTTATTTTTTTCCCGCAGGCGCGATGACGTCATCGCGCCTGCTGAAACGTCCATTCTTTTATATCAAGGCCGGCGGTATGCACGATGACATTGTCAAAACGTTTGCTCACCACCGCCAGTGACGGGGAGCAGAAGAAAAAGGTATAAGGTTGTTCGCGGTATAGTATCTCCTCCAGACGGCGGAACATCTTTATACGCCGCGCCTCGTTGAACTCGCGCCTTCCCCTTTCCATGATGCGGTCAGCCTCCCTGTTTTTGAACCCGACAAAGTTGAATCCCGCCGCTGACTGGCTGGAGTGCCAGAGATCATAGGGGTCTTCGTTGAATCCAAGGTTCCACCGGAGGGTGACGGCGTCAAAATCTCTCTTGTTCAGTTTCTGCACAAAAACAGCCCACTCGTAGCGGTTGATTTCCATGAGAATGCCCGCCTTTGAGAAATCCTCTTTCATGATGGTTGCCAGGCGCTCGGAAAACTTGCTTCCTGAAGAAATGGTAAAGACAAAGGAAAACTTTTTGCCCCCCTTATCGAGAATCCCGTCACCGTCTGTATCCTTCCATCCTGCTTTGGCGAGAAGTGCCGCTGCCCTCGCGGGATCGAAGGGCCGGGGTTTGAGACGATGATTGTAATAATCCCCTTTAATATAAAAGGTGCCGGCAACCCGTTTGCCCAGGCCGAAAAGGAGTTTCTCCAGGATATCTTCACGGTTGATAAGATACCCCATGGCCTCACGCACGCGGCGGTCATCAAAGGGTTTGCGCCGCGCGTTCCACCCGATATAACTGTAGTTGGGGGTATAATACTCGAGCTTATAAAAATTATTTTTAAATTTTTCAGAATTGGTCTGGCGCACCCACTGAATAGCCCGAACCCCCAGGACATCGATCTGGCCTTTTTTCAGCATCTGCAGTGCCACGTTAGCCTCGGTGACGATCTTGTAGACGATGCGCCTGATGGCGGGTTGTTTTCCCCGGTAGCGCTCGTTCCGTTCCAGGATAAGCCGGCTCCCGGTAATCCATTTTTTGAAAATGTAGGGCCCCGTGCCCACAGGGTGTCGGTTGTTTTTATGACGGTTAATGTCAGTGCCGTCATCAAAGATATGCTTAGGGATAATGGTCATGCCGCCGCAGATACGCAGGCCGAGAAAATATTTTTTTGAATAGATGAACTCAACGGTATATTTGTCGATTTTGCGCAGGTCTTTAATATCGAGATAATTTACCTTGCGGTGGGCATTGGCGGTTTTGGGGTCCTTTATCGTTTTAAAGCTGTAAATAACATCATCAGCGGTGAATTCATGACCGTCACTCCAGAGAACGCCTTTTTTGAGATAAAACCGGTACCGGAGGCCATCAGGACTGACGCGCCATCTCTTTGCCAGCATGGGCTTCATCTCCAGGGAGTCTTCGTCCATTTCGAGAAGGGTCTCGTAAATATACTGGTTCACATCAGAGGCATAGGCGTCACTGGCAATAACGGGATTGAGGGTCCCCGGTTCAGACCCCATGTGCAGGTAGATGGTTCCCGGTTCCCTCCCCCCGGCAGGGCCGCCGCAGGCGGCACAGGTCAGAAGGCACGCCACGAGTAGTGCCGGGGTGAAAAAACGCAAAAATTTCAATGAAGTAGTTTCAGGAAAAATCATAGGTTGTCTCATTTCACGAAGAGACATGGTAGGGATTTTCCCGGGCATGTCAACCAGTTAATAGTTCCTTTTCCATGGCGAGAAGAAGGCCGTTCCATGAAAAAAAAGAAGCGCCGCCGCCCCCCTCCCCAAAGGCATCAAGATATTCCCATGGACCGATTCTTTCAACAGCCGCGGCGGCGCGCCGGTGAAGGAGTTTCGCCTCATCATGAAACCCGTACATGAGCAGAATCTTAAAAAGCATGTAGTTCATGTTCATCCAGGAACAGCTTCCCCGCCAGAGAAGGCGGCTGCGGCAGCTCTTCTTTTCAGGGTTGAATGCAGGAAGTTCACCGCGCCAGAAGCTCTTTCCCGGGAGGCAGTGCTCTTCCACCGCCTGGCGGCAGAACCGGTTCTCACTTCCTTCATGATAGAGCAGACAGGGCAGGAGCGATGAAAAGGTGACACGCCCTGTTTTCTGCAGCCTGCCCCGACGCAGAAAGTACTGGCGAAAGAGAAGCGCCTCGCGGTCAAAGGTGGCGGCGAAAAAAACTTCCTGCAATGCCCGGCTCTTTTTTTCTAAAGCCCCTGCCGCCCTTTCGTAATCCCCCAGTGCCTGAAAGTAGAGGGTGAGAAAGGTCAGGTCATAAACCAGGGGAAAATCCGTCTCGCCCCCGCCGGCAAGGGACCACTGCCCTGCGGCGATTTTCTTCAGCAGGGTAATGCTCCGCAGCATGAGAAGAGGCGGCCCGCCCCAGACCTCGTCAAAGGAGGGGGAAAAATCAGTGCCCGACTCAAGGGGATGCATGATAACGGGAAAGCGGTCAAAGGGCTCTGGCGCTGAAGGAAAACAGCGGTGTTTTTTCAGCCACGCCAGTTTCTTTTCAACGGCAGTGATGATTTTCTTCTTTATTTTATCGTTGCAGCCTTCAGCCGCGTCCAGGGCGGCGGAAAGATAGACCGGGGGATCAATATACCATGAGTTCCCCTCTTCGTCAAAGCTGTGCCGTAAAAGCCAGAGAACAAGGCGGCGTGAACGGGGAGAGCCCGCATCATCAAGGGGCGTTTCATGGGGAATGCGCCCGTCACTGTAACGGGTTGACAAAAGCGTGGTCATCTCTTCACGGGCGCGGTGAGGGTCAAGGTGCCTGAGCCAGTAGTAGTGCCATCCCGCGTCCCAGGCAAAGATGCTGCGATAGATCGCTGCCGAGGGAAGGAGAATGGTTCCCCTTGTCGAGGAAAAATCGAGGCCCTCCCGCAGGGAGAGGGCCAGGTGCCGGCTGAAACTACTTCCCCCCGTCGTCACTAAAAAGGCCCTCCCGGTCATCAGGATATTTCAGGAACATCAAAAAAGCGAAAAAGGCAAAGGCCGCCCCCACGGGCCCGGTAAGCAGAATGCCCTGCGGCTCAGCAGAGGTTTTGCCGAAGATGTCAAAGAGAAGCCCCGCCAGGGCGGTAACAAGGCCGATCATCATCTTGTTAACGATTCCCTGCACACCGTAGTAGATGGCCACGCCGGGTTTACTCCCGTCGGGAAGACGAAAGTCAGAGAGGTCAGCCACCATTGCATTGGGCACAATAAAGAGCCCCGCAATGGGTATGCCCGCCAGTCCCATGATGACAAGGCCAAAGGTGCGGGGCGCCAGTCCCAGGGGCGGCGCCGGGATCAGGTAGATAAAAAGAAGCACCACTCCCATAAGGGCGGTACAGCCCATGACGGTAAGGCGCTTGCCGATTTTTTTCGGCAGGATGTTGAGAACAGGAAAAAATAACAGGGAAACACCGAAGGTGACACCCAGGGCTACTGAAGTAAAGCCCACGCCCTCTCCCATGAGGACCGTTATATAATAGGGGATACTGACATTGATAATGATGAATCCCCCCCAGAAAACATTCATTCCGATGACATAGTAGACAAAGGGGCGGTTCTTAAAGACCGTTTTCATCGCCATAACGAGATGCATCTCTGTTGATTCTTCGCCCCGATGACGCAGTCTGAAAAGGCCCGCGGCGCAGATATAAAAGGTCACCGCCGCAGCACCCCCCAGTATAAGCATAGAGGGAAGAAAGGGCTCCGCCTGAAAGCTCTCTGTTCCCCCGCCGGGGCGGCGGAATACCTCGATGAGTTTTCCCGCCAGTATCATGGCGGCTCCTGTACCGATAAGGTTAAAGACCGCCGAGGAAGTGGCGAGATCAATGCGCTCTCCACTGTCCGGTGAGAGGTCCGCCACCAGTGCGTTGTAGGGGACTGCCCATGCGGTAAAGAGGAAGTAGAAGAGCCCCAGGAGAAGGGCAAGGATGACACTTTTCGTCCAGAGAGGGCCGGCATAGAGAGGTTCAAAAAAAAGCAGAGCCATCAGGCCTGCCAGGGGAAGTCCCGTATAAACAAGAAAGGGAATGCGCCGGCCCAGGGGTGAGACGAGCCGGTCAGACCAGGTGCTCACCAGGGGATCACTGACGGCATCGATGATGCGCCCGAAAAGCCATATTGTGCCCACGATAGAAGCAGGGATAAGAATACGCCCGTTACCGGGAGCAAGAAAAAATAAAAGCCAGGTTTGAACGACAATATTTACAATTGCCAGGCCCGTATTACCCGTGCCATAGGCGATTTTCTGACGCAGTGTTATCATAGGCTGCCCCCTTTTCTGGATAGCTCATTATGAAATTTATGCAGCAGGGGTCAATCAAAAAGCCTGATACGATTATCTCTTGACAGGCAGAAAAGCAGAGAGAAAAAGTAATACGAGAGACATTGGCCCCGACAAAGATACGGGACAGATTCTCGCCGGCTAAAACCGGTTCCAGGGAGGAATTTTTCATGTTAGCAAGCATCAATGCCATTCTGATAAAAATAAGCGGCTTCGTATGGGGGCCGCCCCTGATAGCCATGCTTCTGGGGACTGGTATCTTTCTCACCATCCGCAGCAAGGTTATACAGTTTCGCGGCTTTAAACACGGCTGGGCACTGCTTACGGGAAAATATGACGATGATCATATGGAGGGGGAAACGACCCACTTTCAGTCACTCAGCACTGCCCTTTCCGCAACTGTGGGTACCGGTAATATTGCCGGTGTAGCCACGGCAATCGCCGCGGGTGGTCCCGGGGCAGTTTTCTGGATGTGGATCACCGCCCTCTTCGGCATGTCGATAAAATACCACAGCTGCAGCCTGGCTCAAAAATACCGTCACATTGATGAAAATGGTGTCGTATCCGGTGGTCCGGCATATTTCCTGTCACTGGGCCTTGGGAAAAAATGGCTCGGTATCCTCTTCGCGGTTTTCACGGTGGTGGCAAGTTTTGGTATCGGCAACCTGGCGCAGGCCAATTCACTGGCAGCCCCCCTCCAGGAAGTTTTTGGTATCGACAAGCTCATCACCGGTATTGCCGTTGCACTTCTTGTGGCAGTTGTTATTATCGGCGGGGTAAAACGGATCGCTGCCGTGGCATCACGCCTGGTTCCCTTTATGGCCATCACCTACATTATCGCGGCCATGATCATCATTGTCATAAACTACCAGGAAATTATGCCCGCCTTTGAAAAGATATTCTACTACGCCTTTAACGATGTTCCCTCGTCGGCTTCAGGTGGATTCGCCGGCGCTTCGGTATGGGCTGTCATGCGTTTTGGCGTGGCCCGGGGGCTCTTCTCCAACGAATCAGGCCTTGGCAGCGCGGCCATTGCCCACGCCCCGGCAAAAACAGATGAACCTGTCAGGGAAGGGCTTGTTGCCATGCTTGAACCCTTTATCGATACCATCCTGATATGTACCATGACAGCACTGGTCATTGTCACCTCAGGCCTCTGGGACTCAGGTGAGTCAGGAGCGAACCTTTCCGCCATGGCCTTTCAGAAGACCCTCCCCGTTGCGGGGCGCTACGTGGTTTCACTGGGACTGGCAATCGTTGCCTTTACCCCCCTTATCGGCTGGTCATATTATGGAGACAGAAACGCTGAATTTCTCTTCGGCCCAAAGGCGGTAAAAATCTATCGCGTGATTTTTATACTGATCATTCCGCTCGGTGCTGTGCTTAAACTTGAAATCGTCTGGAATTTCTGTGACATCGCCAACGCCCTCATGGCACTGCCGAACCTGGTGGGAGTACTGGCACTCTCCGGTATGGTAACAGTCATGACAAAAGAATACTGGAAAAAGAAAAACATCAGTGAACTGGATAACTGACACTGATAGTTCTATAAAAAAGCTGCAGGCCCCGGTAAAGGGGCCTGCAGCTTTTTTATACCTTACTGTTCATTCTGGTCTTTATTTTCAATCAAACCTGCCGGCTCACTGCCACCGCTGTCATCTTTCAGTTTGAAAAATGATACCATTTTCTGCAGTTCACTGGCATATTCATTCAAAAACTGTGCCGTCGACGAAAGTTCCTCGGCACCTGAAGCATTCTGCTGAGTCAGGATATTCAACTGTTCGAGACCGTTGCTGATCTGCATAATCCCCGTATCCTGCTGCGATGTTGCACTGGAGATGTCCCTGACAAAATCTGCTGTTTTTTTAATAGCCTCAACAATTTCTTCTATGGCACTGCCGGTGTTCTTTGCGAGATCAGCACCGGCAAAGGAAATATCATTGATCTCCTTTACCACATTCTGGCTCTTTTCGGCAAGTTTTCTAACCTCACCGGCAACCACAGCAAAGCCCTTGCCGGACTCTCCCGCCCTGGCCGCCTCTATGGCTGCATTAAGGGCCAGAAGATTCGTTTGAGAGGCAATCTCTTCGATCATAACAAGCTTTTCAGTTATATTGTTCATTGCCTCTACAGTTCGCGCCACAGCCGATCCCCCTTCTTCAGCGCGGTGTGCCGTTTTACTGGCAAGTTCATTGGCATCACCTGCATTTTTGGCATTCATGCTTATGGACGAACTCAACTCTTCTGAAGAAGAAGAAATTTCCTCGAGATTTGCAGCCTGATCCTGGGCACCTTCGGCAAAACTGTCAGCCGTAGATGACATCTCCTTTGTGGAGGAGAAAAGTGTCATGGTCAATTCCACAACGGCACCGACAACCTCACGCAGCTTGACGACGAAAGTGTCAAAATTTACCGTCAGCATTTCAACCTCGCTCATCCGGCTGACATCACGCCGGCGCAGTGCATCATTTTCTCCGAGTATATTCAGGTCAAGATTACCATTTGTCAGTTCACGTACATCGTCATTGAGTTTTATAACAGGATTGGATATCCTCGATGCAATAATAAGCCCGATAATGGAGGCAATGACAATACTCATTAATGCTATCACAAGCATGATAATGGCAAGGCGGTTAAGGGGGGCAAAAAGTTCTGATTCTGAAATCTGTACCGCAAGCTTCCAGCCCGTACCCGGTACGGTGGTAAAATAAACACGGTGACGCCCTTCACCATCGACATAAACGCCCTCACCCTTTTCAGCACCGTCAATTGCCTTTCCAAGTTTACTCAGGGATTCATTCTTTTCATCGGCCATTTTCATCTTCATGACCTTCTCTGTATCTCCCGTTAGATAAAGTCCCTTTGATGTCAAAAGAAAAGCGCTTCCCGTTTCACCGAAACGAATAGCAGCAATTTTTTTCTGCAGCTGAGAAAGGTTGATATCACCGGTGGTAACACCGAGAAAACTTCCCCCATTATCAAAAAAAGGAACAGATGTGGTCACCATGGTAATATCAGATACTTTGTCGTAATAGGGATCTGTCCATGCGATCCCCTTTTTCGTATTTTTTCCAATCTTATACCATGCCCATCCGGGGTAATTATACTTAACCGTTTCGTAATCGAGGGTTGAAACGAGTTTGCCCTTGTCCTTGTAGACATAGGGGCCGAAAAACCGGCGCCCCGCCTGGTATTTATAGGGCTCATACCAGATACCGGCACCCAAAGTATCCATATTTAATTTCGCATAACGTCTCAAAATATTAAAATATTGTTTTTCACTGCTGTCCCATAGAAATGGGTAAAAATAAAAAAATGCTATTAATCTC
>CAZHNW010000061.1:11416-25679 GCA_964534225.1 uncultured Leptospirales bacterium | reverse complement strand
ATGGCCACAAGCGGTACCGAGTCTTTGCGCGCGTCAGCTATGGCGGTGATGAGGTTGGTTACCCCGGGGCCTGATGTGGCGAGGCAGACGGCGGTTTTTCCCGTGACCCGGGCCATGCCCTGTGCGATGAAACCGGCGCCCTGTTCGTGGCGCGCCAGGATGTGACGGATCCCGCTGCGCGAGAGTTCGTCGTAGACGGGAAGGTTCGAGCCGCCCGGGATTCCCGTTACGGTATCGATGCTGTGCATGCGCAGGGCATCGATAATGATTTCTGCTCCTGTTTTTTTCATGGTTGTTCCCCTTAAAAAAATTTTAAAAAAAAAAGCCCCTGACGGTTGTACCGTCAGGGGCTTTCTGGTTGCTATGTTTTATAGTATCAGGCAGAACCCGCCGGCACGATTTTATATGTGGCGCAAAGCACCACCACCACCACTACGACCACAATAGTGCTGACGAGAAGGATGGAATGTGCTTTGAGGGTTCTGTTCACGAATTTTTCCTTAAATTTGTTGCGACAGGTTAAATGGCGGGGGGAAGTTTGTCAATAGTTTTGAGAGATTTTTTTTGTTTGTTGTTTTAGAGCTGATGGGGAGTGGCGCTTTGCTGAAGGTCTCTGAAAAGAAAAGCAGCGCACGGTTTGATATCTTTTCTTTTAGAGCCTGATATTAATATTCGACTTTTCCGCTTTTTGGTCCCTTCCATTTAAAATCAACAATACGTCCGTCTTTCCAGCCTATGCTGAAAATTCTTGTAGTGCCGACAGCGGTTTCAGAACGTTCACATTTTTTGACTTTTGCTTCAAGGGTATAATAGACGCGGCCATCCTTTTCTTTGGTGTCGGTGACAACCGGTTTTTCAAGGTCACACAGCTTGATTTCCTTGGGCATTACTTCCGGTTCAGCATGCTTCTGGACAAATGCTGTCAGTTTTGCGGAATCCTCAAAGGCATTGATAAACGCCTTCATCTCCGGGGTGACTGATTTCCCGCAGGAAACCATGAAGGCAAGAAGGGGAATAAGAACTAATACTTTTTTTAACATAATTTCCTCCCTTTTCTTTAAAATGCTGGCTTTAGGACAGAATGATTCTGCTTCAATAAGTTTATGAAGCAGTGGCTTTCCCTTGACGGGAAAAGTGGAAATATTTTCATCAAACCGTGCGTAATAATATATCCATTTCAGGATGATACCATGTTTTAGCCCGCAGTCAATGTTTTTTCCTGTAAATCGCCAGGTACTCATCCTGGATAAAGTCCCGGTAAGAAGCTGTTTTCTCGAGGCTGGCTTTCTGCATCCAGGCTGTCAGTTCTTTTTCCGTGAACCTGTTTGACATGGGGGGCCATTTCTGGTAAAAGCTGATCACTGCTATTCTGCCGCTCGGTTTCAGGTACCGTGACATTGTTTCTACATATTTTTCCTGTTTCTCTATGTAATGCAGGGTGTCACAGATGAAAATGAGATCCACCTGTCCAGGTATGCGGGGATCGTTTTCTGTGGCTGTGACTGTCTGAATGTTGGTAATGCCTTTTTCTTTGCCGGTTTTTTCTATATGTTCCAGGAGTTCCCTGTTGATATCAACGGCATAGACCCTGCCGGACGAAGATACCATTGATGAAAATTTTCTGGTGAAAAGTCCTGACCCTGCACCGATGTCCGCGACATGGTCTCCCTCCCTGATTTTGAGTTTCGAAAGAATTGTTTCTATGTTCATCCGGTTGATCCGTTCGCCTCTTTCCATGTGGTCAATATAAAAGACTGATTTGACAGTATCCCTGAAAACGGTTAGAGATAAAATTACCGCGAGTCCGGCGATTGATACGGTGAGTAATATGACTTTTTTTAACATTGTGACTCTCCCCCTGCTGCAATTTTTATGGTATACCATAAACCGGCAGCAGTAATAATATTATATACCCGCGCAATCCGGGTTCTTTTCTTAAAAAATATAGTGGCAGTTGCAGGGGATTTTGTATACAAGAAAACAGCCACCGGCATTATCCCGGTCTATGCATGTCAGATATCAAAGTCATCGGCCAGAAAGCGACAGTTTTCTGCAGCAGCTTTTCTGCGGCTCAGTGTGGCGGAAAATATTTTTACACCCGGGTCACCAGGGAGCCTGAGATGTTCGGCCCCTTCGGGGATGTTAAGGTCTATCCTGAACATGTATCCGAAACGGTAGGGAAGGTCATCTCCCTGTGAATGAATATGCGTGGTAAAAAAGGCAATCTCCTCTCTTTTGATGTATCCCGGGGCAACGCCGGTGCAGGGAGTCCACCAGAAATAGTCACGCTTTTTCCACGGGTTTTTTCTTTTCCAGATTCTCGTGTCATACTGCCCCACAAACCCGGTTGCAGAGGGAATAGTTGCCTCCACCTGAACTGTCTGTTTGCCTTCAAAGAAGAATTCTGTCCGGGTGTCATTTTTGGCAGAGACAAGGAGACTTATCCTGTTATAAGATGTATCGTTAAGGGGAAGTTTTTGCCCCCCGCAGGCAAGGCAATCGTTTTCTTTTCCTTTATTCAGGCGAAAGATGATACTGCCGCTTTCAATTGATTCAGGCAACTCCTCTTCAGGGTAGGAAAAATCGAGGCCGGGATTTTCGCCGTTGCGGCTGAACATCTTTGCATTGCAGGGGAAGTCAAGGGACTGTATCTCTCCGGTAATGCCTGCCGGTACTGGTGTGGCAGGTTTTACCGCAAAGGACCTGATCTGAAAGGGAGAAAGTTTCACCGTCAGTTCATTTTCACTGAAGTTTGCGGACCCGGTTTTAATTTCCTGGCCGTTGACTTCCCACGCCTCTCTGATTTTTTCTGTAAGGTTCAGCCTGGTGCTGTCACTTTCCCTGCCGGTAAGTTCGATCATTCGAATGATCATTGTGTTACGGTCTTCCTCGGAGAGCTTCACCGCGCTGACATGAGTCTCCTCTGAGGATATCTGCAGCAGTGAAAAGCGTTTGCCCAGGGCCCCCGGGGATGATGTGGCGATGAAGGGATATAAGGGCTGGTTGAAGCGCAGGCCCTGGATGTCGCTTTTACCTTTTCGCCAGTCACCCCTGTGGCTGTAGAGGGCATATCTGATTGTATGCCTGCCCCAATCCTGTGATGCCTGGTCCCTGAATGCAGGGGAGTACCAGTGTCGGGCGGGGGTGTAGAGAAGGGTGAGGCGCAGTCTGCCGTTATCAGGTTTGTCTGATCCGTATTTCGAATCTTCAAGTATGGTGACCCCATGATTACCTGAAGAATCGGTGAGGCTGAACCACATGTGAGAGGGAACTTCGTACTTTTTTTCGTGGTTGTTGTTGCGTGTGACCTTTCCCACCTGCCAGTTGTAGGTGGCTTCAGGGTTTTTAAGTTTAAGGGGGAAGGCCGTTTTCAGTGAGTACCCTGAGAGGTGCCAGTCGATCTTTTCGGTAAACTCGACGCGGCTTCCTGTGCTTCCCGCGGAGAGGGAGACCTTCTGGACAAAGGTAGAATTTTTGAATGACCGGGTAATCTCTACAGATGCCCTGACGGGGCCGGGTTCAGTGATGCGTATCGACTCAAGGGTGCCGGTAAGGCGTACCGGTTTTTTCTTTCGGTCTTTCCAGTCCATGTTCCATGCGGGGAAGTATCCCGGTGTTTCTCTCTGGAGTTCGTAGTGAACAGTCTCTTCGAGAATCTCGATTTCCTGAAGTTTGTCAAAAATGGAATCAACGAATCCATCGTTGTTTATCCTGACACGGTAGAACCGGTTTTCAAGGATGAAACCATTGTCTGTTTCCACAACACTGATATCTTTCCCGGTAACAGGGGCGGCCTTTTCCCTGCGTATTTCGTAAACGTTCCATGACAGGGAAGGTGTCTTTGCGGGAAAAATAACATGTGATGTTTCAGTATCTGAGGAGATGAGCTGCAGCGGTATCCTTTCTCCCTCCGGGTCGTAAAGGCAGATCTCCTTATCTTTACCGGCGGGTATTACTGCTTCAACAAGGTCCTCTCTTTTAAAGGCGAGGGGATTGTAAATTACCAGGGGTATGCCTTCGCACCGGGTGTCGAGGTTTTCAGACATTGTCTCCGCCGCGTGTCCGAGGATCGATGTGAAGATATTCAGGGCCACCACTTCGTCATTGTATGAAAAAGTATAGGCGTCGGGGGTACATGTGCCGGGAAGGATATCGTGCATCTGGCTGCCAATAACGCGTGTCCATGCCTTCAGGAGACTTTCATAAGGATAGTTCTGCCCCCCGGTGATCCATGCCGCCACGGAGGCGCGTTCAGCAGCATCGGCAAGAAATTCATTTCTCCTGTTCCACCGTTTCATGATTGCCTGTGAAGTAAGGGAGCCAGTGGAGTGTTCGGTAAGGAGAAGGTCGCCGCAATATTCAGGAAGGCGATTGATTTCATCCGGGGAGAGTTCCCTGAAAAAGCGGTCTGCCGAATCCTGGCAGATAATGCTTTTCTTTTTGTTGAGGCTTTTTTCCGCGTTTTTTACAGAGAGTTCCATGGGGGCTCCGCCGATGTCCCCGGTGCCGTAATAGCGGTACTCCTTCCAGACATCATACTTCGCGCCGTTTTCCCTGATTCTTTTGAGCCACTTTCTGCTGCTGGCGGGGCTGACAAAAAGTTTGGTAATATAGCTTCCAGGGTTAAAGGCGGCGGGAAGCCTGCTCCCGTCAGGGCCCTTCCACATCCCGATGGAGAAGGGGATTCCCACGGCGGAGCCCCAGGTCAGTTTCTGGGTGGAGAACCCCTTGATGCCGCAGTGACTGAGCACGGTGGGAAAGCTGGCAGGGAACCCGAAACAGTCGGGGAGCATATAGTCATATGATTCTACCCCGTACTCCCGCCGGTTGAACTGGTTGCCGTAGAGGATGTTCCGCACCAGGGATTCAGGCGAGGGGACAATGGCATCGGTTTCATCGAGGCATGATCCGGCGATTTTCCATCTTCCTTTCTTTATATACTTTTTCATTATTTCATATTCTTTGGGATAATATTCCCGTATCATGTCATACCGGATTGCCCCGGTGAAGTTGAAACAGTAGCCAGGGTATTTTTCAAAGAGTGAAAAATTTTCAAGAAGGGTTGCCTTCAGGTAATACTTTATGGTAGTGGCGAAGTTCCACCGCCACTGGGTATCCAGGTGGGCATAGGGTATGAGATAGAGTTTTTTATTTTTCAAGGTTTTTCTCCTCTCAGTTTTTGAGTTCCCTGGCGCGGGTGTCAATCAGGTATGTCACGTTTCGCAGGCAATACATTGTGTTTATTTTGTGCAAAAAATGCAATTCTTTTTCATACATGGCGGATCTATTGGGGAGAAGGAAAAAACGGACAGTATTAATTCAATGTTGACAGGTATGTCATGTGACGGGTATAGTGTAGCAGAAGAACAGGTGTTCTTATATATACAATGACGCTGAATAAAATCTACAACATCCTCATGAAGGAATATGGCCCCCGGGGATGGTGGCCCATCTACAGCCTTTCGCGGGGGAAGTCTCTCTACAGGGGAAAACTTCCCCGCAGCAGTAGAGAACGTTTCGAGGTATGCGCCGGCGCGGTTCTCACACAGTCAGTTGCCTGGACCAATGTGGAAAAGGCCCTGCATAATCTCAAGGCGGCGGATCTGCTTACCGCCGAAAGTGTTTTAACTTCCCCCCATGAAAAGATCGCCCCCCTGGTGCGCCCCGCGGGATATTTTAACCAGAAAACAAAAAAGCTCAAGGCCCTTGCTGCCTGGTTCCTGGAACGGGGGGTGAAAACTTCCTGCATGAAAAAACTCACCCTTGATGAATTTCGCCATGAGCTCCTTGCCATAAAGGGGGTGGGGCACGAGACCGCCGACTCCATTCTGTTATATGCCTGGGGGAGAAAAACCTTTGTCGTCGATGCCTACACGAAACGTATTTTCTCCCGCCTGGGTATCATTGACGGCACAGAGGATTATGAAACGGTCAGGGCACTTTTTCATAAGAGTTTCAGTGGGGAAGTCAAAGAATACCAGGAGTACCACGGACTCATCGTGGAACATGCCAAAGTCCGGTGTCGCACAAAACCGGACTGCGCAGGGTGCCCCTTCGGGGAAGTCTGCGGGTACCCAGGTTATCGATTAATTCTTGACCGTTAGAAGAAGACCCTGTAGTATAGAAAAGAGAGTGCGGAAATTTTTTATGGCAAGAAGTAAATATACCCATACAGTCCACTACCCGGAACCGGATTACGAAAAGCCCCTTTTTTCACTTCCCCCTGATAAACGTGAGATAATGCTGGAGCGCCTTTCCCGTATCTACAACGAGGATGTGGCAGAAGTTTATATCGATGAACTCGAGCGCATCCTGAAAGTTTACCATGCCCATAAGCCCCCGGCAATGCTTGAAAAGGAACAGGATTTTACGCCCGGGGAGCGTTTCACCGAAGAAGACATTATTCTCATCACCTACGGTGACCTGATGGAAGAGGAGGGGCAGGCATCTCTTGCGACACTGGCCGATTTTTGTGACACCTACCTGGAGGGTACCATCAACACCCTGCATATTCTTCCCTTTTTCCCTTACTCTTCTGACAGGGGTTTTTCCATAACAGATTTTGAGACCGTTGATCCCCGTATCGGCACCTGGCAGGATATCGAGGACATGGAAGGGCGCTACCAGCTCATGTTCGATGGCGTCATTAACCATATTTCTTCAAAGAGCAGGTGGTTCCAGGAGTTTCTCAACGGCAGCCAGTATTACCGGGATTTTTTTATCTCCTACAATTCTCCAGATGAACTTTCAGAAGAGGAGAGGGCCATGATTTTCAGGCCCCGTACCTCGGACATTCTCAGCCGGTTTATGACCATCAATGGTCCCCGGTATGTCTGGACTACCTTTTCCCGTGACCAGGTAGACCTGAACTATCCCAATCCCAATGTGCTGATGCGCGTCATTGACATACTGCTTCTCTACGTGCGCCATGGCGCTGATATTATCCGTCTCGATGCTGTTACCTATCTCTGGTCACAGCCGGGAACACGGTGTGTTCACCTGGAACAGACCCATGAAATAGTTAAGCTTTTCAGGGACATCCTTAATACCGTGGCTCCAGGTGTTGCCATTATTACCGAAACCAATGTCCCTCACCATGAAAATATTTCATACTTCGGTAATGGCAGTGACGAGGCTCAGATGGTCTACAACTTCGCCCTGCCCCCCCTTGTGCTGCACAGTTTTTATTCAGGTGACGCAACGATACTGACAGAGTGGGCCCGCAGCCTCAAGACTCCCTCGCAGCAGACAACCTTTTTCAATTTTCTTGATTCCCATGACGGAGTGGGGCTCATGGCGGTAAAGGACCTCCTCGAAGCCGAAGATATCGCCCTTATAATAAACCGTGCCCGTTCACACGGGGGCCTTATCAGTTACAAGTCAGGTGAACATGGAGAAGACGTTCCCTATGAATTGAATATCACCTGGTACAGCGCCATCAATGGCGACGACAATGGTGATGATATCGCCTTCCAGGTAAAGCGCTTTGTCGCCTCCCGGGTCATTGCACTTGTCCTGCAGGGAGTGCCCGGTATCTACCTGCACGGGCTTATTGGCAGCCAGAATGATGTCAATGCCGTTGTTGAAACAGAGTCAAACCGGGCCATCAATCGCACAGTGATAAGCAGGTGTTCCCTCGATGAGGCCCTTCTTGATCCCTTCTCCAAGACATCGCGTATCAACCGCGAGCTGGGTCGTCTCCTGAACCTGCGCACACGGATAAGGGCCTTTCATCCTAATGGCCCGCAAAAGGTTCTCTCTGTTTCGCCTTCTGTCTTTGCCCTCCTGCGCCATACTCCAGAGGGTGATAAACCCGTGCTGGCCCTGACTAATGTTACCGAGAGGGTCTGCTCTCTCTGCATTTCTCTTTTAGAACTTCAATGTGAGGATTGCCACTGGTTCGATATCGTGAGTCATGTTGAGTGGTTTGCCGAGGAGGGGAAACTGTATATTACCATGAACCCCTATGATATTCTCTGGCTGACCCCCTTTAATCGTTGATGGTGACATGGGGCGGCATCTTTTACTTTTTCAGGCCGGCCTATAAAGCTCTTTCCCCGGCTCTTAGAAAATAGTCTGAAATATTTACCTGATTTTTCCACTGCCTGCAGCGAAGAATTACACTATACTCCTGAATGGAATGTAAAGAAAAAAAACACACTATATTGAGTTAGAATTTTTAAATAGTCAAAAAAAGTCTGCTGAACATGACATTATTGTCAGGAATAAATTTTTGTAAGAGTATTGACTTTTTCAAAGAATGGCTACAATTTTTTTAAATAACAACTGTTATAAAATATATTTCTTTTATTTGCATTAAAGATATGCATAATATTTTTTATCGATGCGAAATTTCACAAGCCCTATGTCAGAAAAAAGAAACAGAAGCAATCAGAATAATTGAAAGGATGCAGATATAGAAAATGACCGGTCTCGCTGAAAAAATTTTTCTACCCATGATGCTGCTCTCTTTTTGCATGGCCATTCTTTTGATCGGTACTGTACGCTTTTTGTATCTTTATTACCATGACCGTCGGCGTATTTTTTTTGCAATCAGCCTTCTAAGTATGGCAGGATGTATTTTCATACTGTCGGATTTAATGGTTATATTTTTAAGCCTGGTGAATAAACCTGCTCCGGCCATGCATTTTCACCGCATCGAAGCTCTCATGGCGGTGACCTATATATTCAGCCTGCCCTTTTTTCTCGATTCCGCCCTGAAGCTTAATGAAACCCTGATCAGGGTTAATAAATGGATTTACCGCAGTGCCTTTTTTTTGGTCATGATTATTCTCCTTACTGCTTTTGTTATTCCCGAATCATTTATCGGTTTTTATAAAACCGGTGATATTCTTGTTACCCCCTGGAACAGGGGAAGGGGCACTCCCGGTATCCTCTACCGTATCCGTGATATAGCAATTATTGTCATCGCTTTTTACAGCATTGTTCTTTACTGTATAGAGATAATAAAATACCGTCTGGATCAGTTCATTATGCTGCTCCTCGGGGGAAGTTTATTTGCCGTTATCGCGGGAGTAATTGATGTCATGCTTGCCTTTAAAGAAATGGAGACAGGGCTCTTCTCTATCCGCATATATTCAATATTCGGACCCGGTATGGCGGTTTTCATCTGTGCCGGCATGTTTGGCATACTTCAAATACGCCAGAGACATGAGGAGGAAATGGCCCTGTCAAACAAACTGAAATCAATCGGTGTACTGGCCGGCGGTATTGCCCACGATTTCAATAATCTCCTTACCGGGATACTGGGAAATGCAACCCTCCTTCTTGAATATGACAGCATGGTGCCGGAGCACCGTGAGCTTGTGAATGAAATATATAAGGCCTCATCACGTGCCAGGGGCCTGTCTTCTCAGCTGCTGACCTTTTCCCAGGGAGGAATACCCGTACCGAAGGAAACGTCTCTTGCCATCCTGGTCAGGGATGTAACAGAATTTTCTCTGCGTGGATCAAACGTGCGGGCAAAGTATGATTTTGAAAATAATCTGAATGACGCATATATCGATGAAGATCAGATGGGACAGGTGATTCAGAATATTGTTATAAACAGCAAGGAAGCAATGGAAAATGGCGGAACCATAGAAATTTCTGCCAAAAATAACAAGCTGCTTCATGACAGGGAACGGAAATATGTGACCCTGACAATCCAGGACGATGGACCTGGTATAAAGGAGCAGAATCTCTGCCGCATTTTTGAACCCTATTATACAACAAAAGAGAGAGGAAGCGGCCTCGGTCTTGCAGTGTCATGGTCCATTGTTGAAAATCATGGCGGGAAGATTGATGTTGAATCATTCCCCGGACAGGGAACGAAATTTGTCATACACATCCCTGCAACCCAAAAAGTGGATGATTTAAAAAGGGATGTCCCTCTGCCCGATTATCTGCCTGATATAAAGATACTTTTTATGGATGATGAGGTGACCATAAAGAGTCTTGTCAGGGCAATGTTCAAGAAGATGAATGTAGAGTCGGTCATTGTTGATAACGGTGAATCAGCGGTTGAGGAATACAGAAAGGCCATGGAGAATAATGATGCCTTTGATTTGTTGATTCTTGATTTAACCGTGCCCGGCGGTATGGGCGGTAAACAGGTTCTGGAAACCATTAAAACCTTTGATCCCGGGGTCAGGGCTGTTCTCACCAGTGGGTACATGGATGAACATTTTTTGAAAGAAGTAGAGGAAGCAGGTTTCATAGATTTTATTCCAAAGCCCTTTAGCTACTTTGACCTTCAAAAGATAATAGTAAAATTTATTACAAACCATTATTCTGCCAGGGAAATATTTTAAAGTTATAACTGTTTTTATCCCTCCAGGGCATCCATAAAGGCGGTAATGCCTTCTCTTTTTTTATCTATATCTTGATGAATTTTTTCAATTTTTTCCTTTGAGATCATTAAAATGGCAATGTCTCCATCATAAATGGGAGCGGGCCTCCTGTTGCCTTCAAGGCCGAAGTTTAGTTCACGGGCGATACTGTTGGCAACCCGCAGGAGGGCTGCATCGAAATGGCTTGTTTCTGTCCCCGATTTTTCGTGGTGAAGGTCTTCAATGGGATTGATTATCTCAGGGGGGAATTTCCATCTTTTCAGGAGCATGGCGGTAATTTCGTTATGGTCGATTCCGATGACCTGTTTTTCTACTCCGTGAAGGGTTGCCCCTTCTGTGGTGTTTGCCGTGATCAGTATCTCCTGGAACTGGTCGTGAAAGAACTGGTCAAGTACAAGTTTGCCGATATCGTGAAGAAGGCCGATAACAAACTGGTAGCCCGCCTGTTGCTGTCCGAGAAAGCCTCCCAGTTCTTTCATTATGGTTGCCACCGCAAGGCTGTGCCGCCAGAGACCCTGCTGTGAAAAATATTCTGAACCGCTGCCTGCGGGGAGGGTAGTGATGACACCCAGGGAAAGTGCAAGTGAGCGGACCATGTTAAATCCAAGAAGGGGAACCGCCCGTTCGAGTTCATTGATTTTCTGGGGAAAACCGTAGTAGGCGGAGTTTGCCACTTTCATGATTTTTGAGACAAGGGAGGGATCCTGGCTGATGATTCCGGTTATATCCGCGGCACTCGATTTTTTGTCTTCCATCAATTGGAGAAGACGTGGTACTACAGCCGGAAGCGTGGGAAGTTCATCAATTCTGGCATATATCCGTTCATGAAGTTCATTAATGTCCATGGTCTGGTCCTGGTAGTTTTTTTTAAAGCCTGTTATTGTACTGTGAAGACCTGTGATCTGTCAATAACCTTCCCCCCGCCCTTAATCACCTGGGAAATCCTCAGTCTCTGACTGCAGAGAATTTTATTTGCTTGACAGTACTATTTCTTTGTATAGAATAAATATTATATGTAACCTTTAAGTTTTTGTAGTATCCTATTATGCCTGTTTTAATTCAAACGATGACAGGATATGTCGCCGGTTATAATTTTTTCGCCACCCGCCGGGGCAGATAAAGGTGTTTCCGCAGTGCTTTAACAAAATAATCAATCGGGTCGTCCCGCCGCGTAATAAATATTGATAAAGAGATAGATCAAGCGGCGATCTTTTCAAGGCAGTGTCGCGAAGAGTCAAGTATTTTTCCGGCAGTAAAGAAGATCGTTATCTCTATCAGGCGTGTTGCGTGGGGTTTTTAAATGGAAATGAAACAGCCGGTCATGATATAGTATGTGATCGGTAGCCTCCTGCGGGGATAAAGACTGTTCCTCTTGCAGGGCCTGTTTCATTATCTATGTGCCGGGGATGAAACTGATGCCGGCAGCAGGCTTCGATTGATAATGCAGGAAGTTTAAACCCTCCTCCAGGGAACGTTTGAGGCTGATGAAAGGAGAATTAAATATGTCCAAAACCAGGTTAACAGAGCGGCAGGAATGGAAAAATCTGCAGGAGCATTACCATAAGATAAAGGGCCTTCACCTGAGAGACCTCTTCAGGGGTGATCCCGGTAGAAGCGCCGCCTTTACCCTTGAGTCTGAAGGCCTCTATTGTGATTATTCCAAAAACCGGGTCACCGGGGAGACCATTGATCTTCTTTTGAAACTGGCGCATGCCTGCGGCCTCCAGGAAGAAATCGAAAGAATGTTCCGCGGTGAAAAAATCAATGAAACAGAAGGGCGTCCGGTCCTTCATGTCGCCCTGAGAAATCTTTCCGGTGATCCCCTTATCGTTGACGGCGAAGATGTCATGCCCGCTGTGCAGAAAGTTCAGCAGCGCATGAAAGATTTTTCAGACAGGGTGCGCAGCGGTGCATGGACCGGGCACACGGGAAAACCGGTACGCCATGTAGTAAATATTGGTATTGGCGGCTCTGACCTGGGACCTGTCATGGTAACAGAGGCGTTGAAACATTACAGCAGTGATGACCTCGAACTCTTTTTTGTTTCTAATGTTGATGATACCCATATAATTGAGACCCTGAAGAAGTGCCGCGCCGAAGAGACTCTTTTTATCATAGCATCAAAGACATTTACCACCCAGGAGACCATGACCAATGCTGAAACTGCGCGGCGGTGGCTGCGCAGTCAGCTGGGAGAAGATGTCTCCATTGCCCGGCATTTTGTTGCCCTTTCTACCAACGCAGAGGCGGTGGCCTCTTTCGGCATCGATACTGCCAACATGTTCGAGTTCTGGAACTGGGTGGGCGGCCGCTATTCCCTGACTTCCGCAATCGGCCTCAGTATCATGATCGCCGTGGGGTATGAAAATTTTATGGAACTCCTGAAGGGGTTTTATAAAATGGATATTCATTTTCGAAATACTTCCTTCGAAAAGAACATGCCTGTTATTATGGCACTCCTCGGTATCTGGTATAATAACTTTTTCGGGTGTGAAACCCAGGCAATTCTTCCCTATGAACAGTACCTGCACCGTTTTCCCGCCTATTTCCAGCAGGGTGACATGGAATCCAACGGCAAGTATATCGACCGCCAGGGGAAGCGTGTCACCTGGCAGACGGGCCCTGTTATCTGGGGAGAGCCGGGTACCAACGGACAGCACGCCTTCTACCAGCTCATGCACCAGGGAACAAAGATTATTCCCGCTGATTTTATCGGTTTCGCCCGGTCCCTTCACGAGGAGGGAGACCATCATGTGAAACTCCTGGCTAATTTTCTTGCCCAGACAGAGGCCCTTGCCTTTGGAAAAACAGAAGAAGAGGTGAGGAAAGAGGGCGTGGAGGAAAAACTGGTTCCTCACAAGGTCTTTGAGGGGAACCGTCCCACCACGACTATAATGGCGGAGAAACTGACCCCTGAGGTCCTGGGAAAACTCGTTGCCCTCTATGAACATAAGATATTTGTCCAGGGGATCATATGGGATATTTTTTCATTTGACCAGTGGGGTGTCGAGCTTGGCAAGGTCCTGGCAAAGAAGATTGTTCCTGAACTGCAGGGAACAACGGCCCCGGACCATGACAGCTCCACAAGCGCTTTAATTGAATACTGCAGGAGACAGAGAAAGGGCCTCTGACAGGGCCCGGTTTGAAACATGATTCGAATCGAAGATGATAACTCGATAGAAAACAGGCTGCGCAGGTTTGATATCCTGAGGGCTGAGGCCAACACCGTTCGGGAAAAGGATAAGAATCTTATACGGAGTCTTTTTAAAAACCTTTACCGGCGGAGGCTTATCGTGGGGATCGGTTTTCAGCGCGCCTACGGGTCAATCCTTTCGGGAGACCATTTCGACCTGATACGGCTTACCGAGGACACCTATATGTTTGTTTTCGCCGATGTAAGCGGCCACGGGCTTCCCGCCTATACAACACTGGTGCGTCTTCGTTCTGCCATTACCCTTGCAGTTAATGAAATGCGCCGCATATACAAAACAACGGGTCTCATGGACCATGGTGTCCTTATCGGCAGTATCGCTTCAAAGTTTACCGATATCATGGATGAATCAAATTCTGATGATTTCGCCTGTGTTAATTTTACCATAGTAGAAAATCGGGACGGAAAATTTAATCTCGAATTTTATAATCGCAGCATGCTCTTTCCTATTGTGGTACATAAAAATGGGAAAAGAGAATTTCAAATAGAAAATCTCAACTATCCCCATGATAACTGGGAGCCGAACAAGGGGTATCTTTTGGGGAGTGACATACGTGCTCTCCTTGGAGATACGTATCTTGAAAGCCCCCGCTGTCGCTACACCCTTCATGAGGGAGACTCAATCCTTTTTTACAGTGACGTTATCATCGAGGCATATCCAGACAAAGTCGAATTCCATCCCCCTCTGCCACGGAACAAA
>CAZHNW010000061.1:0-11406 GCA_964534225.1 uncultured Leptospirales bacterium | reverse complement strand
GAGGCATATCGTCCCGGTGACAGGGGCACTGATTTCGGCGATGAGGGTGTCGAGGAGGTCCTTCTTGATTACGCGGGGCTTCATCCCCAGCTGGTGGTTGATGGGCTTTTTCGTGCCGTTTATGATTATCTCGGGTCACCGGAGCATCAAAAAGATGACATGACCGCGGTCATGGTCAGCTTCCCACGCAGTGAATAAGAAAGTAAGAATAAAAGTTGACAGTACACAGGTAAAAATTTTTACTGTAAAGTGACGTAACTGCCTGTTTTGTTAACAAAAAATCGTACATGACAGGCCCTGTCCGCCCATCTCTTTTCAAATGGTTCCCGGAAACGGGAATGATAACTTAAGAAATCGAACAACTGAAGTTAACCGGATTATACAGCTGAATGAAACAAAGCTTTTGGAGGTAATGTATGGACAAAGTTTTACAGAAAATTGAAGAGTTGACACTGGCACATGATACCCTTTCACCGGAGTTGATAAAGGAAAAAAATATTAAACTTGGATTGCGAAATGCAGACGGCACCGGTGTTGTTGTGGGTATTACCACGAAGGGGCGTGTTGTTGGTTATACCAAGGCTCCAGATGGGAACAAGATTCCCACAGAAGGTAAGCTCTATTATTGCGGATATGATGTAGAAGAACTTGTTGATGAGATTCATCTGAGGAACGGTTTCGGCTACGACGAAATCGTCTACCTCCTGCTGACCAATGAACTTCCCAGCGAAGCTGATCTTGATACCTTTTCTGAAGCCCTTGCCCGCAGGCGTCCACTTTCAAAGCAGGAGAGGAGTGTCATCATGGAAGAGGTTCAGAACGATAACCAGATGTACGGCCTGCACAGTGTTGTTTCCCACCTCTCCCGGTGCGACGCACATCCCGATGATATCAATATCCAGGGAGTGAGCCGGCAGTGTCTTAATCTTATTGCAAAGATGCCTACAATCGTTGCCTATAATTATAATGTTTCCCTGTTCAAAAAAGGCGAAGACCTGAGGATTCTGAGGCCAAGGCCTGAATTGAGCACTGCGGAAAATTTTCTCTACATGCTCAAGGGCGAAGATCCTTCACAGATAGAGGCTCAGCTTTTTGATCTCTGCATGATCCTTCACGCAGAGCACGGTGGTGGAAACAACTCTACCTTTACCGTTCGTACTGTATCTTCCAGCGGGGCCAATACATACATGGCCATTGGTTCTGGTATCGCTTCACTGAGCGGTCACCTGCATGGCGGTGCCAATGAATCAGTCATGAAGATGATGAAGGATCTCAAAAAATTTGTAAAAGACTGGGAAGATGAGAAGGCAATACGGGCGTACCTGACTGATGTTGTGGAGGGTCGTGCCAATGACAGGACCGGAAAGGTCTATGGGCTGGGACATGCCGTTTACACCCTTTCAGATCCCAGGGCCACCATATTGAAAAAGCATGCCCGGGAGTTTACCCGCCAGAAGGGGTCCCTTGATGAGTTTCTCCTTTATGAAAGGGTAGAGAAAATTGCTTCAGAACTGTTGAGCGAAAGAAAAGGCGTACCCATTCGGGCCAATGTCGATTTCTATTCAGGCTTTATCTACAAGCTTATGGGAATCCCCCAGTCACTTTTTACGCCAATATTTGCAATGGCACGGGTAGCGGGGTGGTCCGCACATCGCCTTGAACAGATCGTGCAGGGTAAAATAATCCGCCCCGCATATGTTTCAGCCGAGGAGGCTGAAAATTCTTATGTAAAACTTTCAGAACGATCATAAAATTTCGATGTGTTTTCACATTTTAGCGGCAACGAAAGCGCTTTCGCGCTTTCGTTGTCATTTACACTTCACCTGCGTGAAAAAAAATAACCTTTCTTGAAAAAGTGACGCTATCCCCTGAAAAGCAATTATCTCCTTGACAGAAAATATCTGCAGAAAAGTATTTCTTTACTTCTAATATCCGGTCATAAAAAAATCAGCATGCCGGGGCTGAAAAAATTTTTGTGTGTAGAGTGATTTGTTATGAGGAAACTCATTGCCGCGCCTGTTATATGCTTATTTTTGTTCTTTTTCCTTCTTTCTTCCATTGCTCATGCAGCAGAGAATGAAGGGGGATCCTCCTTTCGCGAGGGAAATAACCTTTTCAGCATATATGCATACTGGAACTATCCTGTTTCAAAACTCCAGTTCAGGCAGCGGGGCGGTGCCGGTTCAAAAATGGACTATTACTATTCAGGCCGCTATAGCCTGGGTGAACAGGGAGTAAAGGTCTATTTCTGGCGGATACAGCTCTACTATGCACGTTCTTTTATGTCATCATTTGAAATGTTTGATGCGGGAGACCTTCTCCGGCTGAGCTGGGAGACGGGGGCATCATATTTCCAGCACCGCTTTGCCGTTGATTTCTATTACAGGATTTCAAAAAATTACAGTTTCTTTCAGAACAACAGCGTTGTCAGTGATCCCTTTCTCGAAAACAAGGTCATGGAGTATGTCTTTTTCCAGGAGCCGGAAATAAAGCTGCAAAAAATCAGCGGTTCCTTTCTTTTTGCATTTTCAAGGGATTTTTCCCTCGATGCTGCCATGCACCACGAGGTGCGGCAGATGAAGCCGGCGGGAAGTTTTATCCTCGGCGCCTCTGTTGACAGCAATGAACTAAAATCACAGAACTGCATGATACCTGAAGAACACTGGGGGCAGTATGGTGTCAATGGCTCCTTTACCCGTCTTCACATGATCTCCACGGCCCTGCGCCTGGGGTACATGTATAATTTTACCTGGCATACATTTTTTGCCGTGCCTGAAGTTTTCTTCGGAACGGGCTTTCAGTACCAGGAGGGTAATTATACCGGAGCCGAAAGCCAGACCTTTGGATATGTCCCGTCAGTGCGTGTGGGGCTCACCACGGGATTCAACAACCGCCGGGCAGTGTCCCGGTTCAGGTTTTATGCTGACTGGTCATTCGGGATGTTCGATAAGTACTGGCTGATCCTTTCTGAGTACAGGATCGAATTTCTTATTGGCCTGCATTATTGATTAATGTGCGGGGAAGTTTAGAAAGAATATACCGGCCCCGGGCAGTATTACTGCCGGCGGCAGAAAATAATTACCGCCAGGGGCCATTATTGAAAAGAAGCGCCTGACGCGGAAAGAAAAAGTATGAAAGAGGTAACAGTTATGAAAAAACGAAAAAGTCTCAGGTTTGTTTTTATCCTTTCACTTGTAATGGGGGCCCTTGTCATGGGGGGAAGTTTATCCACCCTCAGTGCGGAGTCCTCAAATATTGACTGGAATAAATATGATAAGTATTACGACTACACGGAGAAGTCACCCTGGCTTGCAGTGGCTGTTTCTGTCATACCCGTATGGAGCGGAAGTTTCAACGCCCGTTTTAATGCCGGGGGAGTCTATCGCGTGTTGTTCAAAAGCAGCATGGCCGCCCTGGCCATTACCAGTTATGTCAAAGGTCCCGTTGGCGTGGGATGGCAGTACTGGGCCGGCACAATGGGGGTTGTTGCAATCTATGACATGGTGAAATCCTATGACTTTGTCAGGGTGGCGAATAAACAATACGCCTCCCTTTCTCTCAGCCCGCGCCTCTACTGCAGCAGTGATGATGCAGGCGAACAGGGGACTGCCGTTCCTGAAAAATACAGGTTCGAGGGACTCAATCTCTCGGCGATATACCGTTTCTAAAACCATGAACAAGGAAGGAAAAATGAAACATAACAAGTGGATACTCTTTCTGCTCGCCTCTGCCCTTTTATTTGCCGGGGCGTGCAGTTCTAAAGTCGAAATATTTTCGCCGGTAAAATCAGAGGGCTATCGTGTGCCGGTTCAAAAAAAGAACGCCCGTGTTGCCGTCATTTCAGCTGTTGACAGCAAGATAAATAATGTACTTGCCGAGAGAATTACTGCAGGGCTTAAGATCAAAAGCCGTTTCAGGGTTCTCTCCCAGGACCAGATCAAAGCACGGGTGGGGCGCTATCCCCGTACCATCATCAATTTCGAACTGAAGGGTGATAAAAAGGCTCTGACCCCCTATCTTTCCCGGGAGACAGAACAGGCTGCCCATTATATTCAGAGCAGGCTTGGGGTCGATTACCTGATTCTTGTCTGGGTCGAAGGAGTCACCAAGGTCATGTACAGCAACAGCTTTTTTGACAACCTGAACATGCCGGTTTATTCCCGCATGATAGCCTATCCGGCTAAAGAGGTTGTCGCATACTCATCTTTTGGCTGGGGCAAGTCTACCACCATGTTTTCCGATGATGACAAGGCTATTGATAAAATGATAAACGGTATTGCCATGCAGCTTGTTTTCAAGATCACCAAGGCAACGGGAAGCCGCAGGGCCACGCAGTGAGGTATATAATGATGAAATTTAAAAGGGGAATTCTTTTTCTCACTTTATCTGTCCTGGTTGTCTCCTGCGGACTTTCAGTCTCTTCCTTCAGGGTCGTTGATTCTGCGCAATCGGTGAAACCGGGAAAGGTGGCGGTTATTGCCGCAACAGAACATAAGGCTGCCCTCTATCTTGCCTTTAAAATGACACAGGAATTTGAGAAACAGGGAACTTTCAGTGTCATGACACAGAAACAGGTCAGTCAGCGTCTGCCCGGCTATCCTTTTAAGGTAAAGGGACCCTTCAGGGAAACATATACAAAGACAGTCGATGATTTCAGCAGCACCGACACAAAGGCTGTTGCTGCTATTGCCCGAAAACTCGGTGTAGAATATCTCTATATCTTCTGGACCCCGACCCTTACACGGTATAACGATACCGTCAATATTGTTCGCGCCTATCATCAGCTCTTTGCTTTCCCTGGGGGAAGGCAGATTGGCAACGGAAATTTCGACATCCAGTGGATGAAGGAGGGGAGCCTTTATATCGGCTCTGCTCCCGAGTCATTTCCTGAGGCGGCAGACTTCTGGAGCAAGAGGGTAGTGGAAGAGGTGTGTAAAAAAACAGGGATGAGCAGGAAAAAGAAGGGATAATATGCCAGGAGCGTATCCCCCGGGATAGCCCCCTTTTGGGGCAATGTTCCGGTATCCGGGACTTGAACATGCACCTCATGAGGTGATTTCGAAGAGATTAAACTGTAGAATATTCTTATTATCTAAATTTGTTTTTAGGCACCTCCTCAGTAATGATCGAGATTACCAGTTTACGTAAAATGAAATAATGTTTTGACAAATATTTTTGTCCTTTCAATATGGAAACACCGCAGATTATTGGCGGTCAAAACATAACAATAGAAAAAATCAGGGAGGACAAGAGGTATGGCACAGAAGGATATAGTCATCCTGTCCGGATGCAGAACTGCCATAGGAAGTTTTGGACAATCATTAAAAAATGTAAAGGCCTATGAACTTGGATCCATTGTCATGAAAGAGGCCCTTGAGAGGGCGGGCGTCAAGGGGGAGGATCTTGATGATGTCATCTTTGGTGACTGCATCCAGACAAGTGAAGAGGCCAACACGGCCCGTACCGCTGCCCTTAAGACGGGAATCCCCGTTGAGGTTCCCGCAACAACGATTCAGCGTCAGTGTGCTTCGGCAATGCAGGCAGCTATTTTTGGTTCACAGCAGATATTTGCCGGTGATTCTGACTATGTACTGGCCGGTGGAACTGAATCCATGAGTAACGCCCCCTATGTATTAAAAAATGCACGGTGGGGAGCACGTCTCCAGCATGGTGAAATGACTGATGCCATGTGGGAACTTCTTCATTCAGGCTCAGGACTTCTGGGCGAACCCTTTATCATGGGACAAACTGCAGAAAATCTTGCGGAAAAATATAATATCCCGCGTGATGAGCAGGACCAGGTTGCCTTTGAGAGTCACACAAAGGCTGCAGCGGCAACAGCATCCGGCAGGTTTAAAGATGAGATAGTGCCGGTTGTGATCCCTCAACGCAGGGGAGACCCGAAGGTTTTTGACACGGATGAACACTTTCGTGCTGACCTTGACATGGCAGCCCTTGCAAAGCTGAAGCCCGCTTTCAAAAAAGACGGAACCGTAACTGCCGGCAACGCCTCAGGTCTTAATGACGGTGCAGCGGCAATGGTGCTTACTTCCCTCGAAAATGCTGAAAAGAACGGACAAAAACCGATGGCAAAGCTGGTTGCTAATGCCGTTGCTGGTGTGGCTCCCGAGCTGATGGGATACGGCCCTGTACCGGCAATCCAGAAGCTTTTGAAAAAAACAGGCCTCACCCTGGATGATATCGAACTCTTTGAGATAAACGAAGCCTTTGCAGCACAGTACCTGGCATGCGAAAAGGGACTCGGACTTGATCGAAGCAAAGTCAATGTCAATGGTTCAGGTATCGCCCTGGGACACCCTGTGGGATGTACCGGTGCCCGTATTATGGTATCCCTTATCTATGAGATGAAAAAGAGAGACTGCAAGCTTGGTATCGCCTCACTCTGCGTCGGCGGCGGCATGGGTGCGGCAGTGCTTATTGAAAATATGTAATTTGTTTTATATCAGTGGCCCCGCAGGGGCCGCTGATATAAAAATAATGGCCCGCCCCCCCCCGCCTTGCTCCCCTTAAAAAACTGGAGAAAATCATATCCCGCTGATTGAGCATTTTTATCTTATTATCCATCTTGTTGGACGGTTTTTAGCTTGACTTCAGTCTGTTTTTTGTGTGATTGTTGAGTTGTACACTATACGTTAATAACGTAAGATGTACGAAAAATTTTCTGGTAAGACTCATTACAGCATGAATGGAGGAGACGCTGATGAAAAAGGACAGGGACAGTTTTTACGGCTGGTGGATTGTGGCAGGGGGGTTCGTTCTTTTTTTCTTTGGTATCGGCCTGGCTATAAATACCGTTGGCATTTTTATAGAGGAAGTTGTTTCTACACTGCATTTTAGCAGGGGAGATTTCAGTCTCTTTTTCTCAATCGCCGCCCTTTCCATGACGGCGGGGGCCATCGTGGTGGGAAAGCTTATTGAAAAAATAAGTATACGTATCATCATGGTTACCGGAACGGTCCTCTTTACCGGGGGTATCCTTCTCTATTCTCAGTGCCGAACCCTTGCCCAGTTCTATACTGTATCGGTACTTCTCGGTATTGGCAGTTCTGCCATGCATATCATTCCTGTCACAACAATGATTAACAACTGGTTTGTACAAAAGAGGGGCCTTGCCATGGGAATAGTTTTTGCCGGTACCGGTATCGGCGGTCTCCTGCTTAATCCCTTTGTGACATGGCTCATTGAAAAGAATTTTCTGGGCACAGAATTCGGCTGGCAGGGGGCCTACATTATCAGCGGTAGCATTGCCGGTATTTTTATTATTCCTGTGGCGCTTTTTGTTATGAAAAAGACCCCCGCGGAAATGGGACAGTTCCCCGATGGTATGGCAGAGCAGCCTGAAGATAATGCGGGGGATTTGGGATTTTCAGTGGGAGAGGCGGTAAAAACCCCCATGTTCTGGATGGTCGCTGCCATGGCCTTTTTTTTCAGTGTTATCAACATGGGAATCAACCAGCACCTTTTCCCCTATCTTAATGGTGACATGGGGTTCTCAAAATCTGCTGCAGCTCTTATCGTGGGAGCATACCTGGGAATGACTGTGCTTGGGAAGATTTCCCTGGGGGCCCTCAGTGACCGGCGTGGCCTCTCCTTTGCCGTTACCATTTTTTTGACTATTGTCCTTGCGGGTATCGCCATTCTTCTGCGCGCAAACGTGCTCTGGCTTGCGGTTATCTTTGTCGTCGTATTCGGGTTCGGAAATGTCATTCAGACAGTGATACCGCCCCTTGTGACGGCACATTGTTTCGGCCTGAAACAGTATGGCTTGATTTACGGAATTGTCAGTATTTTCATGACCATCGGTTCAGGTATCGGAACACCCCTTTCTGGATATGTGAGAGACAGCACCGGTTCATATCATGGAGCCTTTTATCTCTACATGGTGCTCGTGGCGGTAAGCCTGGCGGCGGCGCTCCTTGCCCTGCAGCAGGCGAAAAAGTACGTCCCACTCGAGGCTGTGGTCAGCGCAGATGTGAATTAAGAGATCGGTTTTAATTAGAGTAATCATCCCTGTTTTTTATTTTGTTAACTGATCGTCTCTAAAACCGTTTTTTTTCCCACGCTGGTAGTACCTGACCGCGCGGTTGTGGCGGCGCAGCGTTTTTGAAAAGTAGTGACTTCCGTCGTTGCGCGCCACGAAAAAGAAATAATCCGTTTTTTCAGGCATGGCTGCTGCCATGATTGCCCCTTTGCCGGGGGAACATATGGGGGTGGGGGGAAGTCCCCTGTAACGGTACGTGTTGTAGGGAGAGTCGCTCTTCAGGTCGCTTAAGGTTATGCTCCCGGTGAATTTTTTTACTGCATAGCGTACCGTGGGATCACAGTCCATGCGCCAGCCCCTTTCAAGGCGGTTGTGAAAGACAGAAGATATTCTTCGCCTTTCTGCGGTGATTTTTGCCTCTTTCTCTATAAGTGACGCAAGTATAAGAAGACGATTTTTTTTCATTTTCAGGGGAAGGTCCACGGCGCCTTTCACTTCCTGCAATACTGATTTCATCTTTTTATGCATTACGAGGATAACATCACGCGGGTCAGATCCACGGGGGAAAACATAAGTGTCGGGGAAGATATATCCCTCGGCGGAAAAGGAATCGATTCCGATGGAACGGAGAAAGGAACGGTCAAAGGAATAGTGGAGAAACCCTTTTTCTGAACAGATTTTTTCTTCATCAAGGCGCTCTCCGATCTGGTAGAGGTTGAAACCCTCAGGTATGGTGACGCGGCTGGTGATTATTTTCCCCGAGGCAAGGCGGCGAAAAATTTCCCGCGATGTCATGCCCCGGTGAATAATGTAGCTGCCGCTTTTGATATGCCTCTGGAGATGAAGGTAGCTCAGGGCCTTGAAAAAGGAGACGCTTCGGATGAGGTTCATTTTTTTGAGTTTGCTGGCCGCGCCCTGCACGGAAGAGCCCGCTTCTACGCGAAACATTTCTTTCTGCATCATCGATGGAGGGGAGTTTAAGATGTGGAGGCAGACTGTACATGCGAGGGCCGCCGGGATAAGCAATAGAGCCAGTTTTTTTTTCATTGGTTGTTCAAAAATCCTTTAAAATTTTGCGCAGGCAATGATTTCGTCCATGTTTGGTTCCAGGGCCTCCCTGTCGCGCCGGCGCTGGACCGGTTTCCCCTTCATTTCTGTCAGAATGATTTCGTTTCCCTTTGCATTTTCCGGATACTCGCTGTATTTCGTGGTAAAGAGGGGGACCTTCAGTTTGACCGCTGATTTTGCAGCCTCGAAAATACCGCCTTCTTCAGGGGCTTCGACAATAAAAACAGCCTGGGAAATGCCGCAGATGATCTTGTTGCGTATATAGGCGTTAAATTTATTCGCTTCCGCATCGGGATAGAAAGGAGAGACAATGGCTGCCGCATCAGGGTTGAAAACTTCCTGTATAAATGGGGGCATTTTAAGGTTCAGTATCCCGCATGGCAGTATGGCAGTGGTGGTGCCTCCGTTTTCCATGGCGGCACGATGTGAAATCATTCCCACTCCACTGGCAAAGCCGCTCACCGTGACAAGGTCGTGGCGGGCCACCTCCCTGGCCGCCTGGTAGGCAATCATTTCTCCCCTCTCGCTCACGTCCCTGTCTCCCAGTATGGCAACCCCCTTCTGTTTGAGAACATTTTTACTGCCAAAAAGGTAGAGGAGGGGAGGGGCGTTTTTCCCCATTGATTCACTGAGGGCTGGAGGATAATCGCTGCTGAAAAATGGTATTACTTCGATCCCCGCATCGAGAAGGGAAAAATAGTCGTTTTCGATTGTCGGAACGAGTTCGATGGCGGCAATGATTCCTTCTACAACTTTTTCCGGAAAGGAAAATTCTGCACTGATTTCTTCTTCTTTCAGGTCAAAGAGGTCGGCGATGGAGAGGTCGAGACGATGCAGTTCCTGGTAGATCTCCGTCATGTGTACCGGCCCGATTCCCTGTGCCTGTTCCAGGGCGATCCAGTATTTTGTACTTCCCATTGAATATCCCGCTTATAGACTGTAATTATAGAGATTTTTGCATTTTACGACCCGGGAAAAAGGTGTCCCAGGCATTTTATCGTTTTTACTTTTAAAGGTGCCATTTCATCAACCATAAAACATATCGAAAGAAAAGATTTTTTAAGAAGGGGAGTAAAGGGAAAATTCAGTGGTATCATGATGTAAAAAAAATATTTTTGCTTGCAATATTCGCCTGCCATATCACTATCGTAAAATTAAGGGATGTATTTTGGGAGAACCCAACTTTATGCATCCCGGGTAAACGGCAGGACCCGCGGCGAAAGGCCGTTTTTCATTAGCTGAAAAGGTTCTTTGTCGGGGATTATGCTATTTACCTTTATAACCGCAAAATAACGGTTATAGACTTTTTGTTTCAGATGGTGTTTTTAACTATAAAGCTTACCTATTGGGATTTACAATTTTAAGGAGGACCCCTATGGCATTAAATCCACTCGTCGATACCCGCGATGTTCGGTTTGTACTTTTTGAAATGCTTGAGCTTGAAAAGTACAGCCAGTATGACGTTTACGCTGATTTCGACAAAGATACCTACGAAGCGACTCTTGAACTTGCTGAGCAGATCGCGGTAGAACAGCTTCTGCCCACATCTCAGGAAGGTGAAGAAGAAGGCGGCGCCAAGTATGATCCCGCTACAAAAGAAGTACATCTGCCCAAGTGTTACAAGCCTGCACTTGATGCCTACTACGAAGCCGGTTTCATGGGCCTGTCAGACACTCCCCACATAGGCGGCATGGGAATGCCAGCCATTATGGGAAGCGCCTGTAATGAATTTTTTATTGCTGCAAACTATCCCCTCAACATGTATCCCGGTCTTTCTCACGGTGCCATGGAACTCATCGAAGTTTACGGTACAGAAGAGCAGAAGGCTAAATACATTGAGCCGATGATGGAAGGCCGCTGGGGTGGCACCATGGCACTTACCGAGCCTGACGCCGGTTCAGATGTTGGGGCACTGAAAACCAAAGCAATCAAGCAGGATGATGGAACTTACCTGATCTCCGGTCAGAAAATATTTATCTCATCAGGTGAGAACGACTACTACGAGAACATGATTCACCCTGTACTTGCCCGTATCGAAGGCGACCCCGCAGGTACAAAGGGTATTTCCATCTTCATCGTTCCCAAGTTTTTCGTTAATGATGACGGATCTCTTGGCGAGCAAAACGATGTTGTATGTACCGGTATCGAGCACAAGATGGGATGTCACGGATCAGCAACATCACAGCTTGCCTTTGGCGACAATGGCAAATGTGTCGGCTATCTCCTTGGAGATGAGCGTAAAGGTATGAAAATCATGTTCCGCATGATGAACTTTGCCCGTATGGGTGTTGCTCTTCAGGGACATGCAAACTCTTCTGCCGCTTATATGCATTCTA
>CAZHNW010000060.1:14039-26006 GCA_964534225.1 uncultured Leptospirales bacterium | reverse complement strand
ACCTTCTGCAGGTCATCAAGAACCGTGGTGGGCGCCTCGGCAAAACCGCATGATCCCCCGATACTCATCACGGTATGGAGTTCAACAGTCTGACCGTAACCATGGGCCCAGGGAATAATGGCAAGTGACCGATACGAATGATCGAGCATATGCATACCTTCAATAAGGTCATGTACGTTGCTGGTCAAATTTCCATGTGAAAGCATAACGCCCTTGGGATCACCTGTTGTTCCCGAGGTATAAATAAGACCGGCGATATCATCCTTTCCGGGATGAGCCGCCTTAACAGGATTCTCAGCTCCCTTCTTTTCAAGGTAAGTCAGCGAATCATTGCCGGTTCCATAAATCTGATAGACCCCCTGGAGGGTGTCTATTTCTTCGGGCCATGATGATACTTCCCGGTAGACCTCTTCATCGGCGACAAAGAGAGCCTTTGTGCCACTGTCTTTAATGATATATTTCCAGATTTGCGGCAACTCAGCGGCGTACATGGGAACAAAACGGGCGCCACAGCCATAGGTGGCATAGCAGAGTACAGCCCATTCGACACTGTTATTGGAAAGGACCGCCACGGTGTCGCCCTTCCCTACACCAATGGTGGCAAGGCCGGCACGGGTATTGTCAATACGGCGTCCCATCTCACCATAGGTTATCCATTCATACTCCCCGGTCTCGCTGTTTTTCGTTCCCAGCCAGGGCCTCTGGCTGTTGACAGCAATGGACTCCTGAAGTATTGAAACAAGATTGTCCGGTTTCACATCAGTTTTTTTATTCATCGATTACTCCTGATTGTGAGGAATTCCCTGACCAGCAGCAGATATTTAAATGCAGCAAGGCAGTAAACTTCCCCCCCTATCCCTGATATTTTATCTACAAGAGTGAGTACTCACTCTTAAAGTGGCAATAGTTACATTCTGCCTTAACAATGTCAACCATTAACCGTCTAACGGGACCTTAAAAACAGGTTTTATGTTCATTTTTTATGGTTATTCATTAAAAAAATCAGAATGCCGGCACAGCAGGATTTCACTGCATTAAAAACAGATAAAACCGGGCGTGAAGTTGACGACAAATGTCTTGACATAAACCGTGCAAAGAATATCGCTGTTATGTATCAATATATATAGACAATGAGACCACTACATGAGAACAAACAACAGAGAAAAAATCCTCCAGACAGCGCGCCAGTTATTCCTGAAAATGGGGTACAATGGTATTTCCATGAGAACCATCGCCTCTGAAGCGGGACTCACAACGGGGGCTGTCTACTTTCATTTCAAAAACAAGATGGACATATACCGCACCATCTGCCTTGAGGCGACAGAACTTCTTATCACACGGTTTAAAGAGGCTGTGGCAGAACAGGAAAAACCGCAAAACAAGCTGATATCCACCTACGATGCCTTTATTACCTTTTATAATGAAAACAGGGATTACTACAATCTCCTCATGGAATACAAGTCAGCCTATGAATCGGATGACAGTGTTGAAAGAGATGAAGTCGCCCGGAGCATGAACGAGCTTATGAAAATCATAACACATACCCTCCATGAAGGTGTGGAAAAGAAAATCTACCGGAACGTCGATCCCGTCCCCATGGCACTTCTTCTCGCCTCCATTACCGAAGGGATGCTGCAGTACAAAAAGATGGGTATCTTTGATGCGGCAGGAGTCACGGACAGGCAGTTCCGTAAATTCATGGCGGATATTATCGGCAGCGGTATACTCACTAAGGAAAACGTAGAACAGGAATAGGCTAAAATGCGTTAGGCACAAAATAATCGTGCAGATCCAGCTGAAAGAAGAGATGGTCCAGCGCCGGTGAGAGCTTAATTCGAAAATCCCCCCCCTTTGCTTCGACGGTACGCTTAAAATCAATAAGAAAACCGATGAAAGAAGAGTGCACATCAACGGTACTGCTAAGATCAAAGGCATAATCACCGCAAAAATCAACATCGTGCAATCGCCCCAGGTATCCCGACGCTGATTCGAAATTAATCTCCCGCGGAAAACTGTAAAGAAAAGTCTTATTCTGCTTTTCTCCACACATGTCACTAATTGCCTGGTTCATTGTATCTGTAGCCATTACCCTTTTAAAGAAATGAATGTGACATAAACCATACATAAAAAAAGGTCTGTCAAGAAAAAATCATGCTTTTGGGGATAAAAATCCCTGCAGCAGGCTGTCAATGCTCACACATCAGTCTTTCAATGAAGGCGCGAAAACGCTGGTTCGTCTTCATTAAAAATACAACAGTTTCTGTTAAAATAGTAAAATACTCTTGACATCCCTTTTTTGCGAAAGTATCTTATTCAGACACCGGCGGTAGATCAGGTTACGGTAAAAACCCGTATTCAATGGAAGAATAAATTAATATACATTGACCGGTATTATTAATATTGACAAGAAGAGCCAGTGCCAGCCCTCTATCCAGAGAGAGTGCCGCGGCACCGACTTTCATCTTTTGCGAGGTTCAGTAATGGCAAAGAAATGTTACCTGGTTCTCGAAGACGGCACCGTATTCGAAGGGACCAGCTTTGGATACGAGGGAGAGACAATGGGTGAAGCCGTTTTCAACACATCAATGAGCGGCTATCAGGAAATCCTGACAGATCCTTCATATAATGGCCAGATCGTGGCCATGACCTACCCCATGATCGGGAACTACGGTGTCAACGATGAAGATGTTGAGTCTGACCATGTCCAGGTAGCGGGCTTCGTCGTCAAGGAATACAGCAAGACCTATTCCAACTTCCGTGCCACCATGTCACTGGGAGAATACCTTGTACAGGCGAAGGTCCCCGGCATTGAAGGGGTGGATACCCGGAAACTGACTCGTCATATCAGGGACAAGGGAGCCATGCGGTCAGGTATTTTCTTCAGCACCGAGGGCGCTGTTGAACGTCTCAGGGAACATCCCTCCATGGAAGGTCTTGACCTTGCCACGGGTGTGGCCTGCAAAAAATCCTGGAGCTTCAGCGAAAAGGAAAACAGGCCCACCATAGCGGTTTTCGATTTCGGTGTTAAAAGAAATATTCTAAAACTTCTCGATAAATCAGGTTTTTCCGTCAGGGTCTATCCCGGTGATACCCCCCTTGAAAATGTACTGAAAGATAACATTGACGCGGTATTCCTGAGCAACGGTCCCGGCGATCCCGACGCGGTTCCCTATGGGAAAAAACTTGTCGAAGACATCGTAAAAGAAAAAATCCCCGCCTTTGGCATCTGTCTGGGGCACCAGATCATGGCCCTCGGCCTTGGGGGAAAAACATACAAGCTGAAATTCGGGCACCGGGGAGGCAATCAGCCGGTTAAGAATATTCCCACCACGAAGGTGGAAATATCTTCACAGAACCATGGCTTTGCCGTCGACTATGATTCCCTCGAGGGAATACCCGATGTGGAAATTACCCATATGAACCTTAATGATGATACCGTGGAGGGTCTGAAACATAAGACCCTTCCCATTATCTCCGTTCAGCACCACCCCGAGGCAAGCCCCGGGCCCCATGATTCGCAGTACCTCTTTGACGAATTCTACCAGATGGTTTCGTCTTCCTGACAAACAGGCAGGGGCCGGCCCTCCGGCCCCATTACATATACTGGCTGTAAAATAAAAGAAAAAGGCTCTTTCCAGAATTTTGGGGAAAATGATAAAATCAGAGTGATTTCCCCCCTAAATCCCCCAAAGGGGGACTTTAAGGACAATAATTTATTATCAAACCCCCCGACCGGGGGTTGGGGGCGAGGCCCAAAGAGTATTCCCTCAAAACCGGAAAGCACTAAAAAAACAATTATCTTTCATGAGACATAACTAAAAATTTCTGCATACAATAAAAGGAGTACCCCACGGTGAATATGAATAACGACAACAGCTGGCAGAATATCGACATTACCAGCGAAATAAAGCCAAAACTTACCGGGAATGCCAGAATCGTTCTCGAAAGACGATACCTGGCAAAAAATGATGAGGGGGAGGTTATAGAAACCCCCGCCCAGCTCTTCAGGCGCGTCGCCCGCTATATTGCTTCCGCGGACATGCAGTACGGCCTGTCAAAAGAGGACGTTTCAAAAACAGCTGATGCCTTTTACGAAATGATGGCCAGGATGGAATTCATTCCCAACAGTCCCACCCTGATGAACGCGGGACGTCCCCTGGGACAGCTTGCCGCCTGTTTTGTTCTGCCCGTAGAAGACTCTATGGATAAAATCTTTGATTCTGTTAAAAACATGGCCCTCATCCATAAAAGCGGCGGCGGCACAGGCTTCTCCTTTTCCCGTCTCAGACCCCGTGACGACATGGTGAAATCAACGGCAGGGGTTTCCAGCGGCCCGGTGAGTTTCATGAACATCTTCAATGCCGCCACGGAAACCATCAAACAGGGCGGCACCCGCCGCGGTGCCAACATGGCCATCCTTTCCATTGATCATCCCAATATTATCGAGTTCATCAAGGCAAAGGAAGACCTCTCCGCTCTGACCAACTTCAACATATCAGTTGCCCTCACGGATGAATTCATGGAAGCAGTACGCGATGACACTGATTACCCTCTCCGCAATCCTCGTACCGGCAGTATTGTGGGACATATCAAGGCCCGTGAAACCTTTGACCTCATCGTCGAAAAGGCATGGAACACGGGAGAACCCGGCATCGTCTTTATTGACCGCATTAACGCACACAATCCCCTGAAAAAAGTGGGCCTCATCGAGTCAACCAATCCCTGTGTTACCGCGGATACCTGGGTACAGACCGCGGAAGGACCACGCATGGTTTCAGACCTCCTGGGAAAATCATTTACCGCCATTGTTGATGACAAAAAATACAGTTCCACTGAAAAGGGCTTCTTTTCAACAGGAAAGAAAAAAATACTGCGCCTCATCACCAGTGAAGGCTACCAGGTACGCCTTACCGGCAACCACCCTGTTCTCCGTGCGGTATCTATAAGCCGGACAGCAATTACCGCAGAATGGACAGAGGCCGGGGAGCTGAACCCGGGCGATACTATTATGCTCAATAATCACCGCCAGGCGCGCACATGGGACGGACCCGGCAGCACTGAGGAAGGGTATCTTACAGGCCTCCTCCTGGGTGATGGAACACTGGAAAAAGACAAAGCCATAATCTCCGTATGGCCCAGAGAAAAAGCGGCAAACGGATTTTCCCGTGAAGATGATATCATGACAGAAGCATACAGAGCCGCCCGGACACTGCCCCACAGAAATGATTTCCAGGGATTCATGGAAGTTAAAGGCAGGGGAGAATACAGGATGGCCCCTGGAGCGTTGAAATCACTGGCCTCATCACTGGGAATGTCCCCGGGGAATAAAATTATTACACCGGAAATAGAAAAATGCTCTTCTAATTTTTACAGAGGATTTCTCAGGGGCCTTTTTGATGCGGATGCTTCCATTCAGGGAACACAACGCAAAGGCATCAGCATTCGTCTCGCCCAAAGCGACAGCAACACACTGGAAGCTGTCCAGCGTATGCTGGCCAGGCTTGGAATTCATTCAAACATATATATGAACCGCCGCCCCGCAGGAGAAAAACTCCTCCCTGACGGAAAGGGTGGCATGAAGTACTACCATACCATGGCTCAGCATGAACTGATTATTTCAAAAGACAACATGTCACAATTTTCTGAAATAATTGATTTTACTGATTCTGAAAAATCAGAAAAACTCCGCAACCTCATACGTTCCTACAACCGTTCAATGAACAGGGAACGTTTTACTGCTGAAGTAAAAGAAATCATTCCTGACGGCAGTGAAAAAGTTTACGATGTACAGATACCCGGCATCAATGCCTTCGACGGAAATGGTATAATGCTGCACAACTGCGGCGAACAGCCACTGCTTCCCTACGAATCATGCAACCTCGGTTCCATTAACTTAAACAGCGTGGTCACTGAAAAAAAAGGAAAGGCAGAAATAGATTACGACAAACTCAGGGAGATAACGGCAACGGCGGTCCACTTTCTCGACAATGTCATTGACGTCAACCGCTATCCCCTGACTGAGATCGAAGAGATGACAAAGGCAAACCGGAAAATCGGCCTCGGCATCATGGGTTTTGCCGATCTCCTCATAAAACTTAAAGTACCCTACAACTCTGACGAAGCAGTAGACCTGGCGGAAAAAATCATGGCAACCATCCAGGACAAATCACGGGAAGTCTCACGGGAACTCGCCAAAACCCGGGGGGCATTCCCGAACTTTAAAAAATCTGACTATGCGGAAAGGGGCGAACCCGCCCTGCGCAATGCCACTACCACGACCATTGCCCCCACGGGGACCATCAGCATCATTGCCGGTTCATCGAGCGGCATCGAACCGATTTTTGCTCTTGCCTATGTACGCAATGTCATGGACAATGATATGCTCATCGAAACGAACCCGATATTTGAAAAACAGGCAAAAAATCTCGACTTCTTCAACGAAGACGTAATGGAAAAGGTAGCGGAACACGGTTCCGCAGCAGGTATTGACGAAATCCCTGGGGATATCCAGAAAATTTTCGTTACCGCACACGATGTTTCTCCGAAATGGCACATACGACTGCAGGCGGCCTTTCAAAAATATGTGGACAACGCGGTTTCCAAAACCGTCAACTTCCCCCGCGGTGCCACCCGTGATGACATCGAAGAGGTCTACCGCCTTGCCTATGAACTCGACTGCAAGGGGGTCACTGTCTACCGCGATGGCTCACGAGAAGGACAGGTACTCTCCACGAAAAGTACCGAGAAAAAAGATGAGCCGGCACAAACACCACCTCACCCGACGCCTTCGCTGCCGGGGCACATCGTTCCCAGGGCACGTAAAGACGTCACCTGGGGGGCAACCCGAAAAATGACAACGGGCTGCGGAGCCCTCTATGTCACCATCAACGAGGACGAAGAGGGAATGTTCGAAGTCTTTGCCACCATGGGTAAAAGCGGTGGCTGCGCCGCGAGCCAGACCGAGGCGGTGAGCCGTCTCATCTCCCTTGCCCTGAGAAGCGGTATCGAAAAAGAACAGATCATAAAACAGATCAAGGGCGTGCGCTGCCCCAACCAGGCATGGGAGGCAGGGGGAAGAATCTACTCCTGTTCCGATGCCATTGCCAAGGCCATTGAACGCCACATCAGCGGCGGCCAGCCAAAGACTGATACGACAGACACCAATCATGACCTTCAGAAAAATATAGCAGAAACCAACGGGAAATCTTCCGATGAGGTAATCATGATGGGGGTCTGCCCCGACTGTCACGCCCCCCTTGAATACGAGTCAGGGTGTTCTGTCTGCCGCAGCTGCGGGTATTCGCGGTGCGGGTAGCAATTCAGGCATGAAGCAATCGAGCAGGGGACAGTTAATTATTTTACCTGCCGTCGTCTCACATCACCAGGAGTGTCCCCATACCGGGCGCATCCAAAAAAGAGGCCGCCCCAGAAACAGGGCGGCCCCTTATCATTAATATACATTTAATCAAGCATGATCTTTATATCCCGCAAGCGACTTCGCCATTCTGTATGCAGCACGCTTAACAGAAGGCATACCAAAAGACATGGTAGCGAACAAAGAATACATATCCTTAATCTCCTCTGCTTTTACAGCGCTTATTGTTTTAGCCTTTTCACCGATAGGCAGGCCAAAGGATTCAGGTTTATCACGAAGAATCGTTATTACCCTTAATCCCCCGAATTCTTCAAGGCCGTAAATGCTGGCGCTGGGAAAATCTTTCTTGATCTGTCCCAGCCTCTTCTGTGCCATTTGTATAACTTCTGCCCGGGAGCCGAATTTCAGTGCACCTGAAGGACAGGTCGACACACAGGCTGGAACAGCCCGCTCATTGAATGTGCAGGCATTGCATTTGTGAGACTTGTCCTTCTGAACAATTTTTTGCCCAACATCATTAACATGAGTTATATCACTTACACCGGGGACCTGGTATACACAGGCGCTTACACAGGCGCCACATCCTATACATTTTTCCTGATCGATAACTGTCCAGCCATCCTTTTTATAAATGGCCTTTTCAGGACAAACCGCAATACAGTTTGCATCAATGCAGTGATAACACTTCTTGTGCATAATGGTCCATTCGGGACGCTCAGTTCCGACCTTCCGCAATGGAAAGAACTTAACATGGTTCCATGTTATTGCGGAAAGTTTCGCAGGATTGGTATACTCCTCACCGCCGAAAAAATCAGTTTTCTCGCCAGGTAGCCCGTTCCACTGTTTACAGGCAACCTGGCAGGCCCGGCACCCCTGGCACCGGGTGGTATCTAAATAAAAAGCTCTATCTGTCATGTTCTGCCTCCTATGCCTTTTCAATATTCACAAGAAAAGCCTTGTATTCCGGAATCATAGTGTTGGCATCCCCGATGTGAGGGGTAAGAATATTACCCCTGTCACCTTTTGCCGCACCGCCATGCCCGAAGTGCCAGATTAAACCAACCATCTCTACTTCTTTCCCCTGTACCTTATAGGGCTGAACACGGGGAGTAACCAGGGCACGGGCCTTTATCTTCCCCCTCTTAGAACTAATGGCAACGGTATCGCCGTTTTTAATACCTTTATTCTTTGCCAGGCCCGGACTGATCTCACAGAACATGTCAGGCACTAGTTCAATAAGCCATGGAAGGTTCCGTGTCATCGCCCCTGCCTGCCAGTGCTCGGTTACCCTGTAGGTTGTGGCAACGTAAGGGTATGTCGCGGCATTTCCAAACTCATTTACCACAGTAGGAAGTATAACTGTAGCAGGATTGACCTTTTGCCGGTTCATCATATTCCTGACCGGGCTTTCCATTGGTTCATAGTGTTCCGGGAAAGGTCCGTCAGCGAGACTTTTAGAAAAAAGTCTCCCTACCCCTTCAGGGTTCATGATAAAGGGGTTCTTCTTGTCCGGGGCCCAGCCACCATCGGGAATATCCCCCTTCCAGGATGAACCGGTCCATTTAATAACCCATTCTTTGCTGTTCCATGGCTGCCCTTTCCGGTCAACGCTTGCCCTGTTATACAGGATACGCCGGTTAACAGGCCAGCACCATGCCCATTCGGGATAAAGGCCAAGACCGTTTGCGGCATCCTTCAAGCCTCTGCGGGCCATCATGTTTCCCTCTTCGGTAAAGGAACCGCTGTAAAGCCAGTTACCACAGGCAGTATGACCGTTGTCTGTCAGCTTTGTAAAATTTTTAACCTGGTTTTTGGAAGTCCATTCATACCCATTGATCTCTCTGGCAACCAGTTCAACATCAGGCTCTTCTTCACCATTGGGAGTATAGTTCCAGTTGGCTTTTAAGATGGGATCAGGAAAAACCGCCCTTTTGCCTTCCTTAACATCTTTTTGATACAGACGCCGTATCTCTTTAAAAAGCCTGTCCATCAGCCAGAGATCAGATTTTGATTCACCAACCGGTTCAACAGCCTTATACCTCCATTGCGCCCATCTGCCGGAATTAGTAATGCTTCCCTCTTTTTCGACCGACGATGCCATTGGCAACATAAAAACTTCGGTGTTAATATTCCCGGGATTAACGCCCGGCCTTTTCCAAAATATGGATGTGTCTGTTTCCCACAGGTCCGCACAGACAAGCCACTTAAGTTTGTCCAGGGCTTTTGCTTCCTTGTTAGAATTTGGTCCGCCCACAAGGGGATTCTGCCCCATCAGAATCGCTCCCTCATGAAGGCCGGCATACATGTCCTCAAACAAAACAATGTGAGGATAGGGTTTACTTGCCTTGGGGATGTAATCATAGCAAAAATCATTCTCTTTTGTAGCTGCATCGCCATACCATGCCTTAAGAAGGCTGACAAGGTACTTCGGTTTATGCTGCCACCAGTTTGCGCTCATGGGATCATTTGATATTGGAGTGTTGTTTTTAAGGTAGGCCTTAAGGTTAACATCATTTTTTGTCTTTGGAATCCCCAGATAACCGGGCAGTATATGCCAAAGGATACAGTTATCGGTTGACCCCTGAACATTTGATTCTCCCCTTAATGCATTAATACCACCGCCTGCAACACCGATATTGCCAAGGAGGAGCTGCAGTATGGCGTATGACCTGATGTACTGAACACCTACAGTATGCTGTGTTGTTCCCATGGCATACATTATTGTTGCGGATTTGTCAGGACTGTGTGTTGCGGTGTAGATTTTTGCAATTTTCAAAAAAATTTCTTCAGGACATCCCACGATGTTCGAAACCTTTTCAGGCGTATATCGACCGAAATGTTTTTTCATCAGTTGATAAACACAACGGGGATCCTTGAGCGTCCTGTCAATTTTCGGGATTCCCTTCTCATCACATTCGTAATCCCAGGTTTTCTTATTATACGAACGGTTGCCATTATCATAACCTGAAAACAGTCCTGCCGCTTCATTAAAATTAAAATCCGCATTCATAATATAACCGGCATTAGTGTATTCCACAACATAATCCTTGTGGATACGGCCCTTCTGAAGGGCATAATTAATAATGCCATTAATAAACGCAATATCCGTTCCCGGGCGAAGAGGACAATAAAGATCAGATAGTGATGATGTACGCGTGAACCTGGGATCGACACTGATCAGCTTTGCTCCCTTATCCATTGCTTCGGTAACCCATTTAAATGAAATTGGATGGTTCTCGGCAGCGTTACTCCCTATGACCATGATTACATCTGAATGTTTAATGTCTATCCAGTGGTTTGTCATCGCCCCCCTGCCAAAGGACCCGGCCAGGGCGGCGACAGTTGATGAATGACAGATGCGGGCCTGATGTTCAAGGTAGGAGATCCCCAGTATCCTTGCCATTTTGCTCCACATATAACATTCCTCATTGTCAAGTGCAGCACCACCAAGCCCCACAAGCCCCTGGGCCCTGTTTACAGTGTAACCGTTTTCCTTTTCAATGAAGGTATTATCCCGCGTTTTTTTAACACGCTGAGCAATCATGCTTATAGCTTTGTCCCAGGAAATTTCTTCCCAGTCAGTACCACCAGGCTTTCGGTATTTTACTTTTTTTAATCTTCGGTCGAGAGGATTCACCGCGACCTGGAATAAGGCATTTCCTTTTGAGCAAAGAGTACCTTTATTGATGGGATGATCCGGATCACCTTCGATATTGATGATCTTTCCATTTCGTGCTGTAACGATCAAACCGCATCCAACACCGCAATAGGGACAGATAGTTGTGCTAATTTTAGAATTTTTTAATTTATCCGGTACTGACTTGCAACCGGTAAAAAAAGTTGTTCCGCCTACAAAGGCGCTCGCAGTTGTCAATCCTGACAACTTGAGAAAATCACGTCTGGTAACAGGCATAAGTATTCTCCAATAATTTAATTTTTTACTATTGGTTCTTATGCAGGCATTATGAATAGATTATACCGTGCTGAATAAAAAAAGGTGGAAGAAAACAAAAAGGCGGGTATTACTATATAAAAATAATATATGCCCCCTTAAAACAAATATAAATTGTATATACTCAGGAGGTTTCTGATAACGCGCCCTTTGCATCTTTCGCGTATGATCACAGCATTGGTAACAGCATTAATCCATTGCAATCCTGCACCTTTCAGTTGTACTTTTGATGCAAGCCAACTGGCCATACATGGGCGAAATCACCGCTTTATAAAGGGGATAAATATATTATCCACAGGCATCACCTCCTTTTCACGATTATTCAGTTTCATTAATATATGACATATCACTACTTGTGGAGCAACAAAACGAAAAAATTTTGATAACTCTTCTTTCCAGGCGGGAGGCAATACAGTTTCCCGTATTACCCATCGGTCCCGTACCATGGTGCTGGCACTTTAGGTCCCGGGACTCGAAGAGAAATGTTAATAATAACTAAGTCACAATGATATGTTTATTTTAACATGTCAATAAATTTAACGGTTTATATTATTCTAGAAATCGAAACCGGGGTAATTCGGAACACATAGCGAGGATTACTCTATACTATTCTCTTTAAGTGTTTTTCTGGAAAGTCCTG
>CAZHNW010000060.1:0-14029 GCA_964534225.1 uncultured Leptospirales bacterium | reverse complement strand
TTCCCGTATTACCCCACCGGCCCGGACCATGGGATTGGTACTTGAATTACATACTTTAGGCCCCGGGACTCGAAGAGAAGTATTATATAGGGGGAAGCGATTTCATGTAAATCCGTCGTGGACGTAATTACACGGTTCTGCCACCACTCTTTAATATACACAAAACAGCGTATGACATAGTGACATTTCTCCTAACGTATGTCAATCAAGTTAACATTTTTTAAACAAGAGTTAAATGTCTGGTCATTGTAATCCATTTTGATACAAACCGTTTTCAATCTTACGATTTAAAACGTAAACGGGGAACCTCACATCAACGGCAAAAAAGTATATGGAAAAACAATAGTTTAAAGAATAATGAGAGGATGGCTGAAACTCTACGCCTGAAAACATTCCTACCGAGAACAAAATCCGTTAAGTGAAACATTAAACGATAAAAATATCCGGAGAAGAGTATAGCATTTAATAAAACTATTAACACATAATTTTAAAAATTTTCATGAATTAACCACATTCATCCGTGATCTAATGCAACTGCCTCCAGTCAGCTCTCCATATACAAAACTCTGTGAAAACAAAAAATAACAAAGGGTCTCATTGATCTTTCATAAAACCAGCAGTATATTTCATGCAACAAGGGTACCCCAACCCTCTCATAATGTCCAAGCAACCGGGAATTGCCGCATTAAGGAAAGAAATGCAGAAACCCTTCCTGCAAAAAACGCTTGCCCTCCCCTGACCCGTGACGTATGCCTGAAACATTCAGAAAAGGAGAAAAACATGGCAACCATTCAACTTTCCAGCGCAATGATTAAAACCATTCTGCGGGCGCAGAAAAATGAGATCACCGAATACGAAATCTATAAAAAACTCGCGGATAAAATCAAAGACAAAAACAACGCGGCAGTACTCTCAGCCATTGGCGATGATGAGCTGCGTCATTACAATTTCTGGAAAGGCCACACGGGAAAGGAAGTAAAGGCAAACCCCTGGAAGGTATTTAAATTTTTCTGGATTGCCCGCATCTTCGGCATCACCTTCGGCATCAAGTTAATGGAACGCGGCGAAGAGGCAGCACAGGTAAACTATGGCGAAATCGCAAAGGTAATACCCGAGGCTGCTGACATCGTAAACGACGAAAATGACCATGAAAAAAAACTCATCGCCATGATCGAAGAAGAACACCTGAAATACGTGGGATCCGTGGTCCTGGGCCTCAATGATGCCCTGGTAGAACTTACCGGCACCCTGGCGGGCCTCACCTTTGCCCTTCAGAATACGCGCCTCATTGCCGCAGCGGGGCTTATTACCGGCATCGCCGCGTCATTTTCCATGGCGGCATCGGAATATCTCTCCACAACCCATGATGAAAGCGACGAAAACCCCATTCGTTCAAGTATCTATACCGGTATCGCCTACATCTTAACCGTGGTACTTCTCATCGCCCCCTATCTTCTCTTTCAGCACTACCTTCTCTGTCTCGGGATTACCCTTTTCAACGCCATCATGATTATTCTTGTTTTCAACTTCTACGTATCCGTGGCAAAGGACCTGCCTTTTAAAAAACGTTTTCTCGAAATGTTTTTCATCAGCATGGGTGTAGCGGCACTTTCATTCGGTATCGGCTACCTTGTGAGGATTTTTCTGAGTGTGGAAGTTTAAAAACAAAAAGGCTCTGAGCAACCGTGCATTTCTCATTCAGGCTCAGAGCCCCCGGTACGGAGAGGCCTCTACTTCCCCCCTTTTGCCTTTTCTTTAAAAAATTTTTCAAAATAGGGAAGATACTTCGATTTTTTTCCCGCTTCGATATACTTCTTTTTGCGGGCCATTCTGCGGATACCCCGCAGGGTCTCGCGGGGATTATCATCACTGAACATGTTCACCACGAAGGCAGGCAGCCCCGTGGGGTCCGCATGAACCGTATAGGCGATACGGCACCGTTGCCGCGAAAGAAGTTTTACATGAAAGGTACCGATCATGGTATACATGCGAACATATTTTTTATTCAGGGGCACCCACTTTTCAGCATTCCCCGCGGAAAGTGACCTGAGGCGCACGGTAAAATTTCCGTGAGTAAAATCTTTAAGTACCGAGGCATGCACCACCACGTCCCGGGGCGAGAGTGGCCAGGGAAGTTTCGTCACATTGTAGAGGATCATTTCTTCATCGCTGAAATAATGGACCGCCCTGCTGACCATACATTTATGCATATACCCGGTAAAGGCGGGAATATCCCGAAAGAGCATGTCGATGGCCTCGGCCGGGGCATTGACATCGGTTACCCCCTTAACCTCTATGATCCCTGAACCGGGGAATGTCCTCTTGTAAAGTTTAACGCCTTCACGGGTTTTCACATAACGCCAGACCGGTACAGCGTCACCGGAGATTAAACTTCCTCCCCATAAAACAAGAAAGAAAAAAATCAAAAAAACTGCCGGGGGGTTTCTTGTACCGTCGTTTATATTTTCTCGCACAGCACTCTGCATAACATTTAATTGCTGACACAAAAAACTTTTTGCAGCACCTACATGGTGACAATCCTTGCATCCCGGGGCAACCGCAGGTCATTGATCGACTTGACCTTTACCGGCATATTCAGGTTTACTGATTTAAAGGTAAGGCTGATTCGCACCCCCGACCCTTTTTCGAGCATAACAATTCTGCGAAAAAAGTAACTCTTATTACGCTGGACAGGCCGCTCGAGATAAATCTCTGTTACACGCCTGTTCTTTTTACGCAGCAGCTTGATGCGGTCAGGAATATTGTTTTCAAAGGATATGGTCTGATAGGTGGTATCATTTTCAAGAATCAGAAACGTTTTATCCCCTTCTGTACGGGAAAGGCCTCTCTTGACTTTATATCCGCTGATAAGGGGTATGGTTCCTGTCAGGAGACTGTAAACTATCGAATAATCGATATCAACATCATTATAATTTTTCAAATTAATAGTCGCGGCATTATCTTTTACAAGACGTTTGTCGACAGGGAAGTAAAAAAATATTTCCTTACCGCTGATATAGACGCGTGTAACGGGACTCTTGAAAATATAATCAAGAAAAGAAATATACATTCTCGCTTTTGAACGGTCATAGGTTGCCCTGCCCAGTGACTTGAACTTTTTCTTTTTTACAACACCGTCAACCTCGAATGAGAGGTAATAGGATGTAACGGCATTTTTATTGAACTCCTCAACCTGGGACAGCATTGCCCTGACTTCGCTGTTATCTGACTTTTCAACACCCATTTCTTTTTTCTGGTCTGCCGTGACACAGCCCGCCAGAAAAACAAAAAGAAGCAGTATATGGGGAAGTTTATTTCTCTTTTTCATGTTACCGGTTTCCTTTGACAGTTTTCATTTTCTTTCTGATCCGTGCGTTCTCTTTAAGCTTTAATGATTTATTCCAGTAGTGAACCGCCTTTTCAGAATTGCTCTGCTTATAATAGGCATCACCAATATGCTCGTAAACCACAGGATCAGCAGACCGGGTCTCATCCAGGCGCCGTTCCGCTTCCAGCAGCTTCTGCAGGGCAAGATCATATTTACCCTTACGGAAGTAGACCCACCCGAGTGAATCGAGATAAGCGCCGTTTGTCGGTTCAATGGAAAGGGCTTTTCTGATCAGATGCAGTGAACGCTCCAGCTGGCGGTTGTAGTCAGCATAGAGATATCCCAGAAAATTATTAATTCGGGCAGACTCCGGGTTTTTCTTAAGAGCCTTCTCAAGGTTATCTATGGCCTCATCTATCTTTTTATTCTTTTCAAGAACTACCGCAAGATAAAAATAGTATGAGTCTCTTTTCTCATCAAGAGATATGGCCTTACGGAAATTTTTCTCCGCCTCGGGATATTTACTGTCCTGCATGAGAAAAAGGCCCTTGTAAAAATAGGCCTTTGAATTTTTCGGCTCAGAGGCAGCCACCCTGTCAAAATACTGAAAGGCGAGGTCATATTTCTTCTGCTGTCCAAAGAGGTACCCGATGTGTAGCATGAGGTTAGAGCCGCTTTTCTTTCTGTTTACCTGGAGATAGTAACGCAGGGCCATCTCACGGTTTCCCTCTTCTTCATAGGTTCGTCCCATGTAATAAACAGCCTCAACCACTGAACCATCGATTCGCAGTGCCTCGAAAAAACAGCGCCGTGCAAGGGACCAGGCACCGTTTCTGAAAGCAAGAACACCGGCGGTAACCATTTCACTGAACCCCGCCTTTTCAATTTTCTTTCTTTTCTGTATCTCCGCAAGGGCAAGGTAGGCTGAAAAAAGCGAAGGATTTCGCTTCAGGGCGTAACGAAGAAACTTTTCCCCAAGCCTGTCCTTTTCTTCTATTTCAAGGAGAAGGCCCCGGGCAAGGAGGCCGTTAAGATTTCTCCCTCGTGCCCTTCTCAGGTGAGAGAGGGCTCCTGACTCCTGCCTGATATAATGTATCCTCCCCACTACCCCGTTCATAATGCGGTTACGGGGAAAGGACTTCAAATATATACCGGCATGGGCCTGCGCCTTATCAAGATCAAGCATGCTCATATGCAGAAGGGCGAGACGGTAGTGGGCATACCTGTTCTTTTCATTTACCTCCAGGACCTTACGGTAATACTGCAGGGCCCTGCTTTTCATGTTTCGGCGATAAGCCATATCTGCAAGGTAATAGTTTCCATATTCAATATAGTAGGCCCCGTTCTGGGCATCAGAGGCAATTTTAACAAGTTTCTTAAATTCCTCCTCGGCGCGGGTGTAGTTCTTGAGCCTGAGATAATAGTTTCGCGCCAGGACATAGCGTATGCGAAGGGCATCAGGGTTCACTTTAAGATAGCTTTCAAGGACCGCCGCAGCCTTTTTCCTGTTACGCAGCCGCATATATATTCCGTAGAGCCTGTTATAAGGCGGGCGAAATTCCCGGTTTGCCTCAATGGCCTGCTCTGCATACTCTATGGAACGGGTAAAATCATAGAGGTAGTAATAACACTCAGAAATCTGATTGTAAACATATTCAAGGCCTTTGCCGCTTTTTTCAGCCGCCATGAAATGAGTAACAGCCTTTCGAAGCTGTTCTTTTCTTTGTGGATTTTTTCTTTTTGCCAGGGCTCGTCTCTTTACTTCCAGGCCAAGGCTGTACTGTGCCCAGTCTTCAGCGCGATAGCGGGTATCAGGCAGTAACCCGGGGGATGAAATCACCCGGGGAGGCTCGTTTTCTTCCGTTTTTTGCAGGGAACCGCAGGCGGAAAGGAAAAGGGCAGTAAGTAGAAACAGTGAGATCTTTTTCATGTGATTACCAGGTAAAATATTTAAGATTTACTAAGATACATGGATACTTCCTCCCTGTCAAATCTAATGCCCCGCTTTCTGTATTAATATTCAGAGTGAGACAGGACGCTAAAACAGGTATCCAGGGACAGTCATATGACCATTAACAGGCCAGACCTGTTTCATAAATTTAAAAAAAAGTGCGCCCCCTTTGTCACGCCACAAAAGGGGTAAAAAATGTAACCTCCTGAAACAAAGTCTTTCACAATCTTTAGTCTGAAAAAACAGACAATAGAAACCGAATAGAAGGACTTTTTATCTACAGGCAACCTCTAATAATTTAGATTCCCCGCCCGCCTTCGGCGGGCTGGGAATCTAAGTACTGAATTTGCCAGTAGTTAAAATTTAATTTTTAGAGGTTCCCTATAAAAGAAGACCTGTTTTAAAGATTGAAAAAAGAAAATCCGAACCGTTACAGACAGGGCGGATAAAGAATAACATGACAGTTATTAAACAAGTCTGATATAGGCTGAAAAAAATGGAGGTATAACATGATCTTTGCAATCGACCCTCTTTATATTATAATGATGGTTCCGGTACTGCTTCTTTCTCTTTTCGCATCAATGAAAGTCAAGAGTACCTATAAAAAATATTCAAACATCGGCACACGCTCAGGCATGACCGGTGCAGATGTAGCACGGCAGATTCTTGCCAGAAACGGCCTCTCCCATGTCAATGTTGTTCAGACAGGAGGCTTTTTATCTGACCATTACGACCCCGCCAAAAAGGTTGTGCGCCTTTCACCGGATGTTTACAGCGGCACTTCCATATCATCCATTGGTGTCGCCGCCCATGAAACAGGGCATGCCATTCAGCACAAAGAGGCCTATTCACCCCTGGTGCTGCGCAACATGATGGTGCCCCTGGCTTCTATTGGTTCAAACTTTGCATGGATCATCATCATTGTGGGTGCCCTTTTCAGTACCATGGGCCTCGTAAAGGCAGGGATCATTCTCTTCAGCGTCGTCGTTGTCTTTCAGCTGGTGACTCTTCCTGTTGAGTTCAACGCCTCTTCACGGGCAAAAAATATACTTGCCGCCCAGGGGCTTGTCTCTTCAGCAGAACTTAAGGGAGTCAACAGGGTTCTGGGAGCAGCAGCAATGACCTATGTTGCCGCAGCAGCATCCGCCATTGCAACGCTCCTCTACTTCCTCATTCGTTTCGGCCTCCTGGGAGGCGATGACTGATAAAACGAATCATGCGGCGCCTGCAATTTTGGGTGCCGCATAAGAATGACTTTCGACTTCCCCCCCCCAATCCGAAAAAAGACTTGCAGTTTCCCTTAATACGATAGAAATTCAGAAAAAACAGAAATAACAGGCACGGGGATGCAACAACGACTGCTCGCGGCATTAAAAGCCGTATTCACCGATATTTTTTCTTTCTTCAAAAGAATCAGGGATTTTTTTCTCTATGACCTGAGAGTTACCCTGAAAAACTACACCGATCACGACGGTGAACTCTCCACCTGCGCCCTCGCCTTCTTTCTTCTCATTTCATTTATTCCAGCGTCCCTGGTAATTATTTCAATGCTCAGTCTCTTCTTTAAATCTGACCAGATGGTAACATTTTATCTTGACCATCTGCGCCAGCAGCTCCCTTCCATAGACATCGAGCGGATAATACACATCATTGACCGTATTATCTATTCGAAAAGGTACCTTGCCCTGATATGGGTTCCCTTTCTTTTCTGGTGGGGAAGTTTAATCTTTGACATCTTTGAACGCGTTCTCGAAAAGGCCTTTCACATCGAGGAGAGCCGAAAATACTGGAAGGCAAAAATCAGGCACTTTCTCATAATACTCGGCATCGGCATCAGCATTCTCGCACTCATTCTACTTTCACATACCATTGCCGTTGCCAAGAACACGGGAATACTGCAATACATTGAAAGAAACATGCATTCAATGCCCATCATTCATACATTCGTTACCACTATCAGCAATATTCCCTTTTTCATTTCTTCTGTATCGACACTGATTGTCAACACCCTGCTCTTTTTCATTATCTACCGCTTTGTCCCGCCGCGCAAGCTCGACACACGTTCAATACTGAAAGGCTCTTTTTTTGCCGCGGGAAGTTATGAGATCATCAAGACTGTCTTCTCCTATTATATTACAGAAATCAACGATTACACTTCTATCTTCGGTTCACTTTCAACAATCGTCATTCTCATGATATGGATATGGTATACCTGTTTTCTTCTTGTTCTTGGCGCGGAGATGACCTGGGTCTTCTTTGAAAACAAGAACCGCACCGCGGAACTCGATTTCGGTGAAGAGGAATAGTAATAAAAGGGGCGCCCTTTCAGGACGCCCCTTTTATTATCAGGTTTTCTTTTTCTTCTTTTTCGTTGCCGCTTTCTTTTTGGCCCTTTTCGATGCAGGTTTCTCTTCTACAGGAAGTTCTTCCTTTGGGGCCATGGCGTCGAGTTTATCATCGATGTAATTATGAACTTCCCTCTCCATGAAAGCCCTGACATGATGTTCCACATGGTCTTCGATACGCATCTCCATGGTGTGCTCATAGTAAGGCTGTTTTTCCTCAAAGCTCTCTGCATCTTTCTCCTTCCCGAAAACCAGGCGGCGCAGGTCAGTGAGCATATTATAAAGGATCGGTGTTGCCAGGAGCGTAATCATTGTCCCGAAAAGGAGCCCCCATGACATGGAAACAGCCATCGGTTTCAGAAAAGGTTCATACCCCCCGATACCATAGGCGGTAGGTATAAGGCCGAAAAAAGTTGTAATGGTGGTAAGAAAAACAGGGCGCAGCCTGTTTGATGCTGCACTGAGCGTTGCTTCCTTTATCGGGAGTCCCCGGGCCCTCTCCCGTTTCATAAAATCAAGAAGAACAATGGAATCATTAACAATAACCCCCGCGAGCCCCACGATTCCCATAACCGCCAGGAATGAAAATACCATCTTGTGAAAAAAGAAAGCCCAGATTACACCGATAAAAGTCAGGGGAATAATGCTGACAATAATAAAGGGATGAGAAAGAGACCTGAAAATTCCCACCAGGAGAATATAGATGACCACAACAGCAATAACAAATGAACGCCCCAGCTCTTGCATGTTTTCCTGGGTATCCTTGAATTCACCGGCAAAATCAACAATAACCCCCTTATGCTGGTCTTCGATATTGGCAAATTTTTCCTGAAGGCGGGCATTGACCCAGACAGAAGTAACATCCTTTGCCTTTTCGTCTATTTCTGATTCAACACGAATTGAGCGTTTCCAGTCATTACGGTTGATGACCCGTATTCCCTTTTCATATTCAAAACGCGCCACCTGACGCAGGGGAACCAGGTTTCCCATGCGGTTGGCAATCTTGATAACCTTCAGGGTGTTTAGATTATTACGCTGCGATTCAGGATACATGACGCGGATATCTATCTCTTCATCAGTTTTCTTGATAGTCGTTGCCACTGTTCCCTTGAAACAGGTTCGCACTGTGGTGGCCACATCATAAACAGTAATACCTGCAACAGAAGCGGTCTTTTCGTCGACAATGACCCGTAGCTCTCCCTTGCCTTCCTCGAAGTTGTCCTTGATATCCTTAAGACCGGGAATGGTTTTCAGGAAAGCCTGAAATTTTTTAGATATCTCCTTGAGCACCTTCAGGTCATCTCCCTTGATATTAATACTGACGGGTTTCCCCACGGGAGGCCCGCCCTTGACATAATTGAGTTCCATATTGACGAATTTTTTCTCATACTTTTTCGCCTCTTTACGGACCCAGTCCATGATTTCCCGTGCCTTTCTGCTTCTCTCCTCTTCAGGAGTAAGATTGACAATGATAGTCCCGTAGTTATTGCCCCGCTTTTCATTCGGGTCCATGGGCTGTTCCCTCTGGATACCCGCGGTGGAGATGACATTATCCAGCTCTTCCTTCGGGAGTCGAAGAATTATTTCCTCGAGAAGGCCCAGGTTTCGGTTCATCTGTTGAAGGCTTGTTCCGGCGGGAGCTTCTGTCTTTAAAACGAAACGCTCGATCTTTCCCGCAGGGAAAAGTATAAACTTCATGTTGTTTCCCGCAAAAAAGAGGGAACCGAAAAAGACCACAGCTATAAGCAGAGAGACCTTGTATTTATGATCCAGGGCCCTGCTCAGTATCGCCACGTAGCGTGCCTTGATCTTCGGATAGAGGCGTTCTTTCCCCCGGGCGTTGCTATCCTTAACACTCACCTTCCTGAACTTTTCAATATCATAAACATGAGAGGGAAGAATAAACATGGATTCCACCCATGATGCAAGGAGAGCAACAGAAACGACAGCGGGCATGGTCCACATGAACTTTCCCATAATTCCCCCCATTAACATGAGGGGGCCGAAGGCGGCAATGGTTGTCAGTATCGTCCCGAGAACCGGGAGTATAACCTCGCCGGTACCATTAACAACCGCGTCCTTTACCGATTCACCCTCTTCGAGATGCCGGTAGATATTCTCTGCCACGACAATAGCATCATCAACAAGCATACCGAGAACGATAATAAGGCCGAAAAGGCTCATGAGGTTGATATTAACACCCGCCTGCCCCATCCAGACAAAGGTTCCGCAGAAGGCAAGGGGCACACCGATTACTGTTACAATGGAGATACGCCATCCCAGGGTAATAAAAAGAGTAATAAAAACAAGAAAGAGTCCCACAATACCATTATTGATCAAAACCTTCAGACGGCGCTTGACATAGTACGACATATCATTAGAAGAGCGAAAATGATAATTATCTTTGCCAACACTGAATTTTTTAACCACATCCTCGACCTTCGCCACGGTATCTATAATGTCAGCGGATTCCTTTTTTAAAACAGTCAGGGTTATCGACTGTTTCCCGTCGGTCTTATGGATCAGTGATGCTTCTTCAAAAGAATCCTTGACACGGGCAACATCTCTGATACGCACCCAGTTTCCAAGGTCATTGGCCCTGATAAGAACATTACCGATGTCACTGGTATTTTCAACCTCACCGATGGTGCGAATCATGATTTCTTCTTTTTTTGTCTGTACCAGGCCGCCGGGGAAATTAAGATTTTTCTGCGAAAGGGCCAGTATCACTTCGTTGAGTCCCACGTGGTACTGGTCCATAAGGCGTGGATTGACCTCGACAATCATTTCTCTGTCACGCCATCCCTGTTTGTCGATCTGGGCAACCTCCGAAAGATCCTGAAGTTTCTCTTCGAGATACTTTGCAGTCTTTCTCATGGCAAATTCATCAGCATCGTTCTTTATTCCATTTTTCGGGATGACAGAAATTTCAATGATGGGAACAAGCTTTGTACTCAGTTCAATCACATCAGGATCTTCCGCTTCCTTGGGGAAATCAGAGATGCGGTCGACTTCATTCTTGATGTCAGTAATAGTCTTGTCCTTGTTATCAAGATCAGGGTCGAGCTGAATGGCCACAGTAGAACGTGACTCTATTGAAGAAGAAACTATCTCCTTGATACCGTCAACCCCCCGCACCTGGTCCTCTATCGGTATGGAAATATGCTTTTCAATATCAGAGGCGGTGGCCCCGGGATAGATGGTAGTAATAATGACCCAGTCATATTCAACCCGGGGAAAGGCTTCTTTGTTGGCGGTAAACATGAAAAGGAGCCCCGCTATAAGAACACCAAGGGACATTACGTTAACGAGAAGCGAACGATCGATGAAAAAAGCGACAAGTTTCCTCATAATACAATAACCTTTCTGGTATAATCGTAGTCTTTCGGGACTGAATCTGCTGACAGGCAGGCTGGCATCAACGCTTTGTAGCGATAAAACAATAGATGTCAAGAATAATACTGCTCGATTATATCAATTATACGTTAACAATTAACCGGGAGAATCTGGTTGACTCTCCCCCTTAACCGATGATATACTGGACAAAAACAGACTATACTTCCCCCATGAAAGCAATAAAAAAACAAACCATTATACTCGGCCTCGATGATTCAAAAACCATGCGCACGGTGCTCAATGATCTCCTGGCAGACAGATACAGCCTTACCCTTACCGGCACTGTCACCGAATTTACCCATGCACTCAAAGAAAGGGTTCCCCATATCTTTATCCTTGATGTCAATCTCCCTGACGGGAACGGTATTGAAATCTGCAGAAAATTGAAAAACAATGCCCTGTACCATGAATCAATCGTCATCCTTATAACCTCTTCCAGCAGTGCCACAGTCATTGAAGAAGGATACGAAGCAGGGGCCAATGACTTTATCAGAAAGCCTGTTATCCCCCTGGAAGTCAAAACAAAAATTGAACTCTACGCAAAGCTGCTCAACGACAGGGAAACACTTAACAATGCCTATAAAAGACAGGTTCGCCAGAACAGACGCATGCAGAACCTGGCAAAAATCGTCAGGGACCATATCAAGAAACGCGGCCTGGATGAAAGTTTTCACATCATGGAAGGTATTGGGGAAGTAACCAGCTGTGGATACATGGAAATCATACAAAAGCGTGACAACCTGTTCAATTCAGTACTTTCCCGCCATATTGACAAAGAGGGGGTTTTCCGACCCTTTCATGAACTCAGTGAAAAAATTGACCTCCCCGCACAGGAAGAAGAATACCGGGAGTTCAAATTACATATAGATGCAACGCCCCTCTACTGTCTCGCAGCCCCCCTTAAAATAGAAAGCACTATTCTCGGCTACCTCATCCTTGAAAGCAGGCACCCCTTTCACGCTGAAGATATAGAAATGATTCATCTTTTTACCAGTTTCTTCGCCATTATTCACAGCCGCTTTACTGTAGAAAGAGCCATCGAAAGGATGAACAGGGAATATAAAAACGAAATCTCCAAAGTGCGAAAAATCCAGGTTTCCAATCTTCCCGACTTCCATGCTATTAAAGAATATTCCATTTCATCAGCCTTTCTTCCCGCGGCAGATATCTCCGGGGACTTTTTCGATGCCTATTTTATCAGCGAAAACATCTTCCAGGTAATTATCTGTGATGTGTCCGGCCACGGCATTGCCTCATCATACATTGGCAACCAGCTGCGAACCCTTTTCAAAATCAATTCATCCCCCCGCACATCACCGGCGGAACTGGCAAAACGTGTCAATGATGTTCTCGCTCAGGATCTGAAGGGACTCTACTACTTTGCCACAGCCTGCATTGTTCAGATAGAAATGGGGGAAGGTCATATCCGCTACGTCAACGCGGGGCATCCACCCCTGCTCTACTACAACAGTGACAGTGACGACCACGCACTTCTCAAAAACTCGGGCCCCCTTATCGGGCTCTTTGAAGACAACGAATACCGGGAAAAAAAACTGACGATGAAAAAGGGAGACTGTCTCCTTCTCTATACCGACGGCGTCACTGAAGCGACTGCCTTTACTGACAATAAAGCTGAGATGTATGGAGAGCAGCGTCTCCTTAAAACATTTCTTTCCCTCCAGGAGAACACATGCCGTGACATTATTCACTCCATCATCGGTTCACTCTACGAATTCATGGAGTATGCAGACCAGGAAGATGACATTACCATTATCTGCATAAAAAAAGAAGATAGGCCTGAAGAAAGCTGACCGGCTGTCCTTTACCCCTGCGTAAAATAAAAAAATTTCCTACCTTTTTTTAAATGCCTGGAGACGGAAGTCACTGACAATATCCGAAGCCCTTTCTCTTATGGTTACCACGGCACCGTAACCCGTAGCGCCTGAAAATATTCTGGCCAGTGATTTCTTTATCTCGTCCTCAACGAAAAGGCGGCTGAACTGCAGCGGTTCCTCCCAGTCACTGTCCCGTGACGCGAGAAGGCCATCACAGAAATCGATAATCTCGTTGAGCAGAAGGGCGGATTCTTTCAGGTACTCGTTGTTGTCCCGTTCAATCTCCAGTGCGGTAACCCCGTGACGGTTGAGAACGAGAATATGGTCCTCAATGCGCCTGGCGGGCATGCGCCCCCGGGGAAGGGCGAGAAACTGAAGGTCATCCTCAAAGCGAATGGTCCTTTTTTTCAAATCTTCATCAAGGGGGACCAGGCGAAAGGCGGTAAAATAGACACGGGCAAATTCTGAAAGGGCGCCGTAAAAATGAGTAATCTCAAAACCTGCACGTGGATGAAACTCCATGCGGGGATATTTTTTTATCTTCGCGGTATTTTCTTCTATTATTGTATCAACAGTCTCACTAAAGGGACGGTCCTTCTTCTTTTTCTCGTAACGTTCACGTATTTTTTCAAAATTGGTAATCTCGGCAAGGATAAAGCCTTCCATGTTCATACGGTTTTCAAGTGCCATGGCGAGACGTTCTTCGAAAGAGCCCCTGTTAAACCAGGTCCGGTTGTGTTTCTTTCCGTACTCATCGTATCGGCTGCGCAGCTTTTCCACCAGCCTGTTTACTTCTTCGTTTGAGAGTGACATGCTTTTGTCCTTATTTTTTCACACTGAAGGTGTGTACAAATTCTGCCCGTTTTTTTATTGAGCGGATGGTTGCAAGGTTACTTGAGATATTGACACCCACAGTAATGGTCTGGTCCTTATCATCAAAAGACTGTAAAAAGCTGGAAAAGTTAGCCGTCAATCCACGATAAACAATAAGTGTCCTGTTTTTCCTGCGGGGATAAAAACGCCAGTGCCAGTGACTTCCCTTCAGGTCTCCGCCTGAGCGATAGATATCAATGCGTTTTTTCTCTTTATTAAGCATATGTCTTAACGTGTAGCGTGTATTTCTCATGGGCACTTCTATCTCGAAACGGGCTATGACTTCTTTCCCGCCCTTTTT
>CAZHNW010000059.1:0-26119 GCA_964534225.1 uncultured Leptospirales bacterium | reverse complement strand
AGTTCCCTCAGTGGCCACCATGAGGGTGGCAAGCCAGGAGGCAAACTTCTTGAGATTATCATTCTTGAAAACAATATCTGACAGGGACCGGGTTTTCGGCACACTGTTCAGATCATTGAGTTTCTCCGTCACTTTCGCAACGGTCGTTTCATCGTTGAGATCGAGTTTCCCGAGACTGCGGGTCACTTCGTCCATGAGGGCTTCATTTTCCGCGTTTCCTTCGATGCTGAGGGATTCAAGATTTTCCGCCAGCGAACGGGTCACCGCAGGGAATTCAGCCTCTGCCGCGGCAACGAGTTCCTCTTCTGTTACACTGGTATTTCCACTGGAATTTCCTGCGGGAGTGCTGGTCTCGTAACATCCCGTTACCAGGAAAACAGCCAGAAAAAGCAGAAAAAATACTCTTTTCATCAAAATCTCCTTATCAGAAGTCTTTTTTTTAATCATTTTATTACTTCCTTAATTACGTCGTAGCAGGTAAAAAAGGAATAAAGAATCAGTTAAATTTTAACAAAGTTAACACCCGTGTAAAGCAAAAAACCGTCCCGGGAGACGTGTAATGAAAAAAAATGAGCAGTGACTCAAAGCCTTGGAAAATTAAAAATTTTTTCCACAGGGGGAAGTTAATCTCTGCCGAAGGGTTCATGCAGGTGGGGGCCGAAAAACGTATATTGAAAAGAGACGGCTCAGAGCCTCCCTTCTCTTCACCTGAGACCCCGGGAAAGGTATCTCGTTGAACAATGCTAAAAAAATCTGTCAAAGACTTTTTTACTTTTTTTTCCAGAAACAGCAATTCTTTTCTTGACATTACAAAATTAGCATTTATAGTGTCGGCAACTAAATAGGTGCAGGTCCATTATGCATCACTGATATAGTCTTAACGTTCCTTCGATTAACTCGCCACATGTACTGATTCCGGTACAAACGCAATTCAATTGAACGATCTATATCCGGCAGCATAGGGGCACAGTATCAAAAAAATTTTTAAGGAGCATAACCATGGAACAGGGTACCGTTAAATGGTTCAACGACAGCAAAGGATATGGATTCATTCAGAAGGATAGTGGCGGAGATATTTTCGTACACCATTCAGGAATCGTCGCCGAAGGCTTCAGAACATTACGCGAAGGCGCAAAGGTAGAATTTGAAGTCGAAAACACTGACAAAGGCCCCCGCGCAATTTCAGTAAAAGAAATATAAGTCATCTTATATTAAACCCTCTATCAGTTTCAGGCCTTTAAAATGCCGGAAACTGATAGAATAAATTTTCTGCACATTCACTGTGCTTCAAAAACCTCATGGCTGTGAGGTTTTTTTATGTACCTGCATAATTTAATTCTTCTCCCGTGAAGCCATCTCTTCCCTCTGGTTCTCCACGCGGCTCTGAGCCCCTTTCTGGTAACGTTTTCGCGCCAGTTCCGCCGCGCCAAAGGCCCCCATAAGCTGGGGATCAGTGGACAGGGGAGTAATTTCCGCTCTCAATATCCTCTCAAGCTCCTTCAGCAACCCTTCATTCTTTGCGCATCCCCCTGTAACCGTCACCTTCGGACGAATACCCACACGCTTGAGCAGGGTAAAACACCTTTTCCCCACGGCCCCCTGGATCCCTGCCGCCACGTCTGCGGGGTTCTTCTTTCCCGCAAGAAGGCTGATAACCTCGGTTTCCGCAAAAACGGAACATTGTGACGTCACCGGTATGGCCCGCCGCGCCTTCAGTGAAAGATCGGAAAATTCCTCCAGTGACATTTTAAAGACCCTGCTCATGGCCTCGAAAAAACGCCCCGTGCCGGCGGCACATTTGTCATTCATGGCGAACTCAAGAACTGATCCGTCATCGGCAACGGCAATGCCCTTGATATCCTGCCCGCCGATATCAACGATTGTCTTTATACCAGGATCACAGGAAAAGGCCCCCATGGCATGACAGCTGATCTCAGAGATATTTTCTGACGCAAAGGGCACCTCGGTTCGCCCGTAGCCTGTCCCGATAATGTATGAGATATCACTTATTTTCTCGAACAGGTCCGTCCTGCCTATCGCCATCTCCAGGGCCATATACGCTGTCTCTTCAGGGTCGATTTCACGCGGCACGATACTCGAAGAAACAATCCCCTTTTCATCAATGATCACGGCTTTTCCCGTGGTTGAACCGATATCACATCCCGCGAAGTATTCCTTTTTCATAAAACCTCCTTACCTTTTCTTAACCTTGACGCCTTTCCGCCTTCATGACATTTTCCATAAAGTGCCGCACCTGGCTGGTGATCCCCTCCCAGGGAACGATGCGGGTGTCGGACAGGTCATAATCTATAATCAGAAGGGGTATCTTCAGTTCACGGCATTTTTCACGGTGCATGCCATTGAGGGCCTGGGTGTTTTTGCACCCCACATGGCCCGCCACCCAGATCATATCCACATCAAAGGTATTACAGATATGAAACATATCATCGAAATAGTTTTCCGCGGGTCCCCTGGTATGCCGCGCCATGGGGCCGTTCATGATGGTACGGGCCAGGCCCTGGAGCATTGTGTCAGGGGTGGAGGTATCAATAAAGGGAATCCTGTTATAGGACATGCTGTCCATCACCAGTGAAACCCCGTATTCCCTTTCCGCCCAGGTGAAGAGATCAAGGGCGTGAAGAGTGGGCGGGTTCCAGAGAAGGGCACGGTAGCGTTCATCATCCAGAGCGGCCCTTTCTTTTTTCAGGTTATCTTTCGCTATCTCAACAAGACGGCGAAATATCTCAAGAGATTCATCGTGGCCGGGCATGACATTGAAAAACCAGAGATGACTCAGGTAGACAGACTCCGCCGCCAGGGGAGCGGGCCGGTGGCTCACCATGTCCCAGAGCTCGAGTTCATACTCGGCCATTCTGTTTCTCTTCCCGCATATCTCCCTTAAACGGTCCCAGTCCATCTTCCCCGGTGTCTTCTCCTCGAGCCAGGTGATCATGTTCTTCAATTCATCGGCAAAATAGGCGACGGCCCTGTCGTCATTGAAGTTGAATGGAATATCGAGCCTGAAGGTTGGCAGCCCGAGCTCCCTCTCGATGAGGGTATATGAATTCATGCCCCCGTCACAGGGGAGATTCGAGGTCACCACGGCCAGGGCCGGGGGAAGAACACCCTTCAGGGTCATCCCCATGGTTGCCTTGGGAAGGCTGCAGATATCCGGGGGTATGCCCTCATTTTCAGCGGCATCGATATATTGTTCCATGGCTGAAGGTTCAAGCATGGGAAGAAGGATACCAAGAAGTTCCGGCATCCAGGGCTGAAGGCCCATGGCGCGAAGAATTTCCGGGGGCACCATATCCTCGTGAAGAACCATCTGCTCAGAACGATAAAAGATGCCCTCCAGGAGTTCGATGACCCCCTTAACAATAGCGTTGATAATCATGGCAATCGATTCACGATAATTACCTTTTCTGTCCCGTGTCATGCGCCCCATAAGACGGTTTGCCTTAAGGAGTTCAAATATCCACGGGTAGCGCATCATCTCCCTGGCCGTATCATAAGGGCCGTGACGCATAACCATGGAAAGTATATGCATCCAGTTCTGCATCCGATAGCGCGCACAAATCATATGATCGGAAAAATCCGGTTTGGCCGACATCAAGGTCCCTCCTATTTCCCCATACTTTCGATAAAAGCCTGTACCCGTGTGCGAAGCTGTCCCTCTCCGCTGAGGCGGTATTCTCGTTCAAGGCGCAGTACCGGTATCCCCTCAGCGCGCAGCGCTGCAACAAAGGGAGATGCCTCAACACCCCAGGTGTCACAGAACTTTATGCCCTGGAGCACCACGCCGTCAACATTGCAGCGGCGGACTGTATCACATATCTCTTTTACACGGCTGGTAAAATCTTCCATCATGCGGGGACAGCGCATGCGGCAGAGATAATGCCTCGCGGTGCCACGAAAGGGATTTTCTTCTATTAATATATCTTCAGCTCCCGGCATGGAACCGGTACAGAAACGATCCGCCACCACCAGTGCCCCCTGAGACTCGATGGCATCGATAAAGGCGGGATCATCGAGCTGCCCCCCCACGACCATGAGACGGGCCCGGCAGCCTGTTTTCTTTTCTGATCTTTCCAGTGATTCCAGGTAATCTCTCAGCAGGGGCTCTGCCAGCCACAGGGGGGAAGTAAGGGCAAAAAGCATGAGGCGATGAAACTCACCTCCCCTTAAGGGGGGAAAGACTTCTCTTCGTTTTTCACCGATACACCTGAGCAGGGACATGACACGGTTTCGTTCCACCACTGATTCCCCCAGGGCATCTTCGTCTATCTGGATGCCGAAATACGCGGAAAGGCTCCCCGCCAGGCCGCGCAGTTCATCCTCGTACCAGTCAAGGGCGGCATCGGTCCTTTTGTGAGGAACATCCAGAATATGAACAAAACCAGGGTCAGAGAGATAATCAAGGTTGTCATAGAGCCTGCGCATGTGGTCACAGCTCGCGGCAAAGACCCACCCCCCGAGAAAATCATAGCGGCGGTCAAGGGCAAACTCGAGAATACTCCGCGTATAGGGACAGATGACACTGGAGAGATAAACATCCGCCATTTCGGTACCGGAAATACCAGGGGCCCTGAGGCGCAGGGGGAACAACCCCGCCGCGTTGAGCATCACGTCAGGTACAAAATTGCATGTATAGCCGATGGCCACCCCACCTTCATCAAGTGCCTTTTCTACCAGTTCATTGCAGGGATCAGAAAGTATCTCATCGAGATACCCCGGCAGCAGGGCCCTTTCCGTTGTTTTTTCGCTCTTCACATTACCCCTCTTTCTCACTCTTCAAAACTTGTCACATCAAAGGCCTGAACACGCCGCGTCAAGAATGGCCTCTTCATTTTCAGCTGTAGACAGGGCAAGCCTTTCAATAAAACCTTCCATGGCCGCCACGGTGGGGCATGCAGGAAGTTCAAGAAGGCTCCTCCCCTCGATATCGAAATCCCTGATGGTATCGTCTTCAGGGAGAACACCGAGAAGATTCAGCGCCGGGGGAAGTTTAACCCGGGAGGCTTCCTCTTTGCTTCTGATGCGGTTGAGAAGAAGATGCGCCTCCCGAAAGGGAACAGTACGGGCAGAAACATCATGAATTGTTTGTACCACCCCGAGGCCCTTCGCGGAATAATCGGAAACAAGAAGAAGATGTGTCACTTTCTCCATGACGCGGCGGTTCACCTGTTCGATACCCGCCTCACCGTCGATGATGACATAGTCAAATTCAGCTGCAATGGAAGAGATAACGTCCTTCAGGAAACTGTTGACGCGGCAGTAGCAGCCCTCTGTTTCAGGCCGGCCAATGGCAAGAAAGGCAAGGTTATCCTTTTCTTCAAGGGCGCTAAAGACCTCGTAATCGATGCGGCGTACAACTTCCCCCGCATCACCACCCTTGCCCTTTTTGACATTTTCAATGAGGTCATTGCGTATGTCATCAATGGTCCTTTCTGCTGAAAAGCCCAGGGCTGTAGCAAGACCCACCGCAGGGTCGGCATCGATGGCCAGGACCTTCCTGCATTTATCCTTTGCAAGAATCCCCGCAAGAAGGGCACTGACAGAGGTCTTACCCACGCCCCCCTTGCCGCAGACTGCAATTATGGTAGTGTTGTTTTGTGTATCCATTCTATCCCGCCTCCTTCTGCAATGTTTTTCTCAGGGACCGCAGGTCATCGACTTCGCTGCAGATATCAAAATAATCACATGAAGCGCAATCGAAAGACATCTCCTCAGCCATATGATTCATGGCGGCGATGAGCCTCCCGGCTCGGTCACCGATTTCCCTGATGCGCCTCACCTCTTCAGGTGACGAAGTGCAGAAAACCACCTCTGCCGAACGAACATAATCGAGCTTTCGGTATTCCTCGACCAGGGCGTTGCCCAGAACATTCAAATCAAAGCCCTCTGCCAGAGCCTCACTGCTCACCCTGCTCCATTCCCGCATGTACTGAGAAATGGCCCGCATCATGTATCCCTTAAGGGCCAGGTTGTAGCGGACCATTTCAAGTTCACGGTGCCGGTCGTAACAGTTTTCCTCGTTGAACCCTTCAACACAGAGAAGAATCACCTTCCCGAAGGGAAGTGAGGCCCCACTGCTATCCTGCAGTCCCGGGCCGATACGCGTTATCGTCGATTCTTTCACAAGTGATGCCTTTTCGGTCCAGAGGAGAAAGGAGGCTGACTCATGCCGGGGATTGCCCAGTTCAACGGCCGTATCAGAAGAAAGAACGATATTGTTCTTTTCCCGTACCTGCCAGCGTAAGAGCCCGGCGGTTTCTCTCACGCAGGGGGTTCCCTTTTTCTCTATCTGTCCCAGGAGGTCACGAAGTTGACTTATGCTTTCATTAAAAAGTTTCATACATCCCTCAGTTAGGCCGCCCCGCTGAAACAGTCCCGGCTGCCATATGTTCCGCAGCGAAGAGTGCCGCGCCAAGGGCGCCATTGATCTGGGGTTTGCTGACATGTTTCATTTCAATACCCAGAGCCTCCTGCAGGGCGGCAAACATGCCGCGGTTCTTTGCCACCCCTCCCGTCATGGCCACATCCCCTTCAACAACGATACTCTTTGCCAGGGAGGCGGCGCGGTTTGCCACGGAATGATGAAGGGCATTGATAATGTCAGGGATTTCTTCGCCCTCGTTGACCAGGGAAATAATTTCCGTTTCGGCAAAGACAACACACTGGTTCGAAAGGGTGAGCCTCTTCTTCCACCGGGAGGAGATCTCTCCCATTTCACCGAGTTCTATTTCCAGGGCGTCAGCAATGATCTCGAGGAACCGCCCCGTACCGGAAGCACACTTGTCATTGTAGACATAACGGAGAACATTGCCCTTTTCATCGAACTTGATTGCCTTGGCATCCTGTCCACCAATATCGATCACGGCACGCACACCGGGACACTGGTACAGGGCACCCCGTGCGTGACAGGCAATTTCTGATTCTGATGAATTAACAAAGGGAACATGCTGCCTGCCGTAACCGGTACCGGTGATAAAAGCAATATCACTGCTGCTGATATCCGCGGCAGCCATGACTTCACCCATGACGCCCCGGGCAGAATCTTCAGGCCGCGGCTTCGCCCGTATAACAGCACTGGCGACAACTTCATTATCCTTTAGAAGTACGGCCTTGGCGGTAAGTGAGCCTATATCACATCCTGCAACTATCATGATTCACCTCCCTTTCTCCTTTCAGCAGCGAGCACGGCGGCACCAATGGCCCCGGCGAGCTGGGGATTGCTGCGCCGAATTCTCTTTACCCTGACACCCAGCATCTTTTCAAGGGATGAAAGAACCCCCAGGTTCCGGGCCACCCCTCCCGTCATACAGACATCTCGCTCGATGCCGATATTATTGGCGATCACCGACATCCTGCCCGCCATGGCATTGTTGACACCCGCGGCGATATCCTCGAGGGGAGTGTCATCATTAAGATATCGTATGACATCCGCCTGGGCCCAAACGGTACATGTGGAGGCAAGAGTTATGGGTGACCGTGACTTTTTCGAAAGTTCCCCCAGCTCGTCAAGTTCCACACCGAGGACATCTGCCATGACCTCGAGAAAACGTCCCGTGCCTGAGGCGCACTTGTCATTGGTGATGAACTTTTCCATGGAGCCCTCACTGTTAAGCCTCATGGCCTTGCAGTCCTGCCCCCCGATATCGATAACCGTTCGCGCCGAAGGAACCAGCCACCGGGCACCCCGGGCATGGCAGGCTATTTCGGAAACGGCTTCGTTGATGAAAGAAATTTTTTCCCGGCCGTAACCGGTACCGATACAGAAATCAATTTTTTCCATTGCAAGCCCTGCCCGGGAAAGGGCTTCTCCCATGACATCATCAGCTGATTCCCATGGCCGGGCCCGTGATTTTTTTATCACTGATTCAATGATGACATTATCTTTCATGATAACAGCCTTGGAGGTCAATGACCCCACGTCACACCCTGCAGTAATCATTTGAGCAGCCTCCTTACCCGTAAAAATTCCTCAAAACGTTCACGTGATGATTCCCACGATTCAACACGGTCATCAAAGGCATCGGCATACATGATGTAGGTGGGGATACCCGCCTTTTCCGTGTCACGTGCCAGTAGTTTCACCATTCCCCAGGTATTGCGGCACCCCGGGGTGCCGTTGTAAACAATGAAGTCAGCCTGGTAAAGCTTAGCCAGGAAAAGGGAATCATCGAGCCACATGTGAGGGGCATCATAGGGGCCCCTGATGGACTTGATCATGGGCATTCGTGAATTCATGGCGGCAATACTGTCGATCATTGAATCAAGGTCAGTCGTATCAATAGAATATGCCGCGTCTTCAACACCCAGGGCGCTGATGTGGCCCGAATGGTGCGAAAATGAACGGCTCAGAATATTTCCCTGGTAGCCGATACCATTGCGGTCAAGAAAATCCCAGAGCCTTAAATTCTGGGTGTAATGGTCGATGTAGCAGAAAAATCCCCGCAGTTTTTCTTCACCACTTGCAAGGCCAGAGACGCACTTTTCGGCATTCTCCCGGGCAACACGGAGCATCGATTCAAGAACTTCCGTGCATTCTTTCATGCCGGCGAACTGAAAGCGCGAGGCGTAGATCATCAGGTTAAAGGTCACCGGCAGGGGGCTCGGCACGAGCATGGCCAGGTCTTCGAGTTCGGCGATGATGATGTCCTGCTTTTCAACTTCCTGCATAATGCCTTTGAGCCTTTCAGGATCAAGGGGCGAACCTGTCTGCTCCTCGAGAAAAGATATCAGTGCCTTGAAGTCTTCACGGTGATACTCGTCGCTCCTTTCACCGGTCAGTTCCGGGGGAATATCGATCTGGAAAAAGGGGACATCGAGCCAGGCAGAAGCAAAGGCAAAGGCATTGGCGTTGGTATCGCAGACCCCGGGGGTGTTGGTCACGATCATGTCAATGGGGGCGCCCACACCGGCGAGATAGGCACCCAGGGTCCCCCGTTGCGCGGAACATGAAGTTTCAGTATAGCCCGCCTCGTTGCAGTAGTCGAGAAACTCCGTTGACCCGCGGCCATAGGTAACAGTCTGCATGACAGAAAGAACTTCGAGACAGACGGGGACAATATCCATTGCATAAAAAATTGCCGGTGAGAAACAGAAAGTTGTGATGGCGGTCTTTTGATTTTTTTCGCGGGCAGAAATAATATTTTCAAGATAGACGGTACAGACTTCGATAAATTTCTGCCCCGGCTCCCCCGCCGCAAGAAGGGCGTCAACAACCCCCCTGAAGTAGGGAATATATTTCAGCGTGGTCAGGTATTCCTTTTCACTACCCCGCTTCAGGCGCGACGCCGCTTCAAAGGTGCTGTAGAGCATCCAGTCAAAGTTGTATTCACGAGTTTCCGGTCTCATGCGCTTGCCCTCCCCTGCTGAATTCTTTCGAGAAAAGCGTCGACACGCATCTTCAGCCGTCCTGTTTCAACCATGGGACCGTATTCCCTTTCGAGACGCATGCCGGGAATCCCCGCCTTTTCAAGATCGCGTTCAAGAAGCCCGTTTTCCGAACCGTGAAGGTCACAGAAACGGATATTCTGCAAAATAACACCGTCAACACGCGCCTCTTCAGCCCTTTTCATAATTGAAGCAAGGCGCTGACGGTACTGACCGTACATGCGCGGGCACTCGTTTTTCCCGAGATAGCGGTGTGCAAGCGCAGCTAACGGCTCTTCATCTTCATCTACCAGGTCGTGGTGAAAACGTGAACTGAAACAGAGGGTGTCAGCTACCACCACGGCGTTTTCTCCCTCGATGGCTCGCACCAGTTCCACGTCATCGCTGGCGCTCCCCACGAGCATGAGCCGGATACGGTCATTTTCAGGCGCCTCGTTTTTTTTCAATTCAGTAATTAATTCCTCAAGCATTTCGGTATAGACAGCCCGGGGCATTGCAGTGGAGGCCATGACCACGGCGAGGGCATCGGCACCGGTCAAAGGCGTGCGGGGGGAAGTTCTCAACTCCTCGAATTCGGCAATGGCTTTTCTGCTGCGGTTGTAGAGAGTTATCGCCTCATTAAGTTTTTCTTCAGTAACGGTGACGCTGAAATGTTTCTCCATGGCTTCGATGAACCGGTTGATCTCATCGGTGAACCATTTCACGGTATAGTCGGCAAACTTATGGGGTACCCCGAAATGAAAAAAGAAGGGGGGAAGTGTTCCGGGAATATCATCTCCCGCTTTCCGCCAGCACTCATCAAGGCGCCGCATGGAATCACACCCGGGGGTGATAATAGCGCCGTCGAGAAAATCGTAGCCCCCCTGGCCCGCCAGCTGAAGCATACACTTGGGGAGACTGCAGATAAAGGGGCCGAAATAGGTATCACCAATTGTCGTCTCCTCTGCCCCGACGCCCCGCATACGAAAGGGAAGTATACCCGCGGCATGCATGATTTCATCAGGGACGTAAGAACAGGTATAACCGACAATCGACCCGCCATTATTTTTCCACTCCTCTACGTGTTCACTGCGGAGATTTTTTGCAATGTGATAAAATTTTTCCATCATGGTGCCACCTCTCTTTTTTCAACGGCACGGCGCAGCCTCTCAAGGGCCCTTTCCATTTCATCTCCTTCTTCCCGTGCGGTCTCGATAATCTCCGCGATACCATTTATAAGGGGGGGAAGTAACTGCGGCGCTACCGGTTTCAATGAGGTGGCAATATCCTCTGCAAGCCAGGCCATTGTCTCTCCCGTTTCAAAGGGATCAAGGGCATAAGTAAACTGTGACATGGCAACAGGTATCGCTTCCGGTGAAATGTCATGAATGGTATTGAGTATCTCGCAGAAACGGTTTATTCCCCCGGCAATCTCCTGCATATCAATCTCACCGAGGAGTTCACCAAGGAGTTGTGCTCCATCATCATCAGAAAATATCGCGTCAAAAATCTCGATTTTTGTTTCAAAATTCCTGAACCCGTCGAAACCGGAAAGGAGCCTCTCCCGAAAAGCTGCCGCGGCAAATTCGGGATTCCTTTCACAAAGCCTCACCATGGATTCCTTCACGCGGCCACGAAACTCCTTCTGCATATACCTGGCCTTGAAATAAACTTCAGCATCGATAGATGAAACAGTATCATCAGCAAGGCGGAAAATTTCTGCGGGAATAACCTGTTCGCCCCCGCGGCCGATAAGGGATGATCCGGTAAAAATTTTTCTTATTATTTCACTGCCCCCGTTGACAAGCTCAGCCAGGGCCTGTCCACTAACGTCTTTTAAGAGGGAGTTAATAACATCGGCAAGAAGGTCAGGACTGAGGCTGTTTAAGGCCGCAATATTTTTCGTCCCTCCCCTGATAAAGATATTAAAAAGTGCCGGCACCATTGCCAGGATGCAGACAAGCTTGGCGGGATACTCCACCAGTGTTTGCCCCGCAAGTCCCAGGAGAGAACTGATGTCTTCCGACGCTGCATCAAGTGCCTCTTTCATTTCTCCAAAGTCAATTGATTCAAAAAGGTTGCGCAGCAACGGACGCAGAGCAGTTGAAAGTGCCGCGGGGTCTTTCCCGGTCACCTCACTGAGTGTGCGGGCCAGGGAATTGATAAACTTCCCCCCGCCTGAAAAATCAATACCACCTGTTACCGCGGCAAGCATCTCTTTTTTCTCATCGACAGAAAGTGACGCGATCCCTTCACCGGCGCTGCCCAGTATATCCATAAAAAAAGAGACCAGGCGCGGCAGGAAAACAGTTAACTCACTTGCGAAACCGGGATCAGAAAAAATTTCCAAAAGGGACCTGTCACCTGTGTCGCCGGGAGTAAAACCCCAGTTGAGGTTGCGGGAAATATTTTTGAAAATTAATTTTTTAGCCGGGTTCTTCCCCGCCCAGAGAGATATCACAGCAGGGAGGACAGCGGAAACGAGTTCACTTCCTTCCCTGCTCTGCAGGAGTGACGTAATTAACTTTTGAAGCCCTTCAGGATCATTACGAAATTTATTTTCGGAAATACCCTTTTCAAAACTGTCTGTTGTCACGTTCACGCCGACCTCCTTTCCACATAACATAAATCAAACGCTTTCGGACTCAACCTTCTCCATTGCCATGAGTTCGGCTATCATATCCATGGCAGCCTCCGGTGATTCTTTCATCTCAACAATAAGGGGCCTGAGCATTTTCCGAAGCTGCGATATCTGGTCACTGAAGGTCATGTTCCCCGGAGTCAGTATCGAGTGCATCACCAGCCCCATGAGATAGATAAACAGGGTCTTGCCAAAAGCATACGAAGTTTCAAGCATTTTGGCCATTGTCTCGGCATAGTATTCTGAAAAACGCCAGAGAAATTTTTCCGAGGTGCCGTCGCTGTCATTGCGGCGGATATCAATAGCCAGGAGAAGAAGGTTCTGGTAATAGCCGTCGAAGTCCTTCCAGAACTGCTCCATTATCCTGAGACGTTCTGAAACAGTATCAGCATCCCCGGCGCGGCGCAGGTACTCATCGATGTTGGTCTTCATGAGATGGGAAAACATCTGGTCGAGCATGCTTTCCTTCGTGGGAAAATAATGATAGAGACTTCCCGTGGAGACACCCACCTCGCGGGCGATCTCTTTCATCGTCACACGATCATATCCCTTGCGGCCGAAAAGGTCGAAACACTTTTCAAGGATCTCGATACGGTACTCGTCATGGTCTACAATTTTTGGCATTCAACACTTCCTTCTAAATAATTATTCTGTTAAAATACCCGCAGGCCCTTAGAGGGCTGCGGCCTTCTTTTTCTTTTTTGTTTTTTCTGTGCCCTTTTTCTTTGAAGATGTATCTTTTTCGCCGGTAATATGCCGGGCAACGTGCTTGCCAAGCCCCACAAGTGTCAGCGTAGGAGGCAGCCCCCAGGGCTCGGGGATTACCGAACAGTCACAGACATAGAGATTGTCGTATTTTGTTTTAAGGCTGGCATCAAGATGCTCTCCCAGCTTGATGGTTCCCCCGGGATGCGCGGCGAGGTACCACGTTTTGTAAACTCCCTTTGCACCGGCATTCTCGAGAATTTCTTTAGCCCTGGCATATCCATTGAGAAGCTTGTCACGGTCAACATCGGCGAGTTTCTTTCGCACTCCCCCGCTGTCCGTAAGACGACCCCCAAGGGAGTCACGCGCCTTTATCATGATCCGCGCGGTATGGGCCGATTCAAAGAGACGGTGAAACCTGAAGACCTGGGCGGTAAAGAGCTTGTCAAGCATGGTGGGAAGTGCCATGTCCGTCATTACGTACCCTTCATCATCAAGGTGACATCCCGTGGACATGGGAATTTCATTGATCTGCTTTTTTACATCTTTTATCTTACCGCACACGGAAATCAGTGGATCGAAAAAGTAATCATACCCGACATTTTCGAAACCGCTGGCGCGCAGTATCACGGGCGATCCGATTCCCCCTGCGGCAATGATGATATTCTCACCGAAGGCTTTCAACTTCCTGCCATGCCTGGTAAATTCAACTCCCGCGGCCCTGTTGCCTTCGAAGATGACCTTTTTTACTTTTGCATAATTGATCATCTGGAGGCCTTCCTCAAGGGCTTCATCAACAAGCATCTTTGCGGACCACTTGACACCGTGGGGATCTCCGTAATACCCGAACTTGTATTCAGGGCGCCACTTATCCTGGTACATAAACTTGTCCAGTGGGTTCCAGTCATAGCCGAGGCTGCGGGCGCTTTCCATGATACGGTTTGTCATGGGTGTAAGCATCTCATCCTTGAGAGGGTCCGTGGGTATCTCTTTGCGGGCCTGGGCCACCTCTTCCCTGATATTGATACCATGTTTTTCGAGCATTTCAAAGGGAACAGGAAAGGCGGTACCATAATAGAAGAGAGAACTTCCCCCCGTGGTAATACCCCGTACCATACCGAGAAATTTATTGGTAAAGAGCATGCTTTTACCAGGCCAGCACTGCTCGAAGAGATACTGCCTGAAATTCCCTCTTACCGGCTTTCCCGGGCCCCACTCAAGGAGAAGGACCTTTTTACCCCTGCGGGTCAGTTCCTTTGCGACCGTGGCCCCGCCAGGGCCTGATCCGACTATAACAGCATCGAAAACCTGTTTCTCAATATCCATGAAAGCCCCCTGATTTTTTATTTTATATTGAACGTTCATTATAAATAGACTGAACAGACGGTTTTTGTCAAGAAATTTTTAGACATTTTAAAAAAGATGCGGGGAATTTAATGCATAAATTTGTATATAGACATAAGAGCGGTCAACATGGTGAACCCGATACCAAGAAGGAGGGTCATGCGGGTAAAACTTTTCTCAAACTGTTCAAAGCGTTTATCCATCTGTTCAAAACGCTTATCTACCTGCTCAAAGCGCTTATCTACCTGCTCAAAGCGCTTATCTACCTGCTCGAAACCCTGCTTCATCAATTCACGCTGGCTCTTCAACTCTTCTTCGACCCTGATGATTCTTTCCGTGTTCATTGATATCCGCTGGTCCATTTTTTCCATGGTGCGGTCCATCTTTTCGATGAGAGTATATATGGGTGCATGGTCTACAGCTGCCACAGGCCCGATCTCCTGCAGCCATACAGGGAGGTGTCCCTGCACGTAGCGGCCGATTGCTTCGAGGTCTTTTTCAGTAATGGTCATGCTCTTTCCTTCCTCTGGTGTAATCATAGTGAAGACTTCTCCCTTCGTCAATATTTTTTGGCCTTTCAAAAGGTATACGAATGGGGCGGGAGAAAAATTTGAAATTTTTTAATTTTTTTAAAAAATTTTTCTTTTTGCCTGGGAGATAGTTTTACTATTCAAAAAACCGGCTTGACCGGTCTTTACATAGCCATGACTTTATACAAAATAATAGTTTATACTCAGGAAAAAGCTAAGAAGGTTTTCGAAGATTCCAGACTAAAAGATTATTTTTAAAATTGAATAATTATTGACTGACAAAGTATAAAATCTTGCAATAATTACTCGACTCAGGCGAAAATTATTAAAATTAATAAAATAAGTCATGCTGAGCGGAGTCGAAGCATGATAATAGTAATAAATCAACTTATTTCAATTTCATTCACCCTTCGACTCCGCTCAGGGTGACAATATTGCTGAATAGAACACTGTATTACATAAGCGGGCTACATCAGATTCTAAAAATTGCCTAAGTCGAGTAATTATTTTTATATAATGATTACTGAAAATCTTTAAACTATTATCAATTTTATAGTAAAACGAGTTAACCTTTGATTTCACCCTTTAAAGAACTGCCTGACAATTTTTTTTCACCCCTTGCCTTTGGAGCCAGGGAGCATTATGGCGCTCTGCTGATAATCTTTTATACTCTCTTTCTTGAATTTCCCACCGGTGTTGAGAGAAATGTAGTAGTAGCAAAATATGAGGAATATTTTGCCGAGCTGTCTGATCTTGATGCCATTGAAAGTGCTGAAAATGAGTCTTTAGAGGATGACAATCTGTATTATGATCAAACCTCCCGGGGTATGGCACACAGGTTTTTAAGACGGCTTATTAAATGTGGCTGGATGAGCGAGGAGACCCTTCATGACTATACTGAAATTGTAAATATCACCTCCTACGCAAAGCCCTTTTATGAAGCCCTTGACCTGGTTACCAGGGGATCAGAGATTGAATATGAGAGTCACATAGTGGGTATATACTCCTCCCTCTGCAATGAATCAGTTGACGACAATGGTCACCATGCAGTTCTTAATGCACATTATCATACCCGCCTGTTAATTGAATCTCTAAAGGTCCTGTCTCAAAATATTAAAACACATATTCAAAACATTTATAATCATGAGGCTGATATCAAAGATATCCTTCATTTTCACTATGATATTTACATGAATGAAGTAGTTGACCGGGCATATAACAGGCTGAAAACTTCTGACAACCTTTCAAAATACAGGCCAAAGATTATACATACAATAAATGAACTGATGCAAAATGACCAATGGCTCAAAAGAACTTCGGAAAAATTTTCAATGATAAAAAGACTTTCAAGGGAACAGACAGAGCCCCTTATCACCTCAATGCTCAAGGAAATCAAGAATGATCTTAAAAGTATTGACCCTATCCTTGAAGAAATCGACGATAAGAATCGCCGTTATTCCAAAATATCAACTGAAATGATCAAAGTAAAGCTTTACAGCGACTCATCTCTTAAAGGAAAAATAAATGATATTGTATCATCCATACAAAATGGGAAATTGAGCCATGAAGACCTTTTCCACAATATTCAACGAACACAATTTTTGCGCTCTGATTCATTGTTCAGCAGAAAACTTACCAGGGTAAAACCAGATTACTTGAAAAAACCTGAAAAGGATGACTCCTTTGATATTGAACTGGCAGAAACTGAGCTGAGGCTGAGAATCAAAAAACAGTTGAACCCTGAAAAGATCAGTGATTTTTTAAAGAGTCATTGTGAAGGTGAATCGATAATGGGAGAAGAGATCGCCACAAACATGGAAAACTTTGTAAGGCTTCTCTATGCGACCCTCTACTCTGAATCACGAGAATTTGATTTTCAAGTAACATGGTATGACGAATATATAACTGTTGACAGATTTCGTTTCAAAAGGCACAGGTTCACCAGGTTATGATGGATGGAATTACAGATATATTAAAATTCAATGATGGAGAGCGGGAGCTCTTTCAAAAATCAGTTAACACCCTTTTTACCGGTTCTTTTATTGTAAGAGGAATCGAACATGAAAACCGGCTGTATCGTTTTACAATAGAAAATTTCACTCTCTTTGAATCATACTTTGCCTGCGCAGGGTGGAGTCTCAGAAAAGACGAGAACCTGGGTATTATCTCATGGCAGGGAGCGCCGGGGGCACGGTTAAACCTCAATCTTGATGAAACCCTTTCCCTGCTGGTATTCAGGCTTCTCTATGAAGAAAGAAGAAATGATATCAATCTCCATGAATACCCCTCTGTACACCTGCAGGATTTTCAGGAAATGTATAAAATCGTCACTGAAAGGCTGCTGAAAAAAACACGTTTAAAGGAAATTATCAGACGCTTTCAGGCTCTTAAACTCATTAAAAACACCTCAGAGGATGCACATTCAGAATCTTTAATTATACTGTATCCTACCCTTGCATTTGCACTGGACGGCCAGAGTATTGACAATATTTACAGCCGCATAGAATCCTTAAAGAAAACTGATTCATCAGAAATTTTTGAAGGTGAATCAACAGAAGGAGAAAAAAATGCTTCTTTTGACTAAAGTTCGTCTGATAAACTGGCATTTCTTTCAGGATTCACTAATTGACTTAAAAGAGACTACGCTTCTCGCAGGAGACAATGGATCAGGGAAGTCAACAATCATTGATGCTATTCAGTATGCCCTTATTGCAAATATCAGAAAAATAAAATTCAATGCAGCTGCTGCAGAAAAACGTTCCAGCAGAAACCTGGAAAGCTACTGCCGCTGTAAAATTGGTGCTGAAGGCCATGACTACGTAAGGGATGATGTCATAACCCATGTTATGCTTCAGTTTGAAGACGGCTCAAAGGTTTTTTCAGCAGGCATTATGGTTGAAGCCTTCAAAGAAAAATCAGATACAGGTGAGCATCTGTGGATACTTGAAGCAGGAAAGGTGAGCGAGATAGAGGTTTATTCTGACAAACGGTTTTTGAACCCGGCTGAATTTAAGGAAAAGTTAAAATCCCTCAATGGTATCATCTCAGCATCAAAGAGGGATTATAACTCAAAACTCACACACCTTTTAAAGGTTCACCGAAGAAATGTTGAATTTAACCCCTATCTTGAGGCAGTGATACGCTCCGTAAATTTTACCCCCTTCTCTTCTGTAGATCAGTTTGTATGCAACTATATCCTTGAAGAAAAACAGGTGGATATCTCCGCCATGAAGGAGAACCTTTCCAACTACAAGGAAGCCGAGAGAGAAGCCCGTGAAATCAAAAAAAAGATTGATGAGCTGGAAAAAATTGCAGCAGCCCATGGCGAAATGATTCAGATAAAAAAACAGATAATTCTGCAAAATTATTTTAAACGCAGAATTGATTTTGAGATATGCAGCCATGAACTTTCAGAACATGTAGTGAACCACGAACAAGTTGTTACTGATTTGAAAAATATAAATGAAAAGCTTCAATCCCTTGATGAACAGAAATCACGTTTTGAGAATATCAGGGATGAGCTGAATGCAGCACTGTATCAAAATGACCAGCATGTCCTCCTGGTTCATCTTCAAAAAAGTGAATCTGAACTGAAGCAAAAACTTTTACATGAAAAGGACCGTTTTTCAAAATTTAATCTTTTAAAAACCCAGTGTGAAACACTTCTTCAAAGAAATATGGATAATTCTCCTGATAAAGAGATTGATATCCTTGAAAAGGAACGCGAAATTCTGCGGGATGAAAGGGCTGCGGTAAATATCGACAGGGAGGCAATAAAGTCAGAGACTGGTGATAAAAAGAAAGAGCTTGAAGAACTTGAACGGGGTATACTTCGATACCCTGAAACCACAACAGACCTGGTTAATGAGCTCACTAATTCAGGAATCAGCGCCAGAGTATTTGCTGACCTTCTTGATATTACAGATGAAACATGGCAGAATGCTGTAGAGGGGTGGCTCAACACACAGAGGTTCAACATCCTGGTTCCTGAGGCTGATTTTCAAAAAGCAATAGAGCTCTATAACAATCTTTCTAAAAAGTTTTATGGTACAGGGATACCAAATCTTGGCAAGATGAAAAGCTCTGAGATAACACCAGGCTCCCTGGCAGAGATTGTAACAACAGACTCTCCCTCTGCGCGAAGGTATGCGGCATTCCTTCTGGGGGATGTCATGATGTCAACCATCAACACCCTGAAGGACCATAAACGTTCCATAACAAAGGAATGTATGAGTTACTCTTCTCATACCGCCAGAAGAATATCGGAGAAAGTATATTTCCGGTGGTATATAGGCAAGCAGGCAAGGGCCAGGAGAATAGTTTTTCTAAAAGAGGAGATTGCTGATCTCACCAGGCATCTTGAGGCTGTTGATGAAAAATTAAAATCACTTACTGAAAAGAATTCTATTCTTGAAAGAGTTATAAAGGGCCTCTATGAGTTAAAGACCCTGGTTAATGCAAAGGAGAACATATCAGTTTATACAACAGAACTGGATGATGTCCTTAACCAGATATCACAGATAGATACTGAAGCCTTTGATGATCTCCAGGCTCAAATTTCATCTATAATACAAAGTATTAAAAAAACAGAGGAAGAAATAATTTCTCTGGGGAAAGAAAGCGGTAAACTCGAGGAAAGAGAAAGCACTCTCTCTGCTGATATTGAGAAAGACAAAGTTAAAGAGTCATTTCTTAAAGAAGAATTTGAAAACTATGAAAAGGAACACCTGCAATATTATGATGAATTTGAAAAATATTACCGTGATAAGACCAGGAAAAATACACTGAAAGAAAATCAGCAGAATTTCGAAAATGCAATCAAGGGATTCAATACCCGCTTTGATAATATCAGTAAAAATCTTGAAAAGCTTAAAATTCATTATAACCGTGAATACAATACATATATGAATGAAAGCCCTGATGATTCAGATGAGTTTATTGCTCTGCTAAAAAAGTTCAGGGACACTGAACTTCCAGCCTATGAAGAAAAAATAATAAAAGCCCGGTCTGACGCAGAAAAGCAGTTCAAGGATCACTTCGTGTCCCGCTTAAATGAGTATATCACAGATGCACGGGAAAGCTTTTCGGAAATAAATCATATCCTTAAGATAATAAGCTTTGGTCAGGACCAGTACCGTTTTTCAATAACAGAGCAGCCTGAAAAAAGAAAGCTTCTTGATATAATAAAGAGTGCGGCTCAAATAAATGAGGATAAAAATACCCTGTGGGAACAGTTTTCTTCACATGAAGACAAAGAACGCATCGAAAAACTTTTTAACAGTATACTTGAAAACGACCTTGATTCACCTGCAGTGCGAGATATCTGTGATTACCGACAGTATTTCAACTATGACATTAAGATAACTCATACTGCTACCTTTGATCCAAAAAACGGGAAACCCCTCGAATCATCTTTGAGCAAAGTACTTCGAGAAAAATCAGGCGGAGAATCACAGACTCCCTATTATGTAGCCATCGCAGCAAGCTTTTACCGCTTTTACAAAGATGAGCCCGGAGCCATTCGCCTGGTTCTCTTTGATGAGGCATTTAACAAGATGGATGATAACCGCATTGGCAACACAATATCTTTCTTAAAAAAACTGGGAATGCAGGTCATAACTGCTGTTCCCACTGAAAAAATTGAATCTATCTCGCCCCATATGGACAAAACCAATCTGGTGATCAGGCAGAACTATTCTGCATTTATCAGGGACTACGAGGTTTTACATGAGAAAACCTCTTAAACTTTCACCATATGAGACAAAGATACTTTCCGTACTTGCTGAGAGTTACCCTGGATCAGCCCACTTCGCCGGTGGCAGAAAATTACGAAAAGGAAACTGGAACAGGTTATTACCCGAGATTGAAAAATCCGTAGAAAAAAAAATGAGTTTTCTCTCTGCAGTGGAAGGCCTTGAAAAACACGGAGTGATTTCAGTCCAGTGGCAGCGATACAGAAAGGGAGATCGAGTATCTGCTCTCTTTCTTGAAAACCCCGCATTGCTTTATTCGCTTCTGGGCAAAGCCACACCTGAAGATATTCTTGCAGAAATGATTGAAATTCTTGATTCCTTTAAGCCAGAAGACCAGGTATCTCAAGATGTTATCAGTTATATTGATTTTCAGTTAAAAAATGAAAGAAAGCTGTTGTTTCAAAGTACACAAGAGTTGCGACGTTTTCTTTCCCTTATGGCTGTCACCCCTTCTATGGCTGCACAGTTTACCATAAGAGCATTAAGTGTTCATCTTTATAACGATTCAAAGTATCTTGAAAGGATGCTTTCTCTTTTTGATAAAATAGTCGAGGCTGCATCAGGATTAAAAATTAGCGATTTACTTGAAATACAGAGAGTCTATCCTGAAACAACGGTTTCGGGAACCTTTGACATTTTTTTTTCAGATGGAAGACAGTGGCCATTAAAAGATGCTGTTGTGACTCTCCCTGAAAAGACTGTAAAGGAAATTAAAAAAATTGTTTTTGCAGTTGATTATCCCCGAATAATATCTATTGAAAATAAAGAAACCTTTTATTTAATGGCATCTGCCCTTAAATCATTTAATGCTTTCATCTATTGCGGCGGCCATCTTAATTCTGCTGACAGGATGCTGTATGAGCTCTTTGCAAAAAACAATATCGAGATATTTCACTTTGGAGACCTTGACCCCGAAGGGCTCTTGATCTTCGATGAAATTGATGAACTTGTTGAGAAAAAACTCCAGCCCTTTATGATGAATAAAGAAGTTTTCTCAAAGTACAAAAAATATGGATACACGTTGACTCCTGGAGCATTAAAACGATTTAATAATCTGAAAAATGAAAAGCTCACTGATCTTGCAATGATAATTAAAGAATCAGGGATCGGAATAGAACAGGAGATTATCGAGGTAAATGAATGAATACAGAAGAGCAGAAAATCCCCTGTCATATCAAGCCCGAAAACATGTCCAGGAAAAATTTTTATTTATGAATAATTCAGCTCAAAAATCAGATTTAGCTCTAACAGATGCGTTGCGATCGATCTTTGGATACACTATGTTCAGGGAAAACCAGGAAAATGTAGTCAGGTCAATTCTGGCAAAAAGGGATGCCCTGGTTGTAATGCCCACCGGTGGAGGTAAGTCTTTGTGCTATCAACTTCCTTCATATATCCTTGAGGGAACCACCATTGTCATCAGCCCTCTCATTTCTCTTATGAAAGACCAGGTTGACGCTGCTGACGCGATGGGGCTTCATGCTGCCTTTTTAAACAGTACTCTTTCAGGAATTGAGATGTCCATGGTGCAGCAACAGCTTCACGAAGGGGAACTGGACCTTTTGTATGTATCACCTGAAAGATTTGCCATGCCTTCTTTTATTCAGTTTCTTAAAACCTCACCGGTAAGTCATTTTGCAGTTGATGAGGCTCACTGTATTTCAGACTGGGGCCATGATTTTCGTCCTGATTATCTCTCTTTGTCACAGATAGTTGAAGAATTTCCCCATGTACCGGTTTCAGCATTTACTGCTACTGCTACAATCCAGGTGCAAAAGGATATTGCAAAGCGATTGAAACTGCGAAATCCCCATATTGTCAGGGCATCTTTTGACAGGGAAAATCTATTTTATGAGGTTACACAGAAAGAAAATGTAAATCACCAGATCCTTGACTTTATTAAAAATCATAAAAATGAGCCGGGGATTGTATACCGTACATCGAGAAAAAGTGTTGAAGAGACTGCTTCCTTTCTTCTTCATTCAGGCATCTCATGTCTTCCCTATCATGCCGGCATGACCAGCGATGATCGCACCCGTTTCCAAAATGATTTTAACAGAGACAGGGTTCAGGTTATTGTTGCAACCATTGCTTTTGGCATGGGGATTGACAAATCCAATATACGTTTTATTGTTCATGGTGATCTTCCAAAAAACATGGAAGGGTTTTATCAGGAAACCGGGCGGGCAGGACGGGATGGAGAACCTGCACATTGCCTTCTTTTTTTTGGAAGAGGTGATGTGCCGAAAATTAAATACTTTATCAACCAGGTTCAAAACCCTGATGAACAGCGCAGCCTCAACAGCAGGCTTCAGGACATGATTAATTATGCATCAATACACAGGTGCAGAAGAAAACAGATTCTTGAATATTTTAATGAGGATTATTTTCATGAAAACTGCGGCAACTGTGATGTATGCACAGGCACTGTTGAAACAAAAGATGCAACTGTAGATGGACAAATCTTTCTTTCTGCAATTGCCCGTACTGAGCAGAGATTTGGCGTAACACATATAATTGATATTATAACAGGTTCTAAAACAAAGAAAATCCTGGAAAATGGTCATGATTCCATTAAAACCTATGGTGCTGGAAAAGATAAAAGCAAAAAATACTGGCGTGCTATTGCAAATGAACTTATTGGACAGGGGTTTATAATTCAGACAGATGATACATATCCTGTTTTAAAAATATCCCGGCCAGGAATTGAGATTATCAAAGGCGAAAAAACCCTGACAGTAGTTAAGGTGAAAGAAAAAAAATCCGGTACAGTAAAGAGAAATGAAGTTCCCTATAACGAGGAATTATTTGAAATTCTGAGAGAACTGAGAAAAAATATTGCAGAAGAACAAAATGTTGCACCATTCATTGTTTTTTCTGATGCTGTCCTGCACCAGATATGCAGAGCGTATCCGCAAACAAAAGAAGATTTTCTTGCAATAAATGGAGTTGGTGAAAAAAAATTCACAAATTATGGTGTATTTTTCATAAAAACAATCAAAGATTTTATTGAGAAGAATCCCATTACAAAATTTATTCAAAATACTGAACATGCAAGGTCAGAAAAATCTAAAAAAATACCCACACACCATGTAACCCTTAACCTGATCATGGAAGGCCTGCACTATAAAGCAATAGCAGAAAAAAGAGGCCTTACTGCCGGAACTATAGTAAGTCACATTGAAAAGCTGATAAAGGAAGGGCATCATATTGACTTCACACTTCATATTGAGGATCACAAGATGAAGGAGATTGAAAATCTTTTTCTATCAATGAAAACCTCTTCGCTGACACCCGTTGTTGAAGCTGCTGAAAACATTACATATGAAGAAGCACGGCTTGCAAGGGCTTTTATGATTAAGAAGGCAGGACATTAACTAAATCCGACCTGCACGGATGCACCAGTGGGGGATGAAATTTTTCAGGAGGCTTACTTGAAATATTCCTGAACTCTCCGGCTTTGTGCAACCAAAGGTAAAATTTAACTGGTGGGTCTTTCTGATTTCAAAAAACCAGTTCTGATCGGGCTCGAGAGTAGCCTGACCCTCAGGACGAGGGAAATGCCGCGGAGGACAGGAGGTCCGAAAGCGGCCTGCGGGCTGCCGAGCCCGGAGAGACTTCTTACCCCCCTCTCCTTTTTTCAACTCTAAGTGGGAGACGACAAGCAGGATGCTTTAGTGCCGGGCGCAGACAGGAGGTTCGAAAAGCGCCCGGCTCGCGCGCCGAAGGCGAGGTGAGGGCATCAAGCCGGCTGACCTTTTATACTTTTCAAATCACCACATATAATTTATTCATATCCCAAATTCTTTTTCTCTATATCAGTCATCTCACTTGGATGTTTTGCAGTTTCCAGCCACATTTCATTTATACATGTATCATTAAACTTTGAACCTTTATAAACCTCAAGTATTGTCAACTTAATCCATTTTGCTTTTATATTTACCCTAAATACATGAGGGTGAAAGACACCATCCTTAAACTTTAAAAAATTTGTTTGCCCTTCACTGAAATCAACTCTTATCTTCTTAATTCTATTATTCATATAATACAATTTTTTATTATGAGTTAGACCATTACTTATAATGATTCTATACACATTCATCATTCCTTGATACTGGACATATTGGCTCTCCTCAATAAAAAGTTTCATCCATTGATTTTTGTATCCTTTCACACACCAAGCAGTTTTTTCTTTTCCATCAAAAGCCATTTTACAGCTATAATCAATTTTACTACTATCTTTTATGTATGAAGAAATTTGTTTATTATGAACAAACAATCTTTGACCTTCATGGGGATCATTGATATCATAAGATGAAATAATCCAATTCTGACCATTTAAAGAAATTCCCAAAAAAACAACTAATAATATAATAAAGGAAAATATTCTATACATAGGTAACTCCTTATTTAATTTTTACCTTCATTTACCAAGTGATATGAACCAACTTTGTTCTCCCATTCTTTTTGGGTAAATTGTGCAGCATACTGATTAAGACCCTTAAGCAACTGACAACCCAAGCCTCCGGACCAAGAGTTAAACCCATTAGGCTTATGAAGTAGAATAGAACTTTGTATCTTTCCTTTTTGCCTTGACGGTACTCTTTGAGCATGCCCAGACCACTTTCCGTCACCTGTAGTTTTATAATATTCATTCATCTGTTCATCATTCTGAAAAACTCTTAAATATTTCCATTTAAGCTTTTCCATATTTGTAGAGCCACTTTCTCCATGTATTCTATAGCTACCGTATGCTAAGTCGTTATTTTTATTTTTATCATATGGGGGTGTAGATGAAGCTCTTGATGTCCCTTTACCACCAAATACTACCTTGCCCTTGTCTACAATATAAAATTCTCCCCGAAATTCATCTTTACCCTTTGTAAAATAGGGTTTTTTAGTACTATTGGCAAACATAACGATATGAAAACCACCATCATCCAAGTTAATATCTCTTCCCGACGCTCCTTTTATTCTATCTTGTACTTCTTGTACAGTAACTCTGCTTTTATGTTTGCTGCTCCTGCTTTTAGAATCTATCTTTCCTTTAACTTTATTTCTTACCTGACTATTTCCACCCGAACTACTTGAACCTCTTTTACTGTCTCCACCTCTCGGTCCCCATATAGCCCTGATAATTCCTTCAATAGCACCACTAACCGCATCATGCCCACTCGGGTCCTTATAAACAACCGGATTCCCCTTAACATAACTATACCGATTCCACCCCTGAGTATCACCCTCACCATCAATCACATTATCCGCAGTAACAAACCGGGCTATCTCTGGATCGTAATGCCGGGCATTATAATAATAGTAACCGGTTTCTTTATCCAGCTCCTGTGAGTTGAACTTCGGGTTATGCTTCTCCGCACCCTCATCAACCCAGGTCTCTCCATAAGGAAGATACTCGAATCGGCTCACAATATCGGCACTGTCATCAACGATTAATTTTACAGAATCCACCTGATCTGTCAAATAATATAAGGTCTTTCCCCCCGGTGCCATTGCTGCGATCCGTATACCGTTCAGATAAATATTATTAACCGCCGACTGTGAATCTGGCACGTCCCGGCCACTGAGGGTACGCTTCTGTTCCATGCCGAAATACATCGACGGGTACAAGACTTCAATATGATATTCCTGCCCGTCTGATTCCCGTAAAGCAAGTTTGCGCACCCTGAATCCCTGGTCATCGTACCAGTATTGCCCGACTAATGTTCCCGTGTCGGGATCAGTTACCCTGCTGACACGGTTCTGCCAGT
>CAZHNW010000058.1:26071-26534 GCA_964534225.1 uncultured Leptospirales bacterium | reverse complement strand
TAAACTTCCCCCCATGCCCCGAAGACCCTGAAAGTGCCGGGACAGAGAGGGAAACGGCAGTCTCTACCCGCTCTGTTCAGTGATATGATCGTAGAGCCGCAGCAGGCTGTTGACATACCCGAACTCATTATCGTACCAGAAATTAAGATCAACCATGGTATAAAACTGGTCTCCCCTCTTTGATGTACGTCGGTGAGTAAAGGGTGAATCATAAACGGTGGAATAACTGTTACCCACAATATCAGAACTGACAAGCTGTTCCGTGGAAAACTTCATCACAGAAGGGTATCTCTCGCTGTATTCCCTGAATATCGAATGAATATACTCGTTGTCATACTCACCCAGAATAGTAACATCAAGAACAACGATTGATCCAGTGGAGGTGGGCACACGAATGGCCGAGGCCTGTGATCCGATACCCAGGTCCCTTATTTCGGGAATAACCTCCAGAACAGCATTTGCC
>CAZHNW010000058.1:23050-26061 GCA_964534225.1 uncultured Leptospirales bacterium | reverse complement strand
TTTCTGCTGTGTCCTGGCACATGCTTTGATATGGGGAATCATATTATCAATGATACTGCGTCTCTTGCGCGTGTCCTTGTCTCCTTTTTTCGGAAGTGAATCGAGAACTGACTGTGAATTAGTCGCCGCATGAACAGTGGTAAGAGAATAGGATACTAACTTATCCCCGAAGTGGTCCACCAGCGCCTTGATGGGAGGGGCACAGCAGTTTGTCGTACATGAGGCGTTTGAAATAACTTTATGACGGGTCTCATCGTACCTGTCCATGTTAACGCCGCCGACAACCGTTACCGAATCATCAGGAAGGGGTGTCCCCTTTTTCTTTATTTTAAAGGGAGCGGACAGGACAACCTTTTTTGCATTATTCAGGTGCCCACGCAATGAATTATCATCGCTGACGGTGGGATCATTCATTTTTCCTGTCGTATCAAAAACCAGCTCCACTCCATTTTCAGACCAGGGTATATTCCCCGGTACACGACAGGAATCATCATTGAGCCATATTACCTTTACGCCATTGAGATAGACATGCCCGTCACGCACGTCTACCCTTTCGCCCCCGCTCACTCCGAAAAGAAAGCGCGAATAAGGGCCGTATGTTGAGTCATAAGAAAGATAGGTAACCAGGTCATCCAGTGTTTTCCCCACCTCACGTCCCGTTGAAATGACAATTGCGTCATGTTTCTTTCTTTCCGTGAATGCCCATACCAGCAGTTTTCCTATCCTGCCGATGCTGTTAATACCTACTGGTGCCGACGGTGATATAGTACTCATAGTAAAAACCTCTTAGCTTTAGTCCCTGTCGGGGAAGTTCCCAGGAGTACACCTGTTCGCTCCCCCTTTTTATTATTGTGTTGGATAAAAACCTCTGTATACAAAACCGGTATTGCCGTCAATTGTAATAAAATCGCCCTCACCTATAGAGACAGGTTCTTTCCCGCTTCCATTGCCGTAGACAGTAGCGACCCTCTTTTCTTCATCTATCTTCATGGCTGAAAAATCACTGACACCGGACTTCTCGAGACGCCGCATCTGAAGGACCGCATGCGATGTCATCCCGCCGATACAGGTCAATATGCCGTCTGATTTTTTCAAGCCGATAACATCCTCGGGATTTGTCTCGGGCCTGACAAGGATGACCTTATCATTTTCATATTTTTTTCGCACCCTGTCGATCCGGTCTATGTCGAAAACAACCCTTCCTGAAACAGCCCCTCCTGAAGCGGCAAGACCCTGCCCCAGTAAATTTTTTTCCAGATCTTCAGGTGCGGCATTGATAGTTTCAACAGTAAAAACATGCGATGTCATTCCACGTATCTGGAGCACATAGAGAATATCATTCTCTACGGTAAATTCTATCTCCACATCATTGCGCCACCGATCACGGATTTCCTTTACCAGGGCAAAGAGCTTTGCATATACATGGGGAAATTTCTGCTCCATCGAGGGATACTGGCTCGACTTTTCATATATCTTCTTCTGTTCCTCGCTGATGGGAAAGACCTTTGCCACACCGCTGACAATGTCATGTCCCTGGGCCCGTGTCTTATACTCGCCAAAGAGACTGATATTTTCCCTGCCCAGGTACTGGCTGTGCACAACACCGGTAATGTTTAATGGTGAATAATTGCCAAAAACCATCTGTTGAACCACCACCGCGGTACCCCAGCGGTCAGAGATATTGATATACTGCCGGTAATTCTTTGCAATATTTGAATCCCATGATTCATAAACGGCAATGATGGCATGAATGAGCTGGTCATAGGGGTCTTTTGGCACTGAAAAACCAAAGCTGTTAATGGCATACCGGTACCTGAGGGTCAACTCTTCCATCTGTTTTCCCGTCATCTTTTCCTTCAAGGTGACGCCTGCTTCATCCTTGGCTTCATTCATCAGGTTCTCGAAGATGCCTCGTTCCATTTCAAAAGAAGAAATCGCCAGGTCCTGGATGAGACGCCTGAAACAATCATAGGCAAACCATTTATCATGGCGCGCCATTGAATCAAGGATATCCTGGGTAATTCCCACATTTGTTATGGTATCCATAACGCCGGGCATGGAAAAAACAGCGCCGCTCCGCACGGAAAACAGCATGGGGTTATCACTGTTGGCGAAACGCCCTCCTGTGAATTCATCAATATACTTTTTCAGGACATGCCTGATCTTTCGAATAAACCGGGGATTACGCAGGTTCCCGTCACGCACCCTTTTATAGACTTCAGATGAAATGATAAATCCCCGGGGCACATTGACTCCCGGTGTATTAACCGCAAAAAGGAGACCATGGGCCTTGCCCCCCACCTCCCAGACCGGTGCATAGACCCTGTCTGGTGCGGATTTCTTTCCTGATTTTTCAATGGCAAAAGCAACATGACCCCGCGCGTCGCGGCCTGTGCAGCGGTTGAGGCAGATCCTGTCGCCGCGCGTCTTCTGGTCTGCGGCAATCCTGTCACGAAGGTACATGAGAAAATTATCAAAAAGCTGCAGATGGGGAGACTGCATGATCTGATCACGCAGGAGACGGTCTGTAATAGTTTCGATGTCCTGGGGCTGACCGTTGGGAATAAATCGCTCGGATATCCTGGCGATACCGATTTTTTTTACCGAGACGCGGCATACATCTTTGAACCTTTCATTGAAGCGGTCTGAGATTTCCCCGTGTATGGTAAGAAGATAATTGACCACGTCACGATACTGGGATATACGCATATTGGGTGTATTAAACAGGTCCGCTATGGTGACCATCTCCTGGTTTACCAGTCCGTCGATGACAAAGGCCCTGGTAAAAAGTTTAATAATCAAAGTGACCTGTTCATAATCGATATGAGTATCCTGATTATCGCCTGTTATCTCATCGAGCATATTCTCGAATATAGAAAGTCGAACCAGGTTGATATGAAAAAAGACCTTTAATGTGTCGAATTTTTTCTCCTTGTACGACCCGTACATGGAGGGAATGCCAAAGGCGATATGTCTTTTAAACTCTATTGTGTCAAGGGGCTCGAACCTTT
>CAZHNW010000058.1:0-23040 GCA_964534225.1 uncultured Leptospirales bacterium | reverse complement strand
GGGTTGAGAAGTATGTTTTCCTTGAGTTCCGCCTGGAGTGAGAGAAGTGCTTCCATTGCTTCGATCTTTGAACTCTCCCGGAGTACCCGGAAGAAACCATCAGGTGGAGAAAAAAGGTTCTCCTGTGCAAAGATTTCGAGTTTCTCGATACCCCGGATATCAGAAAAATTATACTTGTCATAAAGCATTCTGTATACGTGAAGCAAAGTAATGAACTTCTCCACATTGACCCTGGAGATGTCACACTGGCTCACAACATCAAATATTTTTCTGAATTCATCATCAGAGACCTCATAAATTATTTTCCCGAGAGTCAGTTCAGAATCTTCGATGCCTGAAATGTAGGCAATATGTTCAAGAATAGACTTAACCTCGGTGATATTACTCGTTTTAAAATAATGCTCTACGTGGCGTCGAAATTCTTCATATTCATCATTCGAAACACCCTCGAACCTGTTACTTTCAAAAAATTCAAAAAACTCATCCTGATCTACAGCATCAAAAAAATCCCAGAAACGATAGTCACTAAAAGCGGGAAAATGCTTTCGCGCCTCTTCGTAGATAATACGCGCCCATGGCTGCAGGGCGAGGTTACTCATTGTATAAAAACTGTCCAGGTTGTCATAGACCTCCGTGGGAATAAGCCCCGCAAGGATCGTTTTATCCCCCTTCAGCCAGAAATCCATAACCTTCTGGAAAAGAAGAACCGTACGGCTGCTGGATTCGACATGGACCTGTTTACGCATGAAATGAATGAGATCATTCATTTCATGGTTGGTATCAATTTTTTCAGTAAAAGCCCTGATATTCCCCGTGGCGCCGATATCATGGTAAAAGGCGGGAAACACCGCGGCAAGAGAGGTAATCAGGTAAAATGTGTCTCCATAATCACTGTTGAGAAGTTCAGTAATGTCTCTCTGAAAGACATCGGTGTCCTTGAGAAAGACCCCTCCCAGCTTGAGATTGACAATCAGGCTGGCCGCGAGCTTTCGCGTGGCAAGGGGATCGAGTTCGATAAGACGCATCCAGGTACGAATATTTTCAAGATGGCTGGCATTAACCATGACCGACCAGTCATCGGCAACACCGGTAAATTCAGGAAAACAGAACCTCGCCTCAACAAGGATATCAATAAAATAATCGATGAGCCAGATCACCTGTGATGAAATAATTGTTTTGCCCAGGTTGTAAATTGTTAAAAAGGCTGAACTGAAATTTCCCTCGTTTTCTATCTCCTTCAGAAGTATCGGCATCACCAGGTCCAGAACCGATCCCAGCATCTTATAGTAACGGCGCTCTACAAGAACATTACATATTGAGGCAACGGTGCGGGACATGAAAAGCTGCAGTTCGCGGTTGGCTCCCTCATGGGATTTTTTGATAATAAAAGAAATTACAAAGAGTATCTGTTCACCATCGGAAAGGATGCCTTCCTCGATGGAACGTTTTACCAGAAGGCAGACCTGTTCCCACTGCTGCGCGTTATGGTTGAAATCAAGCAGTTCCTCGTGACGGCGCAGTACTCCTCCGGGGTCATTAATAAATATTTCTTCAAGAGAGGCCTTATTCTTTTCATAATTGTTAAAGGAAAGCGTTTCCACGTATTGACTGAGATCAGGATAGAGACCTGTTCCCTCCAGTCTCTCCTTGAGGGAACAGGTCTCTTCACCTGTTATAACAATTGACCTCTCCACGTAAAGGCTGTACTGTCTCTTTAACAAACAGCCCATTGAAATGATAATGTGATCTCTCTGAAGCCCCGTTTCCAGAAGGCCGCTCCCCAAATTCTTTACCCGGTTGTTAACACTGCCGAAGAAATAGCCTTCATCAGACTCCTTTGTCATTATTTCAAGAAGAGAGGGAATGTGTTCGGCAAAATGTTCTTCAAGGGCGGAAAAATCATCATTGCCTTTTTTAAGCTCTTTTACAATAAAAATGTATCGGTCAAAAAAAGTGTCACTGCTGCGGATAGCAGACATTTTTTTTCTTTTTACTGCTTCAAAGAGATAGAAAAAAATAACGGGGAGGACCCTTTCAGCATAGGGCACGATATCATAGATAAAGTCGTACAGGTAGGAGCGAAATTCTTCAACGACATGTTTCCAGTCGATATTTGTATGTTCCAGCTCAAAGATCAACCCCTCCACCCTGCGGGTGGCTCCGATTTTACCTCCCAGGGGGAGAAAAAGGGCCTGATTATCAGCCGCGTGTATATCACTGGTTACTGTCATGATTCATCCGTGCAGAGGAGAATCAAAAATTCATGCACCTGATTTTTATTGACTTTATCATGGGTGATACGCACTTTAAAGTCCATGGGTATTTTTGCCATCGAATCAATGGGGCTATCCCTATTAATTCAATGGGGATAGCCCTTATGTCAAGTATAATAGTCTTTGAACCCATTTCAATATAAAAACAGTTAAAATTATTGGTTGCCAACAGGCTGCCCTTGATTTTTTATGGACACCTGCTTAACAACGATCATATATTTAAAAAAAATACGATACTGAATATTTATTACTGTTTAAAAATACACCTGGAGACGAGAAAGCCATGATAGAACGCTATTCAAGAGATGAGATTGCCCGCATATGGGAACTGGAAAACAAGTTTCGCATATGGCTCGACATTGAAATCGCTGTCTGTGAAATCTATGCAGAAAGAGGAATCATCCCTAAAGAAGACTTTACCGTAATAAAAGAAAAAGCCGACTTCGACCTGAACCGTATACTGGAAATCGAAAACCAGGTACACCATGATGTCATCGCCTTTCTCACTGCAGTAAACGAAAAAGTGGGCCCCGCGGGAAGACACATCCACTACGGCCTCACCTCCAGTGACATCGGTGACACCGCCCTTTCCATACAGCTGAAACAGTCAGGGGAAATACTGCTCAAAGACTTCGATCTTCTCCTTGAAGCCCTGAAAAAGCAGTCACTGGCACACCGCAACACCCCCTGTATGGGACGTTCTCACGGAGTCCATGCCGAACCTACCACCTTCGGTGTCAAGATGGCCCTCTACCACGAGACATTCAAAAGAAGCCGCCACCGCCTTGAACGCGCCATAGAAAATATATCCTTCGGCAAACTCTCCGGCGCTGTCGGCACCTTCAGCAACATCGATCCTGATATAGAGGAGGAAGTCTGCACCCTCCTGGGCCTCAAACCCGATCCGGTTTCGACACAGGTTATCAGCCGTGACCGCCACGCAGAATTCATGGCAGCCCTGGCCATTGCCGCGGGTTCACTTGACCAGCTCGCCACTGAAATCCGCCACCTCCAGAGAACTGAAGTTCGTGAAATCGAAGAGCCCTTTCAAAAAGGCCAGAAGGGGTCTTCAGCAATGCCTCACAAACGAAACCCCATCCTCAGCGAACGTGTCACCGGGCTCTCCCGCGTCATCAAGGCAAACATGAACGTTGCCCTGGACAACATCACCCTCTGGCACGAAAGGGACATCTCCCACTCCTCCGCTGAACGGGTTGTACTCCCCGATTCAATCATCGCCCTGGATTACCTGATGCACCGTATGATCTTTATCATCGGCAACCTGCACGTCTACCCTGAAAACATGATGGATAACATCAACCGCACCGGCGGCCTCTTCTACTCACAGTCACTTCTTTTAAAACTCGTCGAAAAGGGACTGACCCGCGAAGATGCCTACCAAATCGTCCAGGACATGGCCATGAGGGTCTGGAAGAAGGAAGGAACCCTCCGGGAACTGGCTGAAAAAGATGAAACCATTGCCGCGAAGGTAACAAAACAAGAACTTGATGTCATCTTTGACCTGCAGCGTTATCTCAAAAATATCGATGCCATCTACCGCAAGGCAGGCCTGGATCCCCAGTGAAAGGAAGTTACTTCATCGAAACCTTCGGCTGCCAGATGAACAGGAGCGATTCTGACCTTATGGCAGTCTCCCTCCAGGAAGCCGGATATCAGCCCGCAGCATCTGTGCAGGAAGCAGACGTGGTTGTCTACAACACCTGTTCAGTCCGGCAGCACGCCGAGGACAGGGTCACGGCGCGTATCGCCTCGAACCGGCATAAAATTCATAAAAAACAAGGAATCATTATCGTTGCGGGGTGCATGGCACAGCGCCTGGGCAGTAAACTCATTGACGATGGCCTCGCCGACATGGTCATCGGCCCCTACCAGTCACCCCGTGTGGGCGGGATACTTACCGAAGCACTGCAAAAGGCAGGCGGTGCCGGCAGCCTTGGCAAACTTCCCCCTCATAATCTTCTCTTTACGTCACAGTCAGAGAATGATTTCGAAGGAAGGCTCCACCCCGATATCCTTTCCGCCCATAAAAGCGGCACCTGGCATGAATGGGTCACCATCACCCACGGCTGTGAAAACTTCTGCGCCTACTGTATCGTTCCCTTTGTGCGGGGGAAGTTGATATCCTTCCCGTCAGGAGAAATTCTCGACCATATCCGCAAAATAACTTCCGAAGGAATTACCGAGATATCCCTCCTGGGACAGAATGTGAACCAGTACGGCCAGGATTCAGATGACATTCCCTTCTACCGGCTCCTGGAAAAGACGGCACAGATCAAAGGCATAGAACGCCTTAACTTCCTCACCAGCCACCCGAAAGACTTTTCCCGGGAGATTATCTCCGTCATCCGCGACAATGAGAACATGAGCCGCAGCGTTCATCTTCCCCTCCAGAGCGGCTCTGACCCCGTTCTTAAAAAAATGAACCGGCAGTACACCATGAACCATTATTTCGGCATCGTGGAGGCCCTGGAGCAAAACCTCGATAATTTTTCCCTTTCCACGGACCTTATCGTGGGATTTCCCGGCGAAACAGAGGAACATTACCGTGAAACCCTCAGCGCGGTTGAACAGATCCGCTTTGACGATGCCTTTATGTACGCCTACTCTCCCCGTTCAGGTACCCCAGCCGCCCTGCTGGAGGAAAGTCTCACCCGTGAGGAGAAAATCGCCCGGCTCAATGGATTAATTTCCCTCCAGAGAAAAATTTCGGTTGAAAAACTGGAGGCCCGGATAGATAAAATAGAAAGAATGATACCAGAAAAACTCAGCAGACATTCCTCCCGTGAAATCATGGGCAGGACCTTCCTGAACCACCCCGTGGTGGTGCCGGGAACCGCTGACGACACAGGCAAGGTAATTTCAGTTCAGGTCACCGGGATCAATGGCTCTACCCTTCAGGCAGAAAAAATATAACCCGAAGCATCTCTATGCCCTTTTGACGGCCCTGCTGCTGGTCATTGCGGGACATGCCGCAACCGCAGGAGAAGGCTCCCTCTATGGCAAAATTCTATCCCTCCACAGGGCGGGAAACCACACTGCGGTTCTCAAGAAGGGAGCATACTTTCTCAAAAAATATCCCCGCAGCAGCCGCGTCGCCGACGTCCGTTTCTACATGGCTGAAAATGATACCGATGTTTCAGGATCACTGTCACGCTTTCAAGTCATTATTAAAAACTACCGCTATTTCAGAAAAAATGATTTCGTTTCATTCCGTATCTGCCAGATATACTTTCTCCGCTCGGACTGGAAAAACCTCCACGCCGCTGCAGAAGCAGCACTGCAGCGCTATCCCCGGTCACCCCTGAAATCTGAATTTCTCCTCATGGCCGCTCACAGCGCTGTCAAATCAGGAAATCTTTCCCGGGGCGAAAAACTCTGCCGGGAACTTCAAAAAAACGACCATCGCTACCACTACATGGCACGATCACTCTTTCTGCTCGCCTCTATTGCACGAAAAAAATCAGGCTATTCACGCTCCTATATATATGCCCTGAGAGAAATCCTGAAGGGTTTCACAAAAAGCGAGGTTTATCCCTCTGCACTCTTTCTCACCGGTGAATTCTATCTCCACCATGGAGACAACAACAGGGCCTTTTCAGCCTTCAGTGACCTTGTTGAAAAATATCCCCGCGCCCTTGAATCATTCGAGGCACGAAAACACCTGAAAGAACTGAAAAAAGGCAACCCGAAACGCAGCCCCTATGTGCCCGACCAAAAAATCCTTGAAAAAACCGATTCTATCGATATTTCCCCGGAGCGTCCCCTGCCGGATAAAAATACCGGCACCTGTTACAGCGTTGCAGTGGGCCCCCTGCACACCCTCGGTGACAGCAACAGGATTTACCGGCTCATCAAACCATATGGTTCTATAAAATCATTCAGGACTCGCTACGGCTACACCCACTATATCGGCTGTTTCCCCTCTACGCGTGGCGCCCTTGCCCTGAAGGTACGCCTTGCCGAGGAAATGGGGATAAACGGCACCATTGCCCGCATTGATGCCTCTGGCCGGGGCAATTACATATATGGAGAAGAGAAATGAACCAGAAACTGACCCCCATGATGAAACAGTACCTGGAGATAAAGAAAAAACACCAGGATGAAATTCTCTTCTTTCGCATGGGCGACTTCTACGAAATGTTTCTCGAAGATGCCGAAGAGGCATCGAAAATTCTCGACATCGCCCTGACGGCGCGGCAGAACGACATCCCCATGTGCGGGATCCCCTACCATGCCAGCGAGAGTTACATCGCCCGCCTTATAAAGGCGGGCAAAAGGGTCGCCATCTGTGAACAGATGGAGGCGGTACCCTCCAGCGGTACCGTGGTAAGACGTGACGTGGTACGCATTGTCACACCCGGAACGGTCATTGAATCGAATCTTCTGCAGAGCGATGACAATAACTTTCTTGCCTCGGTAATTATCGGGAAAAAAGAAATAGGCCTCGCCTTTGTTGATATTTCCACGGGGGATTTTTATCTTTCTTCCATTGAGAAATCCCTTGATCTCTTTCGGGGTGAAATTACCCGCTTTAATCCCCGGGAAACTGTTTTTTCCGACGGTGAAGAACAGGACGATGACCGGTTTGGCGACTACCTGAGGAGCAGGGACATCCCACTTTACCGTATCAGTGAATGGCTCTACGATACTGATTACCTTAAAGAAACAATACAGGAAGTGTTTCACGTTGCCGGCACCAGGGGCCTGGGCATTGAAACAGATATGGATATACTGGCCGCAGGGGCTATTCTGCAGTACCTGAAAGAGACCCACCGCCAGGCCTTTGATCACCTGAAGCACCCGAAAAAACTTCTCTCATCAGACCGTATGGTACTGGATGACGCCACCATTTCCAACCTTGAACTGGTAAACAACCAGCAGGACGGTTCCCGCAACCGTACCCTTTTTTCAGTTCTCAACCATACCAAAACCGCCATGGGAAAACGTGCCCTTGAGAGGGCCATTCTTGAACCCCTTCTTTCCAGAGAGGAGATAGAAGAGCGACTTGATGCGGTTCAGTATCTCCATGACTACCATGACCTGACAGGATCTCTGCAGGAGACGCTGAAAAATGTTCATGATATCGAACGAATCATCTCCCGTTTCAGTCTCGGCCGTATCTTTCCCCGTAACTTTCTTGCCCTTTCCTCATCGATTTACGGGGCCAGAAAGGTAAAAGAGGCCCTTTCTGAACAGCCTGCGGAGGTGCTGCAAAAATGTGCCGGGAACATCCCTGACTGCGCTGCCCTCTCTGATGCCATAGACAGGATAATCGCCGATGACCCGGCACTGAGTCCCGACCATGGAAGGGTGATACGCGAGGGCTACAGCGAAGAACTGGACCGGCTCTATCTCCTGAAAACGAACGCAAAGGAATGGATTCTCGACTACCAGGAAAAAGAAAAGGAAAAACTCGGTATTTCTACTCTGAAAATCAAGTATAACAGGGTACTGGGCTACTACATCGAAGTAAGCAAGGCACAGGCAGGTAATGTCCCGGATGAATACTTTCGCAAACAGACCCTTGTGGGGTCAGAGCGCTATACCACGGAGACCCTGCAAAAATTTGAAAGTGACATCCTTTCTGCTGCGGACAAAATTACAGCCCTTGAAAAAAAAGAACTGGATAAACTCAGGGAAATGGTCCTGGAGGCCCGGTCAGACCTGCAGGAACTGGCTTCAAATCTGGGCATCATTGATCTCTACCTCTCCCTTGCCCGTTCAGCCCTGGAAAACCGCTTTAACCGCCCCGTATTTAACACTGAGGGAACTACCTCGTTAAAGGATGCGCGCCACCCCGTTGTAGAAAAATATTATACCAAAGAAGTATTTGTACCCAACGACATTCATCTCGATTCAGAAAAAAACATTATACAGATCATCACCGGGCCCAACATGTCGGGTAAATCAACCTATATCAGGACTGCGGCACTTGTCCAACTCATGTCACAGATTGGTTCATTCATTCCCGCACATGAGGCGAACTTTACCCTTGTCGACAGGATATTTACCCGTATTGGCGCCTCAGACAACATATCCAGGGGTGAGTCAACCTTTCTCGTGGAAATGAATGAAACTGCCAGCATCCTGAATAATGCCACGGACCGCAGCCTCATTATCATGGACGAGGTCGGCAGAGGAACCAGCACCTATGATGGTCTTTCCATTGCCTGGGCTGTTGTAGAATATATACTGAGATATATAAAGGCACGTACCCTCTTTGCCACACATTACCATGAACTGACCCAGCTGGGCAGCCGTAAAGGCATTGTCAACTATAACGTACTGGTAAAAGAACACCTCAACGGTGTAGAATTCCTCCATAAGCTGGTCCACGGCGCCGCAGACCGTTCATACGGCATACATGTGGCACGCCTGGCGGGGATACCGAAACAGATCATTAACCGCTCAGATACAATACTTCGCAAGCTTGAAAAAAACAGCGGCGGGAAAATACGCATTTCTGACGAAGAGGAAAAATCGAGCGAACAGCTTGAAATATTCAATGCCTCCAATCATCTGGTTATACAGGCCATACAGGGAATTAATCTCGACGACGTGACCCCCCTGGAGGCACTGAATGAACTCAGCCGCTTAAAGAAACTGATAGAATGATTTCTGTTTCCGAATTTTAATTGACGTTACCAGTAAGAACTACTATGCTTCATTGCATTAGACCGGCGAAACCAGGCATCCATAAAACGGATTCCCTGCTTTTATAACCGCCGGAAATGTGATGAAAGACAGATCTGACACTGAATTTTTATCGAAATTGGCCTGATATCTGCCGATTTTTAAATAAGTATTTGTAAATATGTTTCGTACACACAGGGAGCAACATGACGGCTCAGCAATTCAAAATAGAAAACTATCTGGCCAATTCCTTTATAATTGTCGAGGGTAAGAGAAACGCGCACAACTTCTATATCATCCGCAGCGGCAGGGTGAAAGTTACCAAGGAAAACGCTGTTGTCGCAGAAGAACCCTATACAATAATGGGTCCCGGTGACTTTTTTGGTGTCATTTCATGTATGAGCGGGCACGCCCGCATAGAATCTGCTATAGCCCTTGAAAACGTTTCGCTTATATCTGTTGAAAGAGAAATGTTCGGGCTGCTTATCCAGAAAAACCCCGCAGTGGCAATGAAAATCATACGCTTTTTCAGCCGAAAACTGAGAGAGTTCGACCATGCCATTGCCAACCTTACCTTCAAAAACCAGGTCGAGGAAGACCCGCGCAACCTCTATAAAATCGGGGAATACTACCTCAAAAAGAAAGCCTTTAAGCATGCAACCTATGCCTTTCAGCGTTATCTTCAGTACTGTCCCAACGACGGCTATACAAACCAGGCCCTTGAAAGACTTAAGGCCCTCAAAGCCCCTTACAAAGCAGCTGATTCCCCCCTTGAAGGACAGATGAACAGGTCCTATCCTGACAATACCATGGTCTTCAGCGAATATGAACCGGGCAATGAACTCTTTATTATCCAATCAGGCCAGGTTAAGATAACAAAAATTGTCGATGAGGAAGTTCTCCTGGCGGTATTAAAGCCGGGTGATATCTTTGGTGAAATGGCCCTCCTGGAAAACAAGCCCCGAAGCGCATCAGCAATAGCCTTTGGTGATCTTCATGTTCTCGCAATCAACAAGTCGAATTTCGAGGGGATGGTACAGGCTCAGCCTCAGCTTGCCACGCGCCTGATACAGCTTCTCAGTGAACGTATATGGACTGCCTATCGTCAGCTTGACAACCTTATGATCAAATCTGATGTTGGAAGAATATACGACACCCTCCTGATACAGATTGACAAGCAGAAGATCAAAATTGAACCTAAACAGCCTCACAATTTCGAATTCGGTACACGGGAACTCATTAACATGGTAGGCCTTCCCCCTGACAAGGGAGATGTCATCATGGTCCAGGTACTCGAAGACAAGCATATAAAACTCGAAGACGGCAAAATTATCTGTACTGACCTCCAGGAACTCGAAAAAACCGTTCATTTCTTTAAAAAGCAGGCTGCATTGGAAAGAAAGCGTGAAGCGAGCAAAAATAAAACTTTTTAAGGCCGTCTTTTTCGCCCTTGCCATTATCCTTCTTCTTGCCGCAGGAGGGATTGTTGCCCTTATTCAGTTCTACCCTGAAGAAAAGGTCCGTGAACTGGTAATCGAAAAGGCCGAGAATGCCCTCAAGAGAAAAATCACCATCGGCCGCCTCGAGTACAGCCTCCGCGGTTTGAGTCTTCAAAACATTTCCCTCTACGATGGAAAGACTGAAAAAGCCCCTCTCCTTTTCAGTGCCGAAGAGGCAAGCCTCGGCTTTTCTCTCATGGAACTTTTCAACCGTAAGCTCTCCATAGACTATATCTATTTCAACAGGCTCAAGCTTTCAATAACCTTTGATGAGTCTGGAACCAGCAACATCCAGTACATATTAAAAGATCTTTCAGGCAAAAAGAAAGACGATACTTCGCCCCTTTTCAAAACAGCAATTGACAAGATACGCCTGAACAATGCTGCTATTGCTATCGAAAACCCGAAGGAAAAACTCGCTCCTCTCAAGGGAACTTACACCGTTTCAGCTCTTCTTCTCCTTGACCTGAAAAAAAAGAAAGAGATATCCATCACAAGCTGCAGTATTGATCTTCCCGATAAAAGGGGCCGTGTCACCCCGGATATACGCATTACCATTACACCGAAGCAGGTAGAAATTACCGGTACCACCGGTCTCGACAACACCTCCCTCCTCTGGACATATGCATGGACACGAAACCCCGCTGGCCTCCCTTACAGGAGAGTAACGGGAAAAGTAACCGGCCTGAAACTCCAGGTATTTCCCCCAGGTTCTCCCATGGGTATCAAGGAACAGGCAACGGTTCTCATAGAGGGGCGCGTTAAGGCCACGGCGACACTGACCACGTCACCTGAACTGGTACACGCGGAAGGCCTCGCCCGTGTAGACCAGCAGAAAAGGAGAGTCTACCTTACCGGTGTCCAGGCCAGGATGGATACATCACGGGCCACCCTGGAGCGGGTCCTCTTCTCTTTCGAAGGCAGACTCCTTGACCTGAAGGCATCCCACTTTTCATGCCAGATACCCGATATCAGGGCCCTGTTCCGTTTCGTGCCGGCAAAACTCTACGGCAGAATCGAAGGGGATCTTTCCTGGCAGAACAGAAAAATAAATTCAAAGTTAAAACTTGAAAATATCGGCTACGACTATACAAAAAAGCTGGCAAGGGGCATATCAACCGAACTCAACATCGCCGACAATGTCTTTAAGAAAGAAAACATACCCGCCCTCATCATGGGAAACCGCGCCAGGCTCTCAGTTGCGTCTGTTGATACTTCCCTTGAAAAAATATTTCTTAATATCAAGGCCCCGGTCTTTAACTTCCCACTGAACAGGGGTGCTCAAAAACCAGGTGAAAAAACATCGCAGAAGAGGCCCTCATTTACCTTTAACATTCCTGTCACCATCACGGGCAGAATCGATGTGGGAAGTTTCACCTATGATCTCATGAAACTCAATGACCTGGCGGTAAACTATGTAATTTCCGGGAACAAAATCACCATCAGGCAGTGGAAAACCAGTCTTCTCGAAGGAGCCGTCACGGGACGTGGTGCTGTTATATCTTCCACAGATAACGCGGAAGCATCACTCACCTTTCATTTCAAAGGCATTAAAATACAGGAGCTTGGCAACCTGCATGAAAAACTGAAAAACCGGTTCTTCGGGATCGGAACCGGCAATGGAAGCCTCTCCTACATCATTGGCAGCGGCGATCTTCTCACCCACATGAAGGGAATGATCGAATTTCAGATCGCACGAGGGAAAATTGCCAACACGGGAATCCAGAACGGACTCGGGATATGGCTCTCAGAGCTGAAATACAAGTTGAAAGACCTTGAATTCAACACCATATACGGTAACATCTCTCTCAACAGGGACAACTACCGCATCAACTCATTTGTGTTCAATTCTGATGACATACGCCTGAAAATGCGGGGGATCATCGACAACCAGCTCATTGCACAAGGCGTGAAAATCAGCCTTGAATTCACCGGCAATTTCATACAGGACCTCCCCACACCGGCGGTACGTCTCGGCCTCGAAAAATATAAAAGGGGACGATGGTTCATCATCCCCTTTACTGCCAGCGGCCCCATTACCGAGGGGAAAAACATCCGGCGCAGCCGTTAAGGCTTTTAATATTTTTCGTCAGCATATTCGACCCATCCCCCGGCCTCGACAAGGTCTCGGTCGAAATCGGAGATGGTAAAATCGATTTTTTCCTCTTTCTCTTCACTCTTTATAATAAAAGTCCCGGCGGCGATGTCAGCCTCAATTTCCACCTCTCGGCCGGCATAGGTTTTAAATAAATATTCTATTTTTTCTGCAGGAAGTTCAACTGCCATCATGCCGCAATTGTACATGTTCTGCCGGAATATCCTGGCAAAATTCTCTGCAATCACAAGGTTGATGTCATTAACCTCAAGGGCCCAGGGGGCGTGCTCACGGGAAGAACCGCAGCCGAAATTTGCCCGGGTCACGATAACCCTGGCATCTTTTAAGTCTTTTTCAACATCAAAGCCATCCAGTTTCAGGTCTTCAAGGAGATAAGGCTGTAAGGCTTCCCTGGTTGACTCTGTGAGGTATTTAGCCGGAATGATTTCATCAGTATTGATATCGGACCTGTCAAGAAACAGTACCTTTCCTTTGAATGTTTTCATCTTTGTTATTATTCTCCTTTATAAAGGTTGGAGTTGGTTATATGCCCTGCCAGTGCCGCAGCCGCAGCCGATGCGGGGCTCATGAGATGGACCATTCCGCCCTTTCCCATTCGTCCATTAAAGTTTCTGTTGGTGGTAGATGCAGCCACCTCTCCAGGTGCCAGCACGCCGTTGCTCATGCCGAGACAGGCGCCACAGGTGGGATTGGTAACAACAAAACCGGCATCCATGAATACCTTGATGATTCCTTCATCAAGGGCCCTGTTAAAAATCTCAGGTGTAGCGGGAGAGACGATTCCCCTGACGGAATCACTGATTTTTCTACCCCTGAGGACATCAGCAGCAATGCGCAGGTCTTCGATTCTCCCATTGGTACAGGAACCGATATAGACCTGATCGATTTTTTCGCCCTGCATTTCATTCACAGTTTTGACCTGGTCAGGTTTATAGCCGAAGGTGGTAACCGGCTCGAGATCTGAAACATCGAAATCAATTGTTTCCTCGTATGTGGCATCATTGTCTGATATCCACTTCCGGTAATCGGCGAGGGCCTCATCCTTTGACGCGTATTCGTCTTTGATAAAATCCCAGAGATATTCCACGGTGGTCATGTCTGGATAACAGACACCACTGGTTCCCCCTGCCTCAATGGCCATGTTACAGAGAGTCATTCGTGATTCCATTGACATGGCATCGACAACAGGACCGGTAAATTCAATAACCCTGTTGGTGGCACCATTGACACCAACTTTACCGATAAAGGCGAGAATAACATCCTTGGCATAGACCCCATCCCTGAGGCAGCCGGTTATATTCACCTTCATGGTTTTCGGTGCCTTAAAAGTACAGACGCCCTTGAGAATGCCTACTTCAAGATCGGTGGTGCCCACACCTGCGGCAAAGGCGCCAAAAGCCCCGTGCGTACAGGTATGTGAGTCTCCCATGATGATTGTATATCCCGGGCGGGAAAATCCCTTTTCGGGAAAGATGGCATGGCAGACACCATTGCGTCCAATATCAAAAAAATCCCTGATATCATTACGGCGCGCCCAGTCACGAAGGGTTTTGCCCTGGATGGCAGTCTTCGTGTCTTTTGCCGGTGTTACATGGTCAATGACGACCTTTACACGGGAGGAATCAAAAACCCGATCCTTGCCGCGTGCGGCCAGATCATTGATGGCAATGGGGGTGGTTATTTCATGACAGAAAACCGCATCAAGTTTCAGGACATGAATATCTCCGGCCAGCTCATCGACCCTGTGAGCATCAAAAATTTTTTCTGCAATTGTTTTTCCCATATATTTATCCCTGTTATTCTATTAGACGTGCTGCAAATCTGGAGAAAGAGGATATCTGTTCCGCCTGAATCAGGGCGGACACTCTATTCACTGCCAGTTATGCACCATGCCTGTTATTCTCCAAAAATATTTCTCGCGGGTGTTATCACCCAGAGGGCCCTGAGTGGGCCCTTTCCCGTATTGACCAGAACATGGGGCGTGTCCGATGCAAAGGCTATACTGTCCCCTTCCCTGAGATCATAGGAATCAGCCCCGTAGGAAAGTTTCCCTTTTCCCTTGAGTATGTAGCCGAATTCCCTGCCCCTGTGGCCGTACTCCTGGCTGCCCTTTTCACACCCTTCTTCGATATCCATCAGAAAGGCCTCCACTGAATATTCCTCTGAACGGTCAGGCATGCCCGAAAGCTGGCGGTATGTAACCTGGGGAGTCGAGATGCTTCTTCCCTCTTCTTTACGGACAAGGTCAACCCTTTTACTTTTACGCAGGTCCCTGAAAAGATAATCGGGATCAATCTCCAGTATCTCTGCAAGATGCAGCAGTGTATCGATTGAAGGGGAGACACGGTTGCGTTCAATCTGTGAAACAAGACTCTCACTTACATGTGCCTTCCCGGCAACAGATTTCAGGGTAAGGCCCCTGCGTTCCCGAACTTCCCTCAACTTATCGCCAAAACAGTACTGTATTTGATTCTTCAATTATACTTAATAACCTTTAGTATTTGTAAACAATATACATCGCCCCTGTTTTTATGTCAAGATCAGAAATAAAATTTTTTCAAAGCTGCTACTCAGTATCAAACCGATTCATTAAAATCCTCTTTTTTTCGCAGAGTCTGTATAATTTTTTTGAATTTTACCGCTAATCACCCTATAATTCCAGATATAACGGGAGGGAAAACTATCATGAAATTACACGCTGCACTTGCAATACTGCTTCTTTTTACAGTAGCCTGCGACAATGCAGGCAGGGAAAAGGTTAACGTTGAAGGGACCATTTCCTTCAGTCTCGAGGGAGAAAATTTCGAATTCATAAAATATGACGAAAGCAGCAGCTCCAGCAATGACCCCTTCGGTGCCGCGGTATGCCAGGTTATCAGCCAGGATAATACTACCATTACCCAGATTTTCGGGAAGAGATTTATCGGCGATGAAATTGAAGAAATTGTTGTCTCGATCCCCTACCAGGCTACCGGCACATGGGACCAGTGGTTTTATGACCCCGATCTCGGCACAGAACTTCTTCCCCGCTATCTTTTTCTCTCAGCGGCATGGGACGGAAAATATGCACGGGCTGATTTTGATTACCGCTTCAAGGAGGGAGAATTCGAACTTTCAATTACGTCCTTTGAAGGGTATGGAAGAAGAATCACCGGCACATTTTCAGGCACTCTCCTGATTCACGAAAAAGACATGGAAGGTAACTGGGTACTTCCCGAAGAAAACATTCAGCAGGTTACGATAAATGAGGGTCATTTCGATGTGAAAATTTACCAGGCCAGGTAACTATCCTGTTGTTTTGCCGGCCTTTTCTTCAACTTCCCCGCTGGAATGATCTACTGTTCCCTCACTGCCGGATGGTAAACCATCCCCGGGGGACTTCTCTTTAAGAACCTTGAAATTGACTTTACCACTGCGTGTTGCCACCTGCATAGAAGAGGCGGTATTATACCTGCCGGTCAGGAGTTCCCGCGCCAGGGGGTCCTCGATTTCACGTCGTATGGTTCTTTTCAGATTGCGGGCACCATAGACCTCGCTGAATCCCCTGCTGACAATCATCTTACGCAGTGAATCAGTATAAGAAATCTCTATGCCTTTTCGTTCCATCCTTGCGGCTACTTCTGCGAGAAGAAGGTCAACAATGCGTTTAACATGTTTCTTATCAAGCTTATGGAAAAAGACCACCTCATCAACGCGATTCAAAAATTCAGGGCTGAAAACTCTTTTCAATTCATCTGAAACCTTTTCCTCGTTATTTTCAACATCTGATCCCTGAGTAAAGCCCATACGGGAAATCCTGTTGAACTCCCTGTTGCCGATATTTGATGTCATGATAATAATGGTATCACGAAAACTTACAGTAGTACCACTGCTGTCTGTCAGTTCTCCCTCATCGAGTATCTGGAGCAGGATGTTAAAAATATCTGGATGTGCCTTTTCAATCTCATCAAGGAGAACAATGGAATAGGGTTTTCGCCGTATCTTTTCAGAAAGCTGTCCCCCGTCATCATATCCGATGTACCCGGGAGGAGATCCGATCAAACGTGAAATGCTGTGTTTTTCCATGTATTCAGACATGTCGAGACGCACCAGGCTTCTCTCATCGCTGAAAAGAAACTCCGCCAGGGCCTTGGCAAGTTCGGTCTTTCCCACTCCCGTGGGACCGAGGAAGATAAAAGACCCCTGGGGGCGATTGTCACCGCTCAGGCCGACACGGGAACGGCGGATGGCGCGGGATATGACTGAAATCGCCCCGTCCTGACCGATTATTCTTTTGTGCAGCTCGTCTTCCATACGCAGAAGTTTTTTAGATTCAGATTCTTCTATGCTTTCAACGGGGATACCGGTACTTTCCGCCACAACAGCCGCGATTATATCCGAATCGACAACAATAGCGTATTCGTTTTCTTTTTCATTCCAGTCGTGAAGTTTTTTTCCCAGTTCCTCTTTCTTTTCGATAATTTCGTCCCGAACCGCAGCGGCCTGCTCATATTCCTGGTGCATAACGAGATCATTTTTCCTGGTGTTGAGTTTTTCAATTTCATTCTCAAGACTGGTAATCTCCACGGGACGCTCAAAGTTGCCGAGCCGTGCCATTGCCCCTGCCTCATCAAGAATATCTATGGCCTTATCAGGAAGAAAACGGTCATGGATGTAACGGTCAGAAAGATTAATAGCCTCCCTGAGGGCAGCCTCTTCATATTTTACCTTGTGGTGTTCCTCGTAGCGCTCCTTCAGGCCGGCAAGAATTTCTTCGCTTTCATCCGTGCCCGGCTCGTTTACCATAACTGCCTGAAAACGACGTACAAGGGCGGCGTCCTTTTCAACATGGAGACGGTATTCGTTCAGGGTTGTGGCGCCAATACACTGGAGTTCTCCCCGCGCCAGAGCGGGCTTGAGAATATTGGCTGCGTCAATGGCACCTTCTGCGGCGCCGGCCCCGATAATAGTATGAATTTCATCGATAAATACGATAACATTATCCTGCTCCTTTATTTCCTCAACTATTTTCTTGAGCCTGTCTTCGAACTCTCCCCGGTACTTTGTGCCTGCCACAATAGCGGCCATATCAAGAGAGATGACCCGGCATTTCTGGAGCGGTTCAGGGACTTCACGGTTTACAATTTTCTGCGCCAGACCCTCGACAATGGCGGTTTTACCCACACCTGCTTCTCCGATAAGGATGGGATTATTTTTACGTTTTCTGCTCAGGATGCGTATGACTCGACGCGTCTCCTCCTCCCGGCCGATAACGGGGTCCAGCCGGTTATCAACCGCCATCTGTGTCAGGTCCTGTGAAAATTCTTCAAGGGCCGGGGGTTTTGCGAGAGATTTCGGTTTTGTTCCCTTGTCAGTGTTGACCTTTACCCCGAGGACTCTCAGGATTTCACTCCTGATGACATTATAATCGATTCCGGCCTTCCCAAGATTTTCAAGGCCGGTGGATGTCCCGTCCCTGAAAATGGAGAGGAGAAGATGTTCTGTCCCGATATAAGAATTTTTCAGCTTGCGTGCTTCTTCTTTTGATATCTCGATTATTCTCTTATAACGGGGGCTTACCGGGATCTTCCCCAGAACTATAGTGGTGCCTGACTGCTTGACGGACTGTTCGATTTCCTTTTTCAGGCGTTCGAAATTAATCCCCAGGTTTTTCATTATCCTGGCGGCAACAGAATCTTCGTCATTAAGAAGAGCCATCAGTATATGTTCAGGACCGAGGTTATCAGAATTCATCCTGCGCCCCTCGGCCTGTGCCATTTCTTCAAGGACTTTTCGTGATCTCTTGGTAAATTCAAACATCAGTCAGACTCCGGGCTGTTAAAATTCATACGCAGATATTCACTGCGGTAGATGTCCCCTTCAACGCTGCTGGCAAACTCATACTCGTAGATATCCCTCAGGTGTGCATACTGACAGTTCACCATCATTGTATTGATAAAATGCAATTCAGTATTTCTTATCATTCCAAGAATAATTCCAAGCCTGATATTGGAAAGGTGTTCCATTGCTTCTGCATAACTCATACGGCGCGCATACTGAACCATACCGAAAGACCTGAATATACGATCAGCCACCTCTTCCCTGTGGTGAGCGATAAACTCATCACGCGCCTCATCTTCAAGATCAATGATGCGGTTTACAAGACCGTCAAGAAATTCAAGGATATCAACCTCGGACTGTCCCAGGGAAATACGGTTTGCAACCTGGTATATACACCCCATGGTACGATTACCTGCACCGTTTGTTCCCTTGAACTCAACGCTCTCCTTTCTCAGGTCATCAGAAAGTTCAGGGATCCTTTTCAGGGAAGTAAGGACGGGAAGATGCATCAGAACCGATGCCTTCATAGCGGTACCAATATTTGACGGACATGCAGTGAGGTATCCCAGATCATGGGTAAAGGCATAGGGGACGATCTGGTTGAGTTGGTCATCGATTCTGTCGGCTCTTTCATATGCTTCACGCAGCTGCAGGCCGGGAAAAATTACCTGGATACGAAAATGGTCTTCTTCGTTGATCATAATGGAATAGCGCCCTTCACGATCGATAACAACAGCGCAGTTATTCCTTTTTTCCATCTCGTCAGTAATAAAATTCATCTCGCGCAGCAGGCGTTTTTCATGAGGAGAGAGATGGTCAAGATCAATCAATTCACGCGCGTCCCCTCCTGCCGTAACATTACAAAACTTTTCTGCTATGTCATAGATGATTCGCTTCTCGCTTTCAGCGCTTTTTTCAGGAAAGGGTACAGACTGTACGTTGCGGGCAAAACGTATTCGTGTCGAAATAACCGTGTCACTGCAGGGGCCTTTCTCAGACCAGAAACCCTGTTTTAGCAATTCACTCTTGTCAAACACTGAGAACCTTCCCTTAATTATCCTTTCATTGCCTGCCTGATCCTGTCACGCAGCAATGCCGCCTCTTCAAACCTTTCATCGGATACTGCTTCGTCCAGTTTGATCTGCATGTCCCTGATGGACAAATGCTGTGGTTCTGCTTTTCTTTTGAGTCCACTGCCGATATCTCTGAACTGGTGCGGTATCTTGCCCGCATGCCGGGTACTTCCGTGATAACTCTTGATCACAGAGGAAAGGGAATCTCCCAGGTAGTGATAACAGTCGCTGCAACCGAGTCTGCCTTCTTTCATATACTGGACGAATCGTGTCCCGCAGATTCCGCAGGTACCTGCTTCCTCAGTTCTTGGAACTTCGCTCACTTCGAGAAATGAAAGCATTTCTGGCACGGAGAGAGAAAACCCGGAAATTTTCGTATTGAGGCCGATATCCCGGGCACATTTTTCACAAAGATGCACTTCAGATTTAACATCCTTGATAATCTCTGTCAAATGGATCGAAGCCTCGGCTTTTTTGCAGCGCTCGCATTGCATGTGTTAAACATCTCCTTGTTTACCGGCTACCGGGTTTACAGTATAATCTTTCTCCGCTGCATTAAATATATAACAGAAGTGCTCCTTTGTAAACCATTATTTAAATCGGCCTGAAACAACTGAAAATTAACAGGTTTCCTTTATTATACAAAAAGAAGACATTTTCGAAGCGAGAGAGAAGATGACTTTTTAAATCTAAATACGCAAATATGTATAAACTGATTGACGTTTTAGTCAATAAAGCTGTAGTATTGGCCACAGTCATACCGACGTTGATACCTTTGTACAAAGGGGCCGAAATAAATCAAATACTAATAGCCAGATGTTTAAAAAAAGAAAAAATAATTCTGAAATAAAATTCTTTATTTCCATCGGAGCCGGTCTCAACCAGATACCCCTGATAAAGGAAGCCCGTAAACTCGGCTTTCATGTTATCGGTGTAGACCAGAATACTTCCGCCCCCGGTCTCCTCGGCTGTGACCTGAAAATCCAGGAGTCTATCAGTGACCGAGCTGTCATTTATCAAAAATTGAACGAAACACTCTTTGATGGAACAATTACAGGAATACTTACCAGGTCATACGGTGAAGCAATCAGAACTTCCGCCTACCTGTCAGAAAAGTTCAATATACCGTACATCCCCTTCAAAGAAAGTGAACGTTTTATCAATAAAAACCTCATGAAAGAAGCCTTTATAGCAGGGGGTATTACTGCTTCTGAGACGATTAAACTTCCCCCCCGCAGCAAAATTGATAAATTACCCCGACACCATTTTCCCATGATCTGCAAACCCGTTGTGGGACACGCCAAGAAAGGTGTTACATTGCTGCATTCACCGGCGGACCTTAAAAAAAACTGGCCCTCAGTAAAAGAAAAAAAGAACCTCATTTATGAAAAATTTATTACAGGTGATGAAGTAATCATTATCGGTCTTGTCGATGCGGGGAAGTTTTACCTTGTTGATGTAACAGACAAAACCGTATCTGATGGTACATCCTTTGTCGACCTTATTCATTCATCACCGTCACGCTACTTTCACCGCAGAGAGGATTTCATTAACACGGGTCAAAAAATAACTGATATTTTCAGGCTTAAAAGCACCCCCCTCATCATTGAATGCATCATTACAACAGACGGCAGAATTCATGTCATCGAAGCGGTCCCGGAATTTGGCGGTGAATTTCTCAGCGACATTGCAGTACCGGCACGAACAGGATATAACATTATTGCCCAGGCAATCAGGTCAGTGACACAAACAGGGTTCAAACCCCCGCAGGCCAAAAAGCCCCGCAAGGCCGTTGTTGTTCGTTACATTACCGGCCCGGGGGGGCGCCTCCTTTCTTATAACCCTGAGAAACCGCGACGCAACAGGTCTGTCATTTTTTCACGTATCTTCAAAGAAATCGGTTCTTCCGTTTCTGTGCCTGAGAATAACCATGACCGTCTTGGTGTCGTTATTACTCTGGGCAAAAATGTTGAAGAGGCACTGGCCTGTGCAGAAAATGCCATCGAATCTTTCAATATCAGGATAAAAGAATAACTCATGGGAACATGGCAGGAACATTACCAGAGAAAAAAATCAGAACTGACCTACCCCGATGAGAACCTTGTGAGGCTCCTGGCAAGGGCCCTCAGAGAAAAGGGGGCGTGGCAGTCTCCTGTCGCCCTTGATCTCGGCTGCGGCAGCGGCCGGCACCTTGCCCTGCTGAAGGATTTTGGTTTTTCCACCATAGTGGGAAGTGATAACAGTATTCGCGCCCTTGAACTTTCACAAGAAACAGGGGGCCTTCTTTTCCAGGGAGACAACCGTGCCCTTCCTTTACGCGACCGCTCATGCCACCTCGTCGTTGCCTGGGGCTCTCTCCACTACGCGCCGAAGAATGACCTGCCACTCATGCTGAAAGAGGTGTCACGTATTCTCAGCGATAATGGTCTCTTTGTGGGAACACTCAGAAGGGACAATGACACTTACATGAAACGGGGAAAACACCTTGGCAACAATGTTTGGCAGACAGAGCTGAATGATATAGCCGGCACCGTTACTGCTTTTTACAGTGAAGAGGAACTGAAGAATTACTTTTCAATCTTCAGCAGTACCGAATACGGCACAGCAGAAAGGAGTCCCCTCGGGACCCCGCAGGAGGTTATCTCACACTGGGTCTTCTATTCCAGCAAATAAAATCCTCGAGGCATACTTTGGGGTACTACGCCTTATAACAAAGGGAGGTCTTTGAAAATGGCAGTTATTAAAAAAGTCAAGCAGGGCCAGAAAAATTTTAAGAGCCTCATATTCAGCGTCGAAGAACTACTGCAGAAAACGGCGCAGCACCTTTTCCCCGACAACTGGGACAACGAAGAGGCGGCAGCGCTCCTTTGTAGAAGTGCTGCTTCATACCTTGATAATAAGACAGTTGAAGCCTTTGGCACACCCCTGCACCTGAGGGCCCTTTCCTATAAAAATGTTTCAGAGGAAAAAAGATTCTGCTCCATCGGCATTCATGTCACTATCACCTTCCAGGACAGGCAGGAACTCAGCGGAATGTCCTTCTATGACCTGCATCTGCGCGATCCCCATAAACATACATTCTCTTCGATACGTATGAACCACCTGCGCAGCATTAATGCCCATGCCCACCAGGCACGTCTCCTCCTCGTTGACTATGAACCTGTCCCCATCCAGTCAATGGCCGTGGGCCCTGACTTCCTCGTGGGAGGATCTCCCCACAGCTGGCATCACTGGATGCCAGTCACCAATGCCGCGGCAGTCCCTGTCGAAGCGGCCATTCAGCTGGGAGAAAAAACACGTGCCCTCTACAAGATGGCCCTTCCCTTTTCATACCAGATGGTTTTCAGGCACCCCTTTGGCCTTGACCTGCAGCATAACGAGGCTGCCCTCAACATCCTGACGGGTAAAAAAATCGAGAGGGGCAACCCTTCACATATTCTTCAGGTCAGTGCCTTTTTTACCCCCTCTGCCGGAGAAATGCCCCATATCGGCCTCAGTGATACCATTTTCCGATAGAAGTCCCCTGGGGGGGGGAAGTTAAACTTCCCCCCACACCCCAAAATAAGTCTTGACAGACGGTTATTGTTCGATGCATAAAGTGCCCT